>JAEDJL010000013.1 GCA_016296345.1 Bacteroidales bacterium | reverse complement strand
TTTTCAAAAAAAGCCTCACTTATTTCACCCAAATCAACACTTATTTTGCAAACACCTGAAACTCAAATAATTGCTTAACGTTCAAATACTCGAAAAAATCGACCCGACCACCGACCGACCTCAAAAAATCGCCGGCATTTCGGCTTAAAATGAGGTCAAATGTTAAATAATTTGCTTGCGGAAACCTAATTGATGTTGTAAAGTATAAAACTATAACAACCTTTCTCCGAATAGATGATGACAAAGTCTTCATTGCTTAAGGGTAAATAATCTCTCAACCATTCCAAAAACTACTTTGATATTTTCAACAGTGAGATTTTGACAATTAGTTTTCTGCAAATGTCGGAATGATGCTGAAAAACTGCTTGCAAAGTGAGGTTTACGATGAAAGTTTTATACCTTTGCAATTTGAAAAGAGAATAATGAACATCTATGCATAATCTATTGATTTCTGAATATACAATGGAAGATGCGAGAGCGATTGTTGCTGGCGTGTTCTGCAGTCGTAGTTCTTTGCTCTTAAAATGGAAGAGAAGATATGAATGCTGTGATAGAGAACACTACAAAACTAATCACAGAATGATGATAATTCTCAAATAGCAGATAAATATGGCATGGGATAGAGTTAAAATAACTACGGACAACGGAGACGTGGTTGAGGCTTTGACACCTGTTGTTATTTCGGCAAGTCGCTCGACCGATATACCTGCATTTTATGCAAAATGGTTTTTTAATCGTTTGGAAAGAGGTTATTGTGTTTGGTATAATCCATTTAATCAAAAACCTGTATATGTATCGTTCCGCAGGTGTAAGGCTATTGTGTTTTGGACAAAAAATCCCAAACCAATACTTCCATATTTGCATAAGTTAGATGAGATGGGAATTCATTACTATTTTCAAGTAACATTGAATGACTATGTCAAAGAAGGCTTTGAACCAAACGTGCCGTCTGTGGAAGAGAGGATTGAGACGTTCAGAGAACTATCTCGCATGATTGGCAAACAACGTGTGATATGGAGATTTGACCCTCTTATTGTTACCGAAAAATTAACTCCTGCAATCTTGCTTGAAAGAATTTGGAATGTGGGCAAGATGTTGAAGGGTGCTTGTGAAAAGCTCGTTTTTAGCTTTGTTGATGTCAATGCCTATCGGAAAGTACAGAGGAATATGGTTAAGGAAACGTCTTGTTTTTCGACCGAAACTGTTGCTTCTGCCGAAATGACAAATGCTCAAAGACTTGAAATAGTTGAAGGATTGGTCAAAATTCGTGAAGCATGGAAAGCTGAAGGTTGGGAGGTAACAATGGCTACTTGTGGCGAAGATGTAGATTATGCTTCTTACGGAATAGAGCATAATCGCTGCATTGACGGAGAGTTGATGAAGATGGCGTTTGCAGATGACGAGGATTTCGTTTATTACCTCAACACAGGCTATTTGCCGGAAAGAGATCTTTTCGGACAATCTGCTCCACGAAAGGAAAAAATAGCTGCAGCCATGAAAGATAAAGGTCAGAGACTTGCTTGTGGCTGTATGGTTAGTAAAGATATAGGAATGTATAATACTTGCCGACATTTTTGTGTTTATTGTTATGCAAATACGAGCAGAGATTGTGTCTCAAAAAATGCTGTTCTTTATGACGGAAATAGCGAAAGTTTGATAGGATAGACATATTTGGGAATTGTAACAAGAATATTGCAAAAAAGAACGAGCGGTCTGTTCGTTTGTCAGACCGCTCGTTATTGAGGTTAATTGATGTTGATTGAAGAGTATCAGCTTTGCAAACCTGCAATTTGCATATTTGCGAGCTTGACGGGTGTATCGTTCATTTCTTTGCGAGTTGTTACATTCTGTCGATATTTGAGAAACTTGCGAGTGATTGTTTCGGGCGTTACTTCATCTATCGTATTGACAGCCTTTGCCGAAATGGCAGGGTAGAAGATGCCCAATTCTTTCAGTTTTACACTCTCGCCGTTCTTTGCGTGCTTTACGATGTGGTATTGCAACTGTTCGATAACCAATCGGACTTCACCTCTTGCAAGGGTGGTGCTTTGAGTTATCTCTTCGCAAAGGTCTTTCTCGTCTATCATGTGCGAACGCTTGATGCGAGCTTGAAATTTCTCTCCGGGGTTGCTGCCTACGGAGACCATTCTTTTGATTCTTACATATTCAATTGCCATAGTTTAAATCTTTTTTTTGTGTTTAATACTGTTGTTACTTCATTTGAAAACTTCTGATTGTTGCAACGTTTCTTGGTTTTCGCTTGCAAAGATACAGCACAAAATATATAACTTCCAAGAGGGTGAAACAACTTGGAACAACTTGGAACAACTTGCAATAAGTTTTTGCAAATTATTGCGACAAAGTGCCGCAATAAAAATCTGAAAATTACCCTTGAGAAACCTCAATCAATGACCTTTGTCGGTCGAATATTTGCCAAATCGACCACAAAAACAGCGACAAAAGAAGTGAAAATTATATGATATAATCAACTTGGGGCTACACTTACGCTTTGCCCCGAGCCGATTTCTTTTGGACTTTCAGCCGAAAACATAACACCTCTATCGGTGCTTTTATATTTCTACATGAGTAGAAATTCAAGTGGTCTTACATTCGCTAACTTATTGCTAAGCTCCAATGATGAGATCTACATGAGTAGAAATTCAAGTGGTCTTACATTTGAGGACATTTGAGGATTATAACAATTTACGATCTACATGAGTAGAAATTCAAGTGGTCTTACATTAAATGATTCAGAACTATTCTATAAAGACTAGATCTACATGAGTAGAAATTCAAGTGGTCTTACATTTACGACTATTGTAATTAAGACTTAAATGGCGATCTACATGAGTAGAAATTCAAGTGGTCTTACATTCTTTTAATTTGTACTATAAAGTACTAAGTAGATCTACATGAGTAGAAATTCAAGTGGTCTTACATTTGAGGCATATCAAGGTTAAAATTGGTTACAGATCTACATGAGTAGAAATTCAAGCGGTCTTACATCAGGTGCATCAAGCGAGGTGTTTATGGCTGGATCTACATGAGTAGAAATTCAAGTGGTCTCACATTAAATAATAAACAATCAAAAACATACAGAGAGATCTACATGAGTAGAAATTCAAGTGGTCTTACATCTACCGAAATAACAATCTTAGAAGAAGTAACGATCTACATGAGTAGAAATTCAAGTGGTCTTACATCCTTGTGGCGTAACTGGATGGATTTTTTCGGGATCTACATGAGTAGAAATTCAAGTAGTCTTACATCATTAACCGAAGTCTATAAAAACCAAAAAGAGATCTACATGAGTAGAAATTCAAGTGGTCTTACATCCTGTGGATCTAAATTCAACAGAGACATCTCGATCTACATGAGTAGAAATTCAAGTGGTCTTACATCCGATATTTATAAGTATCACTGAAACAAACTATCGTAATGCTTTACTCTGCATAAAAATCATCAGTGTTACTTGTCGGAACAACTTGGAAAGCTCATTTTTTTAATCCTGTTGTTTCAATATCTCGACAAAAGCCGGTGCGAAGATAGTAAATATTTTTGAATAAGACGGCGTTTTGATTTTTTTCGATTTTTCTCGTATTGCCAAATTGTTGATTTTGTCAGCCTAAGATATTGAATTGTATTTTGTTAGCGATAAGTATTTTTTTTGACTTGTAAGAGAGGAATGTTGCAATTTTCGAGATAATTTTTTCGCCGATTTGATTTTATTTGAATTATTTTTGTACCTTTGCAAAATCAAATGTCTGAATGTATAATCACTAACCTCGAATGAGCATGGTAATAGTTTTTGCATCAGATAAGAAATAAGTATGAAACTAACAGAACAACAAGAACAAGTTTTGGCAGATGTGGAGTCGTTCTTGTCGAGTGATTGTCCTGTATTTATTCTCAGAGGATATGCAGGTACGGGAAAGACGACTATCATCAGGAACATTTGTGGCATGATTGCCTCAAAGAAAGAGTTTTGGTTGGCTGCTCCCACAGGGAGGGCAGCTCGTGTGTTGCAAAGCAAGGTGGGTCTTCCTGCCACCACCATTCACAAATTGATTTATTCCGATTATCGTATCAGCTATGAAGGAAAGTGTGATGATTATAAATATCATTTCGCACTCAAACAATCTCCCTCAAGCGGAGTTGTCATAGTAGATGAGGCATCGATGGTGGTCTCTCATGTTGTCGAACATGAGCTTTTCCGGTTTGGTACAGACAACTTGATGAACGACCTGCTTACTTTTGCCCGTTTGCCTTTTGGAGGAAAGATTATCTTCGTCGGAGACCCTGCACAGCTGCCACCTGTGGGTGAAGATAGGTCGGAGGCTCTGAATGCAGAGTACTTTTGGGCAAAGAGTTTAGATGTGTGCGAGGCAGAATTGACCGAGGTGGTCAGGCAGGGAGGCATGAGTGCCATACTTCAAAATGCGATGAGTGTGAGAAGGGTGTTGAACAGCTGCCAACGCAATAGCTTCGCTATGACAATCAAACCCGGCGAGGTAGAACAATTAGCCGACGGTACTCTTGTCGAAAGATATGTTGCAGAGCGACAAGCCTCGGGAAGAAACAACTGTGTGTTGATTGCCTTTACCAACGAACAGGTGAGAGGGTATAATGTTGATATAAGGCAGAAGCTTTTTGGAGACGCTATATTTTCTCTGAATGTGGGAGAGGTGCTGGTGGTTGTGCAGAACAACTATAAGTTGGAAAAGATGAACGGCGACTTTGTCGAAGTGGCAGAGGTCGGCAGTATAGTCTCTCGGAATATTCCTATCATGGTAGATAAGGGCGGTGTTGCAGAGAAAGAGTACTTCCCATTGAACTTTATCCGTATCAAGATAACCAATCAAGACGAGTGGTGTTGGTTATATTTGGACTTGCTGTTTAATTCAAACGCTTCTTTGACAATAGAAGAGTATAATGCTCTGTTTATAGATTTTCGTATAAGACACCCGCAGTTAGACCCTCGATCTCAGGAATTTGCAGACAAGTTGAGAGATGATGAATTCTATAACTGTCTGAGAGCCAAGTTTGGTTATGCCGTTACAGGACACAAGTGCCAAGGTGGAGAATGGGGAAATGTGTTTGTTGATTTTAGTTCTCGCACCGGATTGAGTGATGATTGTTTGAAGTGGACATACACTGCGATTACTCGTGCAACCAAGCATCTCTATTTTGTAAATTATGAGAGTATCACACCTTTTTCAAAGTTTAGAATAGACAGCATTGGTTTGTGTTCAAAGATAAGTGAAGAGTGCAGGGTGATAAGAAGCGAAAAGAAGTCTGCGTTTCATGATGAGTTTGCTCCGGACTTTCTGCACGCAAAGTGTTGCTGTGTGATTGACAACATGAAAGGTACTGCTTACAGTCTTGTAAGCGTGAAGAGCAGTCAATATATGGAGAGCTATATGGTTCAAACTCCCGATGGTGTGGAGCGATATGATGTGAGATACAAAAAGGGCGGAGTGTTTGGCAAGGCTGTTGCAGCCAAGGCATCAAAGTATAGTGCCGATGTGTGCAAGTTGATAGATGACGAGAGTGCAATATCGTCAGAGTTTGAATACATATCTTCCCAAGAGGTTTATGGCAATATTTATGACTTGGTGGCTGCTGCGTGCAAGGCAACGGGAGTAAGATTGACCAATGTGGCAGAACACCCCGAAGACTATAGTTGTGTATTTTATTTTGCCACAAGCAATACAAAGTCCTATTTGAAAGTTTATATTGACAAGTCGGGTTTTGTAACATACGCAAAGCCGATGTCGTTAATAGGAGCAAACGACCAAGAGTTGAGTTTGCTGATTGAAGAAATAAAAAGGCGGTTTGAGTAATGGCAAAGATAACAGAAATCACTTCAATGTGTAAGGAGGGAAGACTTTCAGAAGCCTATGCTGCGGCTTGTCAAGATATGACCCTTAATCCGGAGAATATCTGGTCGCAGAGAGCGATGTTCTGGGTGTTGTACTATTCTGCAAGAGCAGACATTGCCGGCAATAATCTTCAGAATGCACTATCTCGATTGGACGAAATAGATAACTTGTCGTTTATAAAGACTGAAAGTGACGAAATAGTCTCAAATAGTTTGTTGAGGTTGTTGAGCGAAATAGTCAAATGTTGCTCTGACGACCGCTTCGATATAATGGACAAAGTTTTTGCCATTGCAGGGCATTATACCTTTGCACCATCAAAAGAATACTCGTATTTTCTCAAGGAGTGTTGTAAGAAGAAGGGTTGGGACAATTTGGTTGCGTTTGTCGAGTGGTGGCAGCTTGATAATCTTCTGCCCGAAGATTATCAGAAATATAAGACAGATAGGGGAAGAGAGGTGATTTCCACTGCCGAGAGTGTGGCGATTGCTTATTCCAAGGCTTTATTGAAGTTGAACGACAAGCAGAAGATAAGGGACTTTGTGCCGCGATTGGAACGCTTGGCTCAGGAGCATAAAGACATGATGTATCCGGGATATTATTGTGCCAAACTTATGCTTGCCCTTAGTGCCGATACAGAGCAAATGCTTGATGGTTTGATTTATTTTATCAGAGCAAGGCGTTCGGAGTTTTGGGTGTGGCAGTTTATTAGTGAAATATATTCAGGAAACGAGGGTATGTGGTTGGCTTGCCTTTTGAGAGCGTCTCACTGCAAGACGGAAGAAAAGTTTCTCTGCAAGGTGCGATTGGAGCTTATGAGCTATTATCTTACCAAGAATGATTTTGCTCGTGCCAAGTTTCAAATCTCCAAAGTAATAGAGAGCAGAAAGGCAGAAGGCTGGAAATTGAATGCTGAAATTATCAGTTATGTTACGTCTTCATGGTATAGAGACTATGAAGCTGACAGTTCTGACCCGATTGATTATCGCCTGCCGACTGACAGTATATTAAACAGAGGTGCAAACGAAAGCATCGCCGTGGTTACAAATGTAGATTGTAATACAAAGAGAGCATTTATCGTCTATGCAAAAGAGAAAACAACAGCAGTGAAATTCAAAGAAGTGGGATTTGTTCCAAAGCAAGGTGATTTGCTCTGTGTTAAGTGGGTGGAAAATGGTGGCAAAGGAATAAAAATACTTGCTGCCGAAAGGGTCGATATTGCGTCTTTGAAGCCTTTGCCATACGTCAAAAAGATAGAGGGAAAAGTGCTGAGAACGGAGGGAAAGGATTTTGCTTTCATCAGAGCCGAAGGAGGTAACTGCTATGTGGGTCCGGACAAGGTGAAAAAGTATGCTCTCCAAAACAAGGAAGAAGTCAATGCTGTTGCAGCTTGGACTTACAACAAGAAAAAAGATACTTGGAATTGGATGTGTATCAAAATCGAAAAATAAATATTAAATAAAAACTAATTCAACAAATATGGAAACAATAAGAAGTAACAGATTTATCAGATTTAAGTTACAAGCAGACGGACAAAATGCAAGTATTCAAGACAAGATTGATGCCTTGAATATTGAAGGTGAGTTCGGTTTGGTGGACTTCTCCGGCAGGTTGAAAAATTATTTGGACAACATTAACAAGTATTTGTTCTTTAAAAGAGAAAATGGATCAGTCAAAATCAACGACGAAATTGTAGTCAAGAGTGAGTGGATGAAAACTCATGCAAAGCAGCAGCTTGCCGAGTTCATGTATAAAGAAAAGCAGGCAGAGGATATTCAAAAAAATAATAATCGCAAAAGGAAAAGACCAAGAATACAACATACTTTGAGTGATTATAAAGTGTCGGACAGAATTATTGAGGTGCGTGATGATGTTGTAGATGTTTATGAGAAGTTGCAAGATGTTGTATCAAGAGAGCATCATGAGAGAGTGGACAGGGCTAAAATTGCCTTGCTTCTCGGACGATTGAAGACAAAAGGCGGATTACCTTTGCTTGTGTCGTTGGTCGAGAACACAACAGACAAACAAGAAAATGGAGAACTCAGCTTGAGATTGAAACAACAAGGAAAAGAATTGCTAAACTTGTTGGAGCTGGGTGTGCAGAGCTACCTTCCCGAACAGTCAAAGGGTTACCCGATTGCAAAGGCAAGCTTTAATTTTTATACTATCAACAAAAGACCTGTTGACTACACACATAAGATTGACGATATAAATAAGAAATTGAAGGTTGATTGGAGAAGGTGCGAGGATTGGTTTTTTGGTCAGAATAGAACGAGGGAAAGTATAGAATTGTGGAATGCTATAAGAGCGGATGTAGAACGTAGGGCAAAAGGTAAAGAACTGTTGCTCGGAGAGATGCCGATGAGGGATATTGAAGATTATGCCAATTTGCGACAGATACTCAAGAATATTTTGGCAACTCAAAGGGCTAAGTTTAGCGAGATGATACAGTCGGCAGAAAGTTACAGCTCTTTGCAAGAGAGTGGTTTGTATCTCTTTGACAGAATATCGGAGGAGGATTTTGATGAGTATTTTGAGCTTTCGGAAGAGATTGAGGAAACTGCAACAGAAAGAAATCAAACACGCAATCAAGACAAACAAAGAGAATTGAGAACTCAAATCAATCGTTTGAAAAAGCAAAGAGGAGACTTGTTAAGTGAAGCCTGCCAAAAGACAAAAAACAGGTTTGTTGAGTATAAGAAGTTTGCCAAATTTTATCGAAAAGTTGCTCAACAACACGGAAGACTGTATGCCCAACTCAAAGGTATAGAGAAAGAAAGGAACGAGAGCCAGATGATAAGCTATTGGGCAATGATATTGCAGAGTGGCAACAGGCATAAACTTGTACTTGTTCCGAAAGAGAAAGCAAGTAAATTGAGAATAAGATTGAAAGAGTCGGAGGATAAGACAAGCAATACCAAACTATTTTGGTTTGAGAGCTTTTCGTTCAGAAGTTTGCAAAAGTTGTGTTTCAGCAATATTGAGAGCGGAGCAAATAAGTTCTATTGGGATTTGAGAAATGAGGCAGAGTTTAGTCGCAAGTACTCCTCTGAAGGAAAGTTTATTGCGGGAGAGTTCGATTTGAAAGGAGATGAACAAAAGAAGATTGAGTTTTACAAAGATGTGTTAAGCTCAAGGACGGCAGGTAGAATGTTGAGCATATCCAAAGAAGAGTTGAGAGAGGAAGTGTTGAATGTAGATTTTGATTGTTTGGACGACTTTAAGGTTGCTCTCGAAAGGGTCAGCTATAAGCGTATGTTTACGGTTAATACTCACATTATTGAGGCTTTGAAGAGCGAATGTGCAGCACAGGTGTTTGATATTACTTCTTTGGATTTGAGACATGAGGAAAGCTGCAAGGATAAAGAAAATGTGTTTGAGTATTCTGACAAGATGCATACTCGTATTTGGAAAGAGTTTTGGAGCGAGGAGAATGAGGATAGCAACTTTGATGTCAGACTATGTCCGGAGATAACATTGTTGTATCGCAAACCAAAGTCGAGCAGAGTTGCAAAATATGGTGCAGACAGCACTCAACGAAATCGTTATTTGCATGAACAAATGACTTTGGTTACTCGATTTACCGAGCGAAGCAACTCTCCGGGACGTGAGCTTTCGTTCCTTGCCGAAGAAGATGAGAAGAAAATTGTTGAGGACTTTAACAGAGAAGTCCTCAAAGAGAATTTCCGTTTTGCTCTCGGAATTGATAACGGAGAGGTGGAACTATCGACCTTGGGAGTTTATCTTCCTCAATTTGCCCAAGGGTCAAACGATGCAACGTTTGAGATGTTGAGAAAGGTTGATGAGTTTGGTTTCCCTACGCTCACAATAAGGGATTTGAAGTACAAGGAAAAAGACATTAAAGGAATAGACAGAAGAGTTGTGCAAAATCCGTCTTATTTTATCAAAGAAGACTTGTATTGTCGTACCTTTGGCAAAAGTCATCAGGAGTATGAAACAATGTTTGAACACCTTTTTGAAAGAAAAAATCTTTTGACTTTGGATTTGAGTACTGCAAAGGTGATTAGCGGTCATATTGTTACAAATGGTGATGTGGTGTCGTTGTTTAACTTGTGGAAGCGTCATGCTCAAAGAAATATCTATGCAATGATGGAACACCAGTTGGCAGAGGGAAGCGTCGAAATAGAACTAAAGCGTAGTGAGGAGTTGTCGGAGGCAGAACGCATAAAGTTCATTGACTATCTGAATACAGACAATAAGGAGTATGAGAAACTTTCTGAAACAGATAAGCATAAGTATGTGGCATGGATTTACGACCGTTGGAATGGTAAAGAAGTGGCAAATAATGTCTTTGAAAATGTTTATGAAAAGTGCAGAAGAAAGGGAAATTTTGCAGATATTGTTCTCTATGCAGTTTGTACAAATGCCGGTGAGGTTGAAAAAGTTGTAGATGTTTTTGATATTAGAAATGTGTTTAAGTTCAGAAAGGATTTCGATTGTTTGATGAGCCAAGATGAGATTAAGGCAGAATTGAACAGATATAATGTGCGTGCCATATCAGATGAGGAATTGGATTTGAATTTGAGACAGACAAAGTCATCGTTGGTGGCTAATGTTATTGGTGTGATTGATTTTCTTTATGCAAGATATAAAGAGAAATTTGGCGGAGAGGGACTTGTTGTCAGCGAGGGTTTTGGAGTTGGCAAGGTGGAACAAGACTTGGAGAAGTTCTCCGGAAATATTTATAGATTGTTGGAAAGGAAGTTGTATCAAAAGTTCCAAGGTAAGGGACTTGTGCCTCCAATCAAAAATATCTTGATGTTCAGAGAAAAGGATAACAACAAAGAAGGTAAAAATAATGTTCCATTTTTGCATATCGGAAATATCTGCTTTGTCGATCCGAGCGGAACAAGCCAAAATTGCCCTGTTTGCGAAAAGGGAAAGTTGAAGCATACCGAGGTTTGTTCAAATGGTTGCGGATTTAAGAGCGAGGGAATAATGCACTCAAATGATGGTATTGCAGGATATAACATTGCGAAAAGAGGATATTTGGAATTTGAGAAACTAAAACAGAAATAAGTTATGGCAAAGTATATATTGGCAATAGATGAGTTTGGTAATTTTTCAATAGGAAGCAACGGCTCGTTTGCTTGCGGTGTGGTTGTTGAAGCAAATGAATTGACACTTAAACAAGCATATCAAAAGATGTATCGAGAATTTGGCTTTCCCGAACCTGTTCCGAATAACATACAAGAATTGCTGCAGACCAACGAAGATATTGACGACAAGGCTCGCTTCCATTTCAATAAATTGAATGAAAGTCAGGTCGAGATATGCAAGAACAATCTTTTGGGCTTTGCCAAGAAGGTATATGTGTCAAAAGATAAGCCGACAATGTTTGCCAACAATCAAAATTGGTGGTTGATTGCAGTTGTGGTGGTGATAGAGCGGTTTTTGAATGATTATCCTTTTGAGGAGGGTTCGGAGGTCGAAGTTTGGTTGGATAACAGAAGTGATAAGGTGTGGGGCGTGCTACAAGAAGATGTGAAAAACTTGAAGTTTACAGATTATCACAATATGTTAAAGCAGCAGATTGAGAGCAGAGTGCAAGGTTATGCAACAAACAAAGGAGTAGCACTCAGGATAAACTTCAAGTCTGACACATCTTCTTTCTATATCAATCTTGCCGACTTGGTGTGCGGATTTGTAAGAAAAGACAGATGTGCCATAGGAGCGGAGATTGTTGAAACTTCTTGCAGAATGTTTACTGAAAGGGTAGATGTTGTGAAAATGGCAAAACAATATCCTTTGTCGGCTTTGAATTGTGTATTTCAAGAGGTCTTGAATGAAATTTATTCTAATATGCCTCAAGCAAGCGGCATCATCAAAGATTTGAGAAAAGACAGAGATGAGTATGTGATGGCTTGGGATTCGTTTAACGAGTTCCTTAAATTGAAAATTGAAAGTCGCAGTACCTCATCATCTCTTGTGAAAGCAAGAGAATTGGTTGATTGCTTCTTGAATGAGTTTAAGAATACCAAGGGACAGTACCTCAAAGGTGAACAACGCATAGAGATGCAAACTCGTTTTGTGGAGTATTATTCTCATATAGGAGAGGTGTCAATGCCGATTGATGCAGCTATGTTTGATGATATGCTCAAAAACGTAGATGTTAATTCGGAGACAAGAGCATTGAGACGTTGGGAGAAAAAAGTCAGCTTTGTTTTGAGGCAATCGCAGATTTATTTTAATGGGTACAATTTTGAAGGCTTCGTACAGTCTATAGAACAATGTTACTCTCAACACGAGAAGATTGTCAGTGCGATTGAATTTTTGAAAGATGAGGGAGGAAAGGTTAAAGATGAACCAATGGTAGCTTTGCTTGGCACTCTGGCTCAGACATACGCTTATACAGGAGATATTGTCCAAGCCGAAGAGTACTTTGTTCTTTCCAAAGAATATGCCATAAAGTCAAATACAAGAACCGATTCGTATCTTTTCTGTCTTCATCATCGCAAGGGTGATATTGAGGCTTGCCGAACAGACTTTGAGGCTGTGAGCAAAAAAACGCCCGAAAGATATGCAGAGGATAAGAATTTTGAAGATTTGTGGACTTTGCTGCTGTATTGTAAATTGAGAGCATTGGAATTGCATACAAATGGTAAGACAACACTGCCTTGTGTTGATTTGCAATCTCTGTCATCTTACAATTCGGAGTATCCTTTTCCGTTGATAATGAAGTGGGAAGCGATTGCTTTGTGGTTGGAAAATCCGACCGAAAACAAGCAGATTGTAGAGAGATATTTTTCAGATGCGATAAATAACCTACTTGCAGAGAACAACGGCTTTGCAATCAAAACGCTTGCCTTGCCGATTGTTCAATGTTTTGGTCTTGTGAACAATCACAACGAGTATCATGCAAAGTATGGTCAGTTGGTTGAATTGTTGCAAAGTCAATCGAAGAGTTTCTCATCTTATGTGAACTCATCAGCAGTCTTGAAGTCGATTACAAATAACGAAGATTTGTGGCAACGTGCATTATCGCTGCCGTTTATCTATTCTTAGTATTTTTACAAGAAGAGTAAACTCCGGATAGTGGGAGATATTGGGAGACGCCTGACCTGTCAGGCGTCTCCTTTTTTGTTTATTAGAAAATTATCGGAGATATGCGGTTATAAAACAAAAAACAGACGGATTTAATCCGTCTGTTTCGTTTTGTTATCCCGTCAAGACTCGAACTTGAAATGTCTGAACCAAAATCAGATGTGTTGCCATTACACCACGGGACAATCCCATCGGGGAAATAGAAAACTCATTGTTTTGTCTATCGTCTCAATCCCCCTTTTGCGAGTGCAAAGGTACTATGTTTTTTTGTTCTGACAAAATTTTTTCGAGAATTTTTCTGCGAAAATGTTGTTTTTTGTGCCATTTGAACTATTTTTGCAGGGTGAAAGATGCTCTCGGAGCTTAAAGAGGTTTTACTAAAAGCAATATTTTAATGATTGATACACAGAGAGGTGAGGAAATATTGAGGGTTGAAAATCTTCATGTGGAGTTTAGTTCGCACTCAAAGGTGAGAAAAGTTGTCAAAGGAGTGACTTTTTCTCTCAAAAAGGGCGAAACTCTCGGTTTGGTGGGCGAATCAGGCTCGGGAAAGAGCGTTTCGGCTCTTGCGATCATGGGTTTGTCGGACAAAAATCATGCTAAAATAACTTCGGGAAGCATTGTTTTCAATTCGTTGGTAGATTTGTTGCAGCTTGAAGAGAAGGAGATGCGAAAATATCGCGGAAGCAAAATCGCAATGATATTTCAAGAACCCATGACCTCGCTCAATCCTGTCAAGCGTTGCGGAAAACAGGTCATGGAGATGATATTGCAACATAGCAAATGTTCAAAAGCTCAGGCTCAAAAGCAGACAAAGCAGTTGTTTGAAGAGGTGCTGCTGCCCGATGTCGATAAGGCTTTCAACTCATATCCACACGAACTTTCGGGAGGTCAGAAACAGAGAGTGATGATTGCAATGGCGGTTGCCTGCAAGCCCGATGTGCTGATTGCAGACGAGCCTACCACGGCTCTTGATGTGAGTGTGCAGAAGGCTGTTCTCGATTTGATAAAGTCCATTCAGCAAAAATATGGCATGGGTGTTCTCTTTATTTCTCATGACCTCGGTATCGTTCACTCGATTGCTGACACCATTGCTGTAATATATAAAGGTGAGATTGTCGAACAAGGAGACAAGGATAAGATTTTTAATTCTCCTTCTCACCCATACACCAAGGGTTTGCTTGCCTGCCGACCTCCGATTGATACTCGTCCGTTGCGTCTTCCGACAGTCGATGATTATTTGAGCGGAAAGACTATAAACACACGTTCAGAGAGTAAACAAGCAAGGCAGCTGTTGCACGAAAAGATATATTCTCAAGCTCCGATTTTGCAGGTTGAAGACTTGGAAGTAGAGTATGTGCTTTCTCGCAACTTTTTTGGCAAAAGTACCAAGGTTTTTAAGGCTTTGGACAAGGTGAGCTTCGATTTGTATGAGGGAGAGACCTTGGGACTTGTGGGAGAATCGGGGTCGGGAAAGACAACCATAGGACGGGCAATAATGAAACTAATTCAAACCTCATCGGGCAACATTATATATAAAGGTCAATCGATAAGCAATGTTTCCAAATCGGAACTCAAAGAACTCAGAAAGCAAATTCAGATTATTTTTCAAGACCCTTACTCGTCTCTCAATCCCAAAATAACGATAGGAGAGGCGATTGAAGAACCGCTCAAAGTACACAAAGTAGAGCCTGATGAGAAAAAACGCAGACAAATGGTGATTGACATGATGCAAAAGGTGGGCTTGGAGGCTTCTTTCTTCAATCGTTATCCACACGAGTTCTCGGGAGGGCAGCGACAGAGGGTCGGAATTGCAAGGGCTTTGATACTAAATCCCAAAATTGTGATATGCGATGAGTCGGTTTCGGCTTTAGATGTGAGCATTCAGGCACAAGTTTTGAACCTTTTGTCCGATTTGAAAAGGGATATGGGACTGACTTACATTTTTATCTCGCATGACCTTGCAGTAGTCAAGTATGTTTCAGACAGAATGATGGTTATCAGAGGCGGAAAGATGATGGCACAAGACGAAGCCGACAGCCTGTATTACAACTCTTCAAACGAGTATGTCAAAAAGTTAATAGCCTCCATTCCCGTTTAGATTTGTTGCTTTCAAAAAAAAGTCTTACATTTGCAGTTTCGTTGTGAGGGCGTATCAAACTCGCAACTATGTGTAACCAATATATCATTTTATGGATTTCATAGAAGTAAATTCAGAAATAGGACAGCTTGAAGGCGTAGTACTTCACACTCCGGGAGTGGAGATCGAGCGAATGACTCCCGAAAACATTCATGAGGCTTTATACAGCGACTTGTTAAATCTTAACATTGCCCGAAAAGAGTACTCAAACTTTGAGGGGGTTTTGTCAAAGTGGACAAAGACATACCAAGTTGTTGATTTGCTGACTGAGGTTTTGGAAAATAAAACCGTAAAGGCAGACTTGCTTGATAAAATCCTTACAAAGGAAGAGAGACAATTCCTTTTTGTAGAATTGTCGGAGCAACCTGCAAATGTTTTGGCAAACTTTCTCATCGAAGGTTATCCTTATATTGAGGGCGTTCACCCAAAAGAATTTGCCAAAGGCAGATATATGCTAAATCCGTTGTACAATTTGTTTTTTACTCGCGATGCTTCGTCGTCGGTTTATGACCAAGTGCTTATTCATTCGATGAGTACAGATGTCAGAGACCGCGAAAGCTATATCATGGAAGCTATTTTCAAAAACATTTTCGGAGCAACAACAATCAATCCCAAGCTAAGTGAAGGGTCGCATACCGAAGGCGGCGATGTTTTGATAGCAAGAGAAGATGTGCTTTTCATAGGAAACGGAAGCAGAACCAACAAACAAGGAATAGAATTTTTGACAAAATACTTTGCTTCTCGCAAAAACATTCAGCATATCATAGTTCAAGAACTTCCGACTTCGCCAGAGTCTTTTATTCACTTGGATATGGTGTTTACAATGCTTTCTCAAAACAAGTGTATGGCGTATGCACCGATTATCTTGAACTCTCACAGCGGCTATCACACCACTCATATCGAGATAGACAATGGTCAAATTCATTATCACGAAAGAGAAAACTTCCTTGAAGCCACAAAGCACTTGGGATTTGACTTTGAGCCGGTGTTGTGCGGCGGAAGCGACAATTGGTATCAGCAAAGAGAACAGTGGCATTCGGGAGCTAACTTCTTTGCTCTCGGAGAAGGAAAGGTGTTGGGCTATGCTCGCAATACTCATACCATAGAAGCCTTGAACAATGCAGGCTTTGATGTGCTTAGAGCCGAAGATGTGTGTAGCGGAAAGGAAGATATGCACGCTCACGACCGCTTTGTGGTAACCTTTGAGGCAGCAGAACTTCCACGCGGAGGCGGAGGAGCAAGATGTATGACCATGCCGATAAAGCGAAAAAAAGTTCAGTGGTAACAAGACAAAGAAATTAACAATCAATATCGACAAATGAAAAGATATAATTTGATTAACAATGTGCTTGGCTGGGGTGTTTTCCTTGTGGCAAGCGTAGTTTATCTTCTCACTGCCGAACCTACCGCATCGTGGTGGGATTGCGGTGAGTACATTGCAACAGCCGACAAACTCCAAGTAGGACACCCTCCCGGAGCTCCTACCTTTCAGCTTATCGGCTCTTTGTTTTCAAACCTTGCAGGCAGCGATGTAACCAAGATTGCTTACACAATCAACGCAATGAGTGCGATTTGCAGCGGATTTACAATCCTTTTCCTCTTCTGGTCAATCACGATGTTGGCAAAGAAATTCGTCAAGAAGCCGGAGGAAATGACGACTGCACAAATGATTGCGATATTTGGCAGCGGACTTGTGGGCAGTTTGGCGTATGCTTTCTCGGATACGTTTTGGTATTCGGCAGTAGAAGGCGAGGTATATGCGATGAGTTCTTGCTTTACCGCCATTGTGTTTTGGGCAATCCTCAAATGGGAAAGTCAGGCAGATGATTCTCACAACCTACGCTGGCTTCTGCTCATTGCATTTCTGATAGGAATTTCCATAGGCGTCCATTTGCTTAACCTGCTCGCCATTCCGGCAGTTACTTACGTCTATTACTTCAAGAAATTTCCAAATGTGGAGAAACACAAGAAGACAAAATTTGTTCTTGTCGGCATTATATCGATGCTTTTGGTCGCATTCATACTCTACTTTGTTGTTCCATACATCGTAATCCTTGCAGGCAAGTTTGAAATATTCTTCACCAACTCGTTGAATGCACCTTTCAACACAGGAACAATAGTCTATTTCGTTCTCTTGATTGCCGCAATAGCTTTCGGATTGTACTATTCGACAAAGAAGAACAAGCCTATATTGAACGCATCAATCCTTTCGCTTCTCTTTATCCTTGTGGGATACACCACATTCTTGGTTTTGGTCATCAGAGCCAACGCCAACACACCTATAAACGAGAACGCTCCGAAAGATGCCACCGCATTGCTTACCTATCTCAACAGAGAGCAATATGGAGACACTCCTTTGTTCCACGGACAATACTACAACGCAACCCCGATTGAGCAAAAAGACGGCAGCCCGAAGTACATTAAAGACACCGTATCAAAGAAATACATCGAGGTAAGGCAGGGAGGTAAGGTGGTCTATGACGAAAAGAACACCACAATCTTCCCGAGAATGTACTCAAACGACGAAAGCCGCAACCACCCTGTCTATTATAAGATGTGGAGCGGAATCAAAGAAGGCTCGGACCGCAAACCAACCTTTGCAGAAAACCTTACATATTTCTTCCGTTACCAAGTAAACCACATGTATTGGCGTTACTTTATGTGGAACTTTGCAGGCAGACAAAACGATATTCAAAGTTTCGGACTGAACTACTCTGCTTATCAACCAATGTCTGAGAGCAACGGAACGAAAGACCTTCTGCATGGAAATTGGATAACAGGTATCAATTTCATTGACGCATGGAGATTAGGACCACAAACAGACCTGCCGGAAGATTTGGCAAACAACAAAGGAAAGAACCGTCTTTTCTGTCTGCCTCTTCTTTTGGGAATTGCAGGATTGGTGTTCCATATAAGGCGAAAGCCAAAGGACGCATTCGTAGTCTTCTTGCTCTTCTTCATGACAGGATTGGCTATTGTGCTTTACCTCAATCAGCCGCCTTGTCAGCCGAGAGAGCGAGACTATGCTTACGCAGGCAGTTTCTATGCCTTTGCAATATGGATAGGTCTGGGCGTTTATGGTCTTTATGAGTGGATTAAGAAAGTCAAAATCTCCGAAAACATCAAGGCAGCCGTTGTAACTGTTGTTTGTTTCTTCGCAGTACCAATGTTGATGGCTTGCCAAGAATGGGACGACCACGACAGAAGCGGCAGATATATGACAAGAGAGTTTGCAAGAAACTATCTCGAAAGTTGCGAACCAAATGCCATTTTGATAACATTCGGAGACAACGACACCTTCCCTTTGTGGTATGCACAAGAAGTTGAGGGAATAAGAACCGATGTGAGAGTTCTGAACTACACACTCTCAGGAATGCACTGGTATGTCGAGCAGTTGTACAACAAAGTTTATCAAGCCGACAAACTGCCTTTCACACTTGACAAGTCATATTACCGACTTGGAGCAGATGTGTCGTTGGTTGTGCCGTCAGATGCCCCTTACCAAGACGTAAGAAGCGTACTCAAAGAGCTTATGACCAACCCTCAGACAACCATGTTCCAGCCAAACGGAGACTCTTTGAAAGTCTTGCCGACAAACAACTTCTACATATCGTTTGACAAGGCAAAGATGGCAGCCAAAGGTATCTACCCTCCGGAATTGGTCGATGAACAAGAAGGCAGAGTGGAGTTCTCAATCAATGTAAGAGACGACTACAAATACGAACAGTTGATAAGAAACGAACTTATGCTCTTGGACATTTTGGGAACTAACGCTTTTGAGAGACCGATATATGTGATGAACCCTCGTTACTTGCAAAAAGTGTTCCCTAATATCACAGAATATGTCCGTCAGGAAGGATTGGTATATCGCATTGTCCCTTACAAGGCAAACGGAGCCTTTGAAAAAGAAAAGAGCTACGAGTTGATGACCAAGAAGTTCGCTTGGGGCGGAGTAAACGACCCCGATGTATATTTGGAAGAAGCAGTAAGCATAAATAATTCGAGAAACATGAGACAAAACCATGCCTTGCTTGCCAACCAGCTCATTGCAAGCGGTGAGAATGCCAAGGCATTGGAAGTATTGCGAAAAGCAGTCAAAGAATTTCCAGACTCAAAGCTGCACTTCGACCGTTTTGACATCACCTTGGCAGAGACATTCTACAAAGCAGGCGACAAAAAAGCAGCACAAGACGTCTTGACCAAGATAGCCGACCACTATATGCAACACCTTGCCTACTACAAACGCTTCAAAGGTAAGAAAGCCAACAGCGTTGAAGGCGAAAAACTATTGTCTTGCTACATCTTGGCAGAAATAAGAGACATTGCAGAGCGATATGGCATGAAAGAAATGGTATCGAAGATAGATTCCGTTCCAGAGGTGCTTGTTGTGAGCAAGGCAAACAAGATGAGAAGCGAGATAGACGCTCTTGTGAGCAACATGAATCAAGCCGCAGCCTTGGCACAGAGCGGAGAAAAAGAACAATCAATCGAAATGTTCTTGCAAATCGTCAATGCCATAAAGTCAGACTACCTTAACACAGGCAATAGTCAGATAGACGAACAAGCAGGCAATATGTTGGCATTTGTATTCTCCGTTTCGCAACGATACGGACTTGATGCAGTCATGCAGCAGATACAAAGCAATCAACAACTCATGCAACTGCTCTCGCAAGGAATGCAGACAATGCAGCAACAATAAACGCAGAACACACAAATCAGCCCGGAGCATTAACCAAAACGGCGTTTCATTCATTGGAACGCCGTTTTGCTTTCCCAAAACGGGTACAGTTCCACACTCTTCGTCTTGTCGGGCTGATTAAGCACAATAAAAAAAACGTCGCAAGTTTGTTTCTTGCGACGTTTTGGCAATTTTGGTGATTTAGTTTCTTACTTGCTTTGCAAATATTCGTCAATGCTCTTGGCTGCTTTCTTGCCTGCACCCATTGCGAGTATGACTGTGGCTGCTCCCATGACGGCATCGCCTCCTGCAAAGATGCCTTGGCGAGATGTTTGTGCGTGTTCGTCTGTCTTTATGCCGCCCCAGTCGGTCGAATCGAGACCTGCGGTTGTGTCGGTTATCAATTTGTTTGGTGCTGTTCCCAATGCCATGACAACACAATCGGCTTGCAGTTCGTGTTCGCTGCCTTTGACTTCGATAGGTGAGCGTCTGCCGCTTGCATCAGGCTCTCCCAATTCCATTCTCACACATTTCACTGCCTTGACCCAGCCTTGCTCGTCGCCAACTATTTCTATCGGATTAGTCATAAAGTGAAATTCTATTCCCTCTTCCTTGGCGTGTTCGACCTCTTCAACTCTTGCCGGCATCTCTGCCTTACTTCTTCTATATACAAGGTGAACTTCTGCTCCGAGACGCTTGGCTGTTCTTGCGGCATCCATTGCCACGTTGCCGCCTCCGACAACTATGGTAACCTTTCCCGGATATACAGGAGTGTCATAGCCTTCTTTGTATGCCTTCATGAGGTTGCTGCGGGTCAAGAGTTCGTTTGCCGATACCACTCCGTTGAGATTTTTGCCCGGAATGTTCATAAACTTAGGCAATCCTGCTCCCGAAGCAACATAAACGGCAGAAAATCCTTCCTTGTCGAACAGTTCGTCTATCGTTATGCTGCGTCCTATGATTACATCGGTGATTATCTTTACTCCGAGCTTCTTTACGTTTTCTACTTCGGCTCTTACGACGCTTTCTTTCGGAAGTCTGAACTCCGGAATGCCATATACCAATACTCCTCCCGGGGTATGCAATGCCTCAAATATGGTTACATCGTATCCCATCTTGGCAAGCTCGCCTGCACAGGTCAATCCGCTCGGACCTGAACCCACAACGGCAACTTTTTTGTTCTTTGCAGGTGCAATTTCCGAGAAGTTGAGCTTGACATCTCTTGCCCAGTCGGCAACAAAGCGTTCAAGTTTTCCGATTGCAACGGGGTCTCCCTTCTTGCCGAGGATACAACTGCCTTCGCATTGGGTCTCTTGCGGACATACTCTGCCGCATATTGCAGGCAGTGCGGACGAAGAGCTGATTATCTTGTAGGCTTGGGCAAAGTTGCCGTCTCTTACCTGACGTATAAAGGCAGGAATGTCAATTGAAACAGGGCAGGAACTTTTGCATCCGGGGTTTTTGCATTGCAAACAGCGGTCTGCTTCTTCCATTGCTTCTTCGGCGGTGTATCCGTAGCACACTTCGTCAAAGTTGGTTGCCCTTATAATGGCATCTTGTTCTCTTACCGGAACACGGCGACGCTTGATTGTGTGATTGACTTCGGCAGTCAGGTTACACTTGTGGTCTTTGCTGTCGGTAGCTATTTCATGCGTTTTGAACATTGCCTGTCTTCTCATTGCCTCGTCAAAATCTACAAGGTGGGCATCAAATTCCGGTCCATCGACACAGGTGAATTTGGTTTTGCCTCCTATTGTAACACGGCAAGCTCCGCACATTCCTGTTCCATCTACCATGAGAGAGTTGAGGCTGACGGTGGTTTTCAATCCCAAGTCTTTGGTCAAAAGAGACACAAACTTCATCATAATCATCGGACCTATCGCAACAACTTCGTCATACTTCTGTTGCTTCTCTTCAACCAAGTGTTTGATTGCGTCGGTTACCAATCCGTGCATTCCATAGCTGCCGTCATCGGTGCAAACAAGCAGATTGTCTGCATATTCTTTCATCATGTCTTCGAGAATGAGCGTAGCTTTGGTTTTTGTGCCTATGATGACGTCGGCTTTCATGCCATGGGCTTTCACCCATTTGAGTTGGGGATAGACAGGGGCTGTTCCCACACCTCCGGCAACGAACAAAAATCTTTTGTTCTTCATTTCCTCCTGACTAAGGTGCATAAACTCAGACTCTTTTCCCAAAGGACCTACAATATCTTTCAATCTGTCGCCAACACCGAGCCTTGCCATTTTTTCGGTCGATTTTCCGACAATCTGAAATACCAATACGATAGTTCCTTTTTCCTTGTCATAATCGCAAATCGTCAAAGGTATTCTCTCGCCTTTGTCATCTATTATCACGATTACGAATTGTCCGGGCTTGGCTGCTCTTGCCACCCATTGAGCATCAACTTCCATGAGGAAGATGTTGCTTGTCAGTTTTTCTTTTCGTCTTATTTCAAAATTCATGACTTTGTTTCAAATTTTAATTTGTCAAATTCCTTTATTTCGTTTTCGGTCAATCCGAGTTCAATCTTCACTTTGGTTTCGGTTGGTTTTGAAAGTACAATCAGCAAAACCGATATTGCACAAAACAAAAGGTAGCCTGCCGAAGCACAAACCACAAGTCCCACAACTGCAATGAGACTTACGCTTGAATAAAGCATCATTCGCTTCATTATTGCGGTGCGATATTTTTCTGCTTTTTGAGGAAGGTTGGCTGTTTTGAGCCTTTCGATTTTTCTTCGGGTCGATTTGCCTGCCGAAAAGACGCATAAGACCATCAACAACATCAAAGCGTAAGAGAATATCACTGCATTTTTTCCGCTCACATTGGCTTCAAAACCAATAAAATAATAAATTGCTGCTGCAAATCCCGTAATCAGAAGGCTGATTGCAAGAGTTGCAATCCACACCTTGTCGAGTAGCTTCAAATATTTCTTCATTTCAGAGTTTTTCTTTGTTCAAATTGTTTTGCAAAGTTAGGCAAATAAAAGACACAAAAGCTCATTCGGCTGCGAAAAACGATGTTTTTACACTATCTAATCTCCAACCATTTGTGCGTCTGCAAGCTCAAAGCCCAGCGAGGCCGGCTTTTGACAAAGTCGATAATCATTTCGATAACTTCTTTGCTCACAGACCATTCGGCTTGCAGCGAAAGACGAATTACTTTGCCCGTTTTGGCAAAATAAAATGCCGTTTTATTCTCGTAAAACGCCGTTTTGGCAAGGTCGTCTCGGCGAGTTATCACAAGCTTTATTTCGTCGGCAAAAATCAGGTTTTCTTCCAACGGGGGGCAGTTGTCTTTTGGCGAGATGCAAACCCAGTCCCACTTGCCACTCATAGGAAGAGAAGCCGAGGTTTCAAGCCATAGCTTTTTCCCTTTGGCAACAAGGGCTTTGCAAAGGGGGTCAAGATTGAACAAAAGCGGTTCTCCTCCTGTGATCACCACGTTTTCGGAAGGGTATTCGGACACTTGTTCTGCTATTTCTTCGACGCTCATAGTCTTACCATTGGAAATATCCCAAGTGTTTTTGCTGTCGCAAAACTCGCAGTGAACATTGCAACCGCAAAGCCTCACAAAGCCTGCTGCAATTCCCGAGTGAAAGCCCTCACCCTGCAAAGAGTAAAAACATTCTGCCACAGGAAGATATTCTCCGCTTAAATACAAATTCTCTTCTTTGGTGTTCATCGTTTATAAGCCCGATAGAGACAAAAAAAATAAGGCGTGAGCCAATCGGTTCACGCCTGTGTGTTCTATTTCAAACTATTCGGCTTCGTATATTTCGTGTTTGTAAGCCTTCATGGTGTTGTCCAAAAGCGAAACTATGGTCATAGGACCTACGCCGCCCGGAACGGGAGTAATGGCACTGCACTTTGGTGCAACTTCGTCAAACTTCACATCTCCGATAATGCGATAACCTTTCTCGTTGTCGGTAGGTACTCTGTGGATACCCACGTCTATGACAACAGCACCTTCTTTGACCATGTCGGCAGTAACAAATTCGGGCTTGCCTATTGCAACTATCAAAATATCTGCACTGCTGCATATTTCCTTTATGTTCTTTGTTTTGGAATGACAAAGAGTTACCGTGCAGTTTGCCTTCTTTGAGTTTCTGCTCATAAGAATTGCCATAGGAGTACCAACAATGTTGCTTCTGCCAAGCACAACGCAGTGTTTGCCTTCTGTCTCTATGTTGCTGCGGTCAAGAAGCTGTTTGATGCCGTATGGAGTTGCAGGGATATATGTAGGCATTCCGAGCATCATTCTTCCTCCGTTTGAAGGGTGAAAGCCATCTACGTCCTTGCTCGGAGCTATTGCTTCAAGCACTTTTCGTTCGTTGATGTGCTTTGGCAGAGGCAGTTGGACAATATAGCCATCTACTTCGGGGTCTTTGTTCAAAAAATCAAGCGTTTCCAAGAGTTCTTTCTCTGAAATGCTCTCCGGAAATCTATATACCGAGGATGTGAAGCCTACCTCCTTGGATTGTTTTTCCTTGCTGGCAACATAGGAGAGGCTTGCCCCGTCTTCGCCCACTATGACGGCAACCAAGTGAGGTGGTCTCTTGCCTTCTGTGAGCAAATCTTGAACTTCCTTTGCTATTTCTTCCTTTATTGTCTTTGCAATCACTTTTCCGTCAATCATGACGGGTTTTTCTCTTTTTTCCATATCGTTATATTACCTCCTTCTCATGTTTCTCATTGCGTTTAACTTGCCGCTGCTCATCATTTTCATCATTTTGCGGGTCTCTTCAAACTGTTTCATCAAGCGATTTACTTCTTCTATCGAGTTGCCGCTTCCCCTTGCTATTCGGCGACGGCGAGAGGTGTCAATTTTTGCAGGGTGTTTTCTTTCGTAAGGGGTCATCGAGCCAATCATTGCTTCGATTGACTTGAACGCATCGTTGTCTATATCGACGTCTTTGACCATTTTGTTCAGTCCGGGTATCATTCCGACCAAGTCTTTGAGGTTACCCATTTTTTTGATTTGGGCAATCTGTCCGAGGAAGTCGTCAAAATCAAACTCGTTTGACTTGATTTTTTTGGTAAGTCGGCGAGCCTGCTCCTCATCATACTCAGCCTGTGCTTTCTCTACCAAAGACACAATGTCTCCCATGCCCAAAATTCGTGATGCCATACGGTCCGGGTGGAACACATCGAGGTCTGACATCTTTTCTCCCAAGCCTACGAACTTTATGGGCTTGTTTACAACGTGGCGAATGGTCAATGCCGCACCTCCGCGGGTATCTCCGTCAAGCTTTGTGAGGACTACTCCGTCAAAGTCAATCTTTTCGTTGAACGCCTTGGCGGTATTGACTGCGTCCTGACCGGTCATCGAATCTACAACAAAGAGTGTCTCTTCGGGATTGACAGCTTGCTTTACGTTGTAAATCTCCTGCATCATTTGTTCATCGACTGCCAATCGTCCTGCGGTATCTACAATCACCACATCGAAAGAACGGCTCTTTGCATGAGCCACTGCGTTCTTGGCAATGGCAACAGGGTCTTTTGAACCGTCTTCTGTATATACTTCTGTGCCGATTTGCTCTGCCAAAACTTTCAACTGGTCGATTGCGGCAGGTCTGTAAACGTCGCCTGCAACCAAGAGAACTTTTTTATTCTTCTTTGTTTTGAGGAAGTTTGCCAACTTGGCAGAGAATGTTGTCTTTCCGCTACCTTGAAGACCTGCAATCAAAACCACGGCAGGGCGACCGTTAAGGTTCAATCCGCTGCTTTCGCCTCCCATCAGCTCGGTAAGTTCGTCTTTTACGATTTTTACCATCAACTGACCGGGTTCTATGGCGGTCAAAACGTCTCTTCCGAGTGCTTTTTCTTTGACAGTGTTGCAAAATTCCTTGGCAATGGAATAGCTTACGTCGGCATCAATCAACGCTTTGCGGACTTCCTTGAGACTTTCCGCAATGTTTATTTCGTTTATCTTGCCTTTACCTTTTAATACCTTAAAGGCTTTGTCGAATTTCTCCGAAAGATTTTCAAACATACAGTGATTACTTCTATTGAGTTTTTGTTTTACTCCTTTTGGTCGGCAAAGGTAATCATTTTCTTTGGTAAATGAGGTATTTTTCCCTTATTTTCTTATATTTTTCCAAGTCTTCGCTCCAAGAAGAGCGTATTTCGTCTTCGCTCATGCCCTCAATGATTTGTTTTCTCAGGCGATTTGTTCCTGCAAGTTTCTCAAAGAATGAATTGAAAAAGCCTTCCTTGTTTTCGGAGCAGTCATACATTTCTATAATATAGTGGAGCGAGAGTTGCTTTTGCGGTATTTGAAGATTGTTTTCCCCATGGCATACTTTGCCTTTGTGTGGCGGATTTTCGCTCACGCCTTTTATCGCACGTGGAACAAAAGTAAAGTCTTTGCCTCGGCAGTCGGGCGAGCCTATGATTTCAAAAGGTGTGTCTGTTCCCCTGCCTACGCTGACGCTTGTACCCTCAAACAAACACAAAGAAGGGTAGAGGGCAATCGCTCTGTCGGTAGGGAGGTTGGGACTTGGTGCAACGGGAAGGGAATAAGCCGAAGGCATATCGTGAAACCAGTTTTCCAAACCGATTATCTTCAAATCGCATTTCTTTCCTCCCTCAAGCCAACCTTCATTGTTCACCATAAGAGCATATTCGCCTATGGTGAGACCGTAAACCACCGGAATGTTGTGCAGACCCACGAAGGACTTGTATTTATCTTCCATGACAGGACCGTCAATGTAGTCATTGGGGTTCGGACGGTCGAGAACAATCAAAGGAGTGCTTGTTTCGCTGCACGCCTGCATGAGATAGGTGAGCGTAGATATGTAGGTATAAAAACGGCAGCCCACGTCCTGCAAGTCGAAGAGGATTATATCACATCGTTTTGTCTGTTCGTCAGTAGGTTTCTTGTTTTTGCCATACAGAGAGACCACATCGATGCCTGTTTCGGGGTCTTTGCCCGAAGAAATCGTTGCACCAGCTTCGGCATTTCCCCTGAAACCATGTTCGGGAGAGAAAATACACTCAATCTTTACACCCGAAGCCAAAAGCGTATCGACAAGATGAACTTTTTTTCCTTCTTTGTCGAAAACCACCGAGGTCTGATTGGCAACTATTCCGACCTTTTTACTCTCAATCAAGGGCAGATATTCCGCCATTCTCTCAGCTCCGCAAACTATTTGATTATCACAGTTTTGCAAAATGCCGTTTTGTTCGGCTGAAACGGCGTTTTGTCCGACTGAAACGCCGAAATAATTTTGTGAAACGGCGTTTTGAAATCCGCAAACACCAAAAGGCAGAAATGACACTGCAAACAATATGGTTTTTCTCTTGTTCATCGTCCAAAAAAATGATTGATTTGCAAGTGCAAAGCTAATGTTTTTTTACAGAACACTTGAACAAAACAAAAAAAATTGTACCTTTGCACCGTCAAAAGAATGGAGACGAAGAATGATTGTCCGAAAGGGCAAAGTTTTCCTTTTAATAACTTTAATGTAAATCAGAAGTCTGCCGGACAGCAGGCGAAAAGTTCACTTTGATTAAGTATGTACAATAAAACTCAATTGGAAGAGCGGTCGATAGATGAGCTAAGGGCAATAGCCAAAGCCATGAAGATAACAAAGACAACTCGTATGACTGCTCAGGAAATCATTTACAAAATATTGGATTACCAAGCCGGAGAAGCATCACGACCTGCCGATGCTCCAAAAGCGGCAGCACCTGCAAGAAAACCTCGTGCCAGATTGAAACCAAAGCCTGTTGCCGAAAGTAACACCAACAAAGAAAACGGAGTGAGAACCGATTCGGACAGCGAAATCAAATCGCAGTTGCAGGAAAAGAAAAAGAAGTCGGGCTTGTTTGGCGAACCTGTCATAAAGGACCTGATGTTGAAAGACATTCCCGAAGTTCCGCAAATTGATGATTTGATTATTCCCGACTTCAAACCTTCCAATTTGAGAAGCGAAAAACCGAAAGAAAAGGAAAAAACAGAAATCCCTGTTGCGACAGATGAAAAATCTTTAGAGCCGCCTCAGAGCGTTGTTCAGCCCGAACAAAATATTCAAGAGACAACACAAGAGGCAGAAAGCAACACAGACCTTGCCGAAGCAGCCGAAAATAAAACGGAAACAAAGAACGAAAACAAGCCTCAGCCGCAAAAAAAGATTGAATTTAACTTTGATGCTGAAGGATTGGTCGAAGCAGAAGGAGTTTTGGAGATAATGCCCGACGGATACGGCTTTTTGCGTTCGTCAGACTACAACTACCTCAACTCACCCGACGATGTATATGTTTCTCAGAGCCAGATAAAGTTTTTCGGTCTCAAAACAGGAGACACAGTCTGCGGAACAATACGTCCTCCAAGGGACGGAGAAAAATACTTCCCCTTGATAAAAGCCGTAACTATCAATGGAAAATCGCCGGAGCAGGTAAGAGACCGAATACCGTTTGATTTCCTTACGCCGCTTTTCCCTGACGAAAAATTTGAACTTTGTCATCACAAACAGGAAACCCTTTCCACCCGAATAATAGACCTTTTCACCCCGATAGGAAAAGGACAGAGAGCCTTGATTGTGGCACCTCCGAAAACAGGAAAGACAACCCTTTTGAAGGAAATAGCAAATGCCATTGCTGCAAACCACCCCGAAGTATATCTTATAGTACTTCTGATTGACGAAAGACCGGAAGAGGTTACTGATATGCAGAGAACGGTAAATGCAGAGGTGATTGCCTCTACCTTTGACGAGCCTGCGGACCGTCATGTGAAGATTGCCAACATTGTATTGGAGAAAGCAAAGCGTATGACCGAGTGCGGACACGATGTAGTGATAGTTTTGGATTCCATAACCCGACTTGCAAGAGCTTACAACACCGTTGCACCGGCTTCGGGCAAGGTATTGTCGGGTGGAGTCGAGGCAAACGCACTCCAAAAGCCGAAAAGATTTTTCGGAGCAGCCCGAAACATCGAAAACGGAGGCTCTCTCACAATCATAGCAACCGCACTTACCGAGACAGGTTCAAAAATGGACGAAGTAATCTTTGAAGAGTTCAAAGGAACAGGAAACATGGAGTTGCAGTTAGACCGAAAACTTGCCAACAAACGCATCTATCCTGCCATCGATTTGGTACTTTCTTCGACCAGAAGGGACGATTTGTTGCACAACAAGGTGGTTTGGGACCGTATGTTGATACTTCGTAACCACATTGCCGACATGACACCGCAAGAAGCCATGGAGTTGATAAAGACAAGAATGAAAGATACCAAGACGAATGAGGAATTCCTTGTTACAATGAACGGATAAAATCTTTCGCAATGCAGGAAATAGTTGAATTGGACAGCCTCGGCAAACAGATTTCCGAGAAGATATGCGAGTATTGCAAGCCTTTGATGTTGCAAAGCGAGGAGCGAAAAGAGCGAACAAGGCTTTTGAGCTGCGAAACCGACCTTCAACTCAGCTTGCAGTACGCTTTGGAAGCAGATAGTGCCGCAGGCTGCATCGAAAAGCTCCTTTTGACAAAGGAAGAGTGCGAGATAATCATTTTTACTCTCAAAGGCTTGAAGCAAAAGACCGCTTTGACAAAGCAAATAGGCACTTTGGCAGAACAACTCTCGGCTTTGATTGACAAATTCATCGCAAAAGCTGATAATTAACAACAAAAAAATAAGTAAACAGCTAAACCAAACATATAAAACGTGATATGGCAGCAAAAGAAGACCTTTTCAAAAAAATAACTTCCCACGCAAAGGAATATGGTTTCATCTTTCCTTCGAGCGAAATCTACGATGGCATGAGTGCAGTCTATGATTACGGTCAGAATGGCGTGGAATTGAAAAACAATATCAAGCAGTATTGGTGGAAGTCGATGACTCAGATGCACGAAAACATAGTCGGAATTGATTCGGCTATCTTTATGCACCCCACAATCTGGAAGGCGTCGGGTCATGTCGATGCTTTCAACGACCCACTCATCGATAACAAAGACTCAAAGAAGCGTTACCGTGCGGATGTTCTCATAGAAGATTACATAAATAAGATAGAAGAAAAGATAAACAAGGAATGCGACAAGGTAGCCAAGAAGTTCGGCGAGAGTTTCGACCGCCAGATGTTCTTGGACACCAATCCGAGAGTGTTGGAACACAAATCGAAGATGCAGGACATACAAAAGCGTTATGCAGACTTGATGACAAATAACGACCTTGCCGGAATAAAAGCCTTGATTGAGGAACTTGGAATTGTGTGTCCTGTTTCTGGAACAAAAAACTGGACAGATGTAAGACAGTTTAACCTTATGTTTTCGACAAAGGTGGGTTCTGTGAGCGACGAAGCCGACACTATTTACTTAAGACCCGAAACCGCTCAGGGTATCTTCGTCAATTACCTCAATGTTCAGAAGACCGGCAGAATGAAAATTCCGTTTGGCATTGCTCAAATCGGCAAGGCGTTCAGAAATGAGATTGTTGCACGTCAGTTTATCTTCAGAATGAGAGAATTTGAACAGATGGAGATGCAGTTTTTCGTCCGTCCGGGAGAAGAACTCAAATGGTTTGAGTATTGGAAGCAGACAAGAATGAAGTGGCACTTGGCTTTGGGCATACCAAAGGAGAATTACCGCTATCACGACCACGAAAAACTTGCTCACTATGCCAATGCGGCAACAGATATCGAGTTTAACTTCCCGTTCGGCTTCAAAGAATTGGAGGGAATTCACTCTCGGACAGATTTTGACCTCAAAAGACATCAGGAATTCAGCGGAAAGAAACTCCAATACTTCGACAGCGAATTGAATGAGAGCTATGTACCATACGTAATCGAGACTTCGATTGGTCTCGACCGCACATTCCTTGCAGTGTTCTCCTATGCCTACACAGAGGAACAGCTTGAAGACGGCTCGCAAAGGGTTGTGATGAAACTGCCGAGAGTATTGGCTCCGGTGAAAGCGGCTGTCCTTCCATTAGTAAAAAAAGACGGAATGCCGGAAAAGGCACACGAAATAATGGATATGCTTAAACAAGATTTCAAAGTTCAGTATGACGAGAAAGATGCCATAGGCAAGCGTTACCGTCGCCAAGATGCCATAGGTACTCCTTATTGCATTACGGTAGATACCCAAACTCTCGAAGACAATACGGTAACCGTCCGAGAGAGAGACACAATGGAGCAAATCAGAATAGGAATAGACCAACTTTCGGGCTTTATTCACGAGAATATCAAGCCTTTGGCGTTGTAGAAAATCATAGTTTGTATATATTTAATCGGGGTGTCGTTCTCTTGGGAGGCGATGCCCTTTTTGCTTGCTGCCGAAAGGCTGAAATTATTTCGGCGTTTTGGCAAAATAAAACGCCGTTTCAGCCGAGCAAAACGCCGTTTTATTTTTCTAAATCGGCGTTTTATTTTGAGTTTAATACTGCTTTGGAAATCAGGTCAGTCGTTCTTGGTTTTTATGACGACCATTATGACTGCAAAGATAATCAAGGCTGCTCCTGCAATCTTGATAATTCCAAGCTCTTCGCCAAAGACGCTCACTCCGACAACCAATGCGGTGAGCGGTTCCATGCAACCAAAAAGTGAAACGGTCGCACTATCGGTGCGTTTGAGGGCAAGCAGCAAAAAGAGATTGGAAAGTACAGTGGGTATGAAGCCCAAAAGCAGCAGCGAACCGAGTTGCAAGGGTGTGGATATGGGTTCTAATCTGCCTCTTACAAGAACATTGATTGCAAAGAACAAGCAAGTGAACAGCAAGACGTAAAAACTGAGCGTCAATGAGTTCACTTGGTTTGCCGAAGTCTTGTTTATGCCGACTATGTAGGTGGAATAGGTAAAAATGGTGGTGATTACACATAACAATCCCACAGGTTGAAAGCTTGCATTGCCGCTTGTTCCGCTCAAAAGGAATACTCCGACAATCGAAAGCACTATGGCAATCAGTGTGGCAGGCGAAATGCGTTGCTTAAATCCGAAAAAGAGTATGAGAGTTACCGCAACAGGGTAGAGAAAGCTGATTGTGGTTGCTATTCCCGAGGGTATGTAAAGGTAGCTCTCGATAAGAAGGAGCGAAGTGGCTGCATAGAAGATACTCAAAACAAAGATTGTGAGCAGCTGTCGGGCTTTGACACGGAAGGATTGTCGTCTTATTATCATCAAGACTGCCAACATGATTACCGAAACTAACATTCGGTAAAATATAATTGAGGGCGTGTGCATTCCGCTGCCGATAAGCGGCAGGGTAAAGAGCGGAATAAGTCCGAAAGTTGCCGAAGAGAGCATCGCATAGACTATGCCGGAAAATTTGTTCATGGTTTGAGTAAATAAAAAACAAAAAACTCGGGGACTGAATGCTCAAATCCCCGAGAGTGAATTATGACTTTCAAGCAATTATTTGCCGAATTTTTTGCTCAATTTGTCCAACATATCGACCGTCATCGATTGAAGGTCGTACTTAGGCTTGAATCCCCATTCGTTTCTTGCACAGCTGTCGTCCATCCAATTTGGCCATGAGTCGGCAATCTTTTGTCTTATTGCATCAAACTCGTAAGTCATCTTGAAATTTGGCTTATGCTTTCTGACCTCTGCGTAAATCTCTTCGGGGTCAAAGTGCATTGCTGTTACGTTGAAGGAGTTTCGGTGAATTAACTTGCTCGGATCTGCTTCCATAATGTTGATTGCAGCGTCCAAAGCGTCGGGCATATACATCATGTCGAGCATTGTGCCGGGTTTTAGGGGACATACGAAGTCTTCTCCTTTGACTGCGGCATAGTAAATATCGACTGCATAGTCTGTTGTGCCACCTCCCGGAGGTGTTACGTTGGAAATCAATCCCGGAAAACGCACCGAACGAGCATCTACGCCAAATCGCTCAAAGTAATAGTCGCCGAGCAATTCTCCCGTAACCTTTGTAACTCCGTAAATGGTCTTTGGTCGTTGTATTGTGTCTTGCGGAGTGCCGTTGAGGGGCGTTGTGTCGCCGAAAGCACCGATTGAAGACGGTGTAAACAAGGCACACTTCTTCTCTCTTGCTATTTCCAAGCAGTTAATCAAAGCTCCAATTCCTATATTCCAACCAAGCATAGGGTTTTTCTCCGCTGTGGCAGAAAGGATTGCCACAAGGTTGTAAATAGAGTCTATTTGATACTTATCAACTATGGCTGCAATTTCTTCTGCCTTGGTTGCGTCGCAGGCAGCTGTCGGTCCGGATTGCTGAATTGCCTCTGTCAAACGAGAAGGGTTGATGTCGGTTGCAACAACATTGCTTCCTCCGTAAATCTCTCTTAATCTCATTGTAAGCTCGCTGCCAATCTGACCACCCGAGCCGAGAACCAAAATTCTTTTCATTTGTTTTTGATGTTTTTTTGTCTGCAATCAGGTTACTTAATTACGCCCAAGTTCTTTCCAATCTTGGTGAAGGCTGCAATACAACGGTCAAGGTGTTCTTTCTCGTGGGCTGCCGATACTTGGACTCTTATTCTTGCCTGTCCTTTTGGAACAACCGGATAGTAGAATCCTGTAACGTATATTCCTTCTTCTTGCAATGCTGCTGCAAAGTCTTGTGATAGTTTTGCATCGTAAAGCATTACTGCACAGATTGCCGATTGGGTTGGCTTGATGTCAAATCCTGCTGCTTTCATCTTCTCAACAAAGTATGCTGTGTTGTTGTGCAATTTGTCTTGAAGGTCGTTTGTCTTGTCTATGAGGTTGAACATTTCGATTGCAGCTCCCGCAACCATTGGCGGAATTGAGTTGGAGAACAAATATGGTCTCGAACGCTGACGCAACATCTCTATTATTTCTTTCTTTCCTGTTGTAAATCCGCCGACTGCTCCTCCGAAGGCTTTGCCGAGTGTTCCTGTCAATATTTCGATTTTGCCTCTTAGGTTGTATTGTTCGGTTGTTCCACGTCCTGTTCTGCCGACAACTCCTGCCGAGTGGCTCTCATCGACCATTACCATTGCGTCATATTTTTGTGCAAGTTCGTATATTTTGTCCAATGGTGCGACATTACCGTCCATAGAGAACACTCCGTCGGTACAAATCAAACGGAAACGACATTTTTGTGCGTCTTGAAGTTGTTTTTCCAAGTCTGCCATGTCTGCATTGGCATAACGGAAGCGTTGTGCCTTACAAAGTCTTACTCCGTCGATGATTGATGCGTGGTTCAAGGCGTCTGAGATAATTGCGTCCTCAGGTCCCAACAATGGCTCGAACACTCCTCCGTTTGCATCAAAGCAGGCTGCATACAAAATGGTGTCTTCTGTTCCGAAAAACTCAGAAATTTTTCTTTCCAACTCTTTGTGCAAGTCTCCCGTGCCGCAAATGAAACGTACAGAACTCATTCCGTATCCTCTTTCGTCCATTGCTTTTTTTGCAGCTTCGATAAGGATTTTACTGTCTGCCAATCCCAAGTAGTTGTTGGCACAGAAGTTCAAAACGTCTCCTGCTTCTGCTGTCTTGATTGCAGAAGATTGTGGAGTTATGATTACTCTTTCGTTTTTGTAAAGACCTGCGTCTTTTATTCCTTGTATCTCTTCTTGAAGATACTTTTGAAAATTGTTGTACATATCTCTTGTTGTTTTTTATTATTTATTCTGACTTGGTTTTCTATCAGCCTGCAAAGTTACGACTTTATTGCAAAGGGTGCATAAAAAAACGCCGTTTTTTTGAGATAAAACGGCGTTTTGTCTGACTGAAACGCCGTTTTGGAAAAATAAAACGGCGAGTTGGAAAAATGAAACGGCGTTCTGTTTGTGTCAGAACGCCGTTTCATATGTTTTGTTTGTGTCTCTTTTTGTATTGCAGAGACGATTGATTTCTTCCGTATTTTGGTTAGAACATCTTGGCAAAGTTTCTTGCCTGACGTTTTTGCCAATCGCCCTTGTGATAAACGTATGAGGCTATGAGCGGAACGACGGTTGTTGCTTCTGCATAGACCATTTGTTCAAATGTGGTATCGACTTTTCCCCATGAGCAAGCCTCTTTGAGGGTTGAAGACGAGCAAGCTCCGTCTCTGACGTCGGCAACGGTGATTTGGATTGCATATTTGTGCATATCTACTTCGTGTCCCAATACTTCGGCACAAACAACTGTGTCTTGGGCAAAGTTCTTTGGTGTGCCGCCTCCTACCATAAACAAGCCTGTTGTGCCGGCTTTGATTTTTATTTGGGTGAGTTCCAAAAAGTCTTTGACAGAATCGATACTCAAATGTTTGTCCGGATTTGCTACTTGGTGCATTACAAGTCCGAAACCTGCCGAACAGTCCGAGAAAGCAGGGCAGAAGATTGGCACATTGTTCTCATAGCAAGCCTGAATGAGGGAGTCTTTCTTTTTTGCTCCGCCTTCGCTCAACCATTTTCCCAATTCCCAGATAAATTCTCTTGAAGAGTATGGACGTGGTTCAAGTTTGTCTGCAATCATCTTTACTGTTGCATCGCAGTGTTGAAGTTCTTCTTCGTCAATATAGGTATCGTAAATTCTATCGACATAGTTGCTTCTCAAATATTTGTCGTCTATGAACGGTGTTCCTTTGTAGTGTTTGAATCCCAAGGCTTCAAAGAAGTCCATGTCGATGATTGAAGCTCCTGTCGAGACGATGCAATCGACCATTTTGTTCTTTACCATGTCCACATACACCTGCATACAACCTGCAGCCGAAGTGCTGCCTGCCAAGGTCATGATTACAGAGCAGTCTTTGTCGTTCATCATTCTTTGGAATATGTCGGCTGCGTTGGCAGTGTCGCGAGAAGAGAATGACATCCCTCTCATTGCATCAATCAAGTCGGTGGAGTCGATTTTTTTAATGTCGATGTGTTCGATTGTTTGCTTCAATAAATCCTTCTTTTCCATTTTTGTGTGATTAAATTTGTTGTTTTTGTTGTAAAATTTTGGCTGCAAAGGTATAATTTTTTGAGCTTACAGCCAAGTATTTAGCTTTTTTTGTGGGAAAAATTTACAGATTTTCCTTGTCGGATTGAAAAATTGACGTATCTTTGCACTCGGAAAGTTGGCAGAGTGGTCGAATGCGGCGGTCTTGAAAACCGTTGATCTTCACGGGTCCGGGGGTTCGAATCCCTCACTTTCCGCCAAGAAAAAAGGAAGTCTTAATCGGGCTTCCTTTTTCTGTTTTGTACTTTCGATTGTTTGGCGATTGCTCAGAGGTATGTGAGAGCTTCTGTTCCTGTGTTGAACAAAAGGTCTATCGAGGATAGGTTGTCTGTAAAGTCAAAGCGGTCGCAAAATGCCTGAATGTATGCTTTGTGTTTTATTTGCGGTACTTTACCGTCTTTGGTGAAGATGTTGCGGTAGTCTTTTTCGTATTCCGATACATAGTTTTCGGTTTTTGACATCGGTATGTCAAGTTTTACCTTATTCAATATATATGCTGTCAGTGCAGTGTTGAGTTCTACTATCTTGTCGAAGGGTGTGAGTATGATTTGTTCGATGTCGGGATAGTAGTAGTCGAAGTATGGTGCTTTTCCGTATGCAGAGCGTATGCTCCGAAGGTGGTTTTGCTGCCATGATGTCTTGTAATCAATCTCTGCTTGCGAGCTTGTTATTCGCAGGTCTTTGTTTCTTTTTATCGGAACAGTCAATGCCTGCACTCCGTTTGCCGAAAGAATGTACGCTCTGTTGCGTATGCTTTGTTTGACGTAGTGTTCGTGTGCTTCGATTGTCAGTTGCTTGCTCTCTTTTGCCAAAGTGAGGTAGCTGACAGGGGGCAGGTATGCAGTGGGAAAGACACTTGATGGATTACTTTCCGATTGTAATTGATTCCAATTTGTTGTCATAGAAATAAAAGTCTGCCGAGTTTTGTTCACTGCTTATTCTTTCTTCACCCCATGCTTCTTTGTCATGCTCGATGTCGGTGATGTTGTTGTTTTTGAGCAATTTGTTGATTTCTTGCGGTGTTTTGCCCATAATTTTTTGCCCGAAGAGTGTGGCATCTTGGGAAGAGACGTCTATGCAGACAAGTGTCTCTTTTGCTGCGGTGTCGAAAATGAGCGACAATCCTTGCTCTTGATAGTGCAGAACGGTGGTCGGCATTTCCATATCTTCTCCTATTTGTTCTACTTCGTCGGCTTTACCGATTAGTTCCATTACCTGACTTATGCTTTGCCCGAATTGCAAAACTCCTACGCCTTTCGTAAATTCAATTCTTAGATCCATGGTTCTTTATTTTTATAATCCTTTATCATGTAAACTTGTTTCGGTGCTTTGGATTGGTTTTTAAGCCATACATTCAGCCGAAATTTCATTTTGCAATAATACTTAATTATTTTGAATCTGCCTAATTTATAGGCAGTTTTTCGTCAAAAAAAATCTTTTCGACACAAAAGCTCATTTTTTTCAAGAAAAAGTATGGCAGATTGGAAAAATAGACATAAATTTGCAGCGAGATATTTCGATATTTTTATATGAACAGGTAACACTGAGGACATTTATAACAAAAAACATATCAAAAGAAATGATGCAAATAAAATCTTTAGCAGACTTGCAGGCGTTGAAGGAAAGTGCCCACGAGAAAATGGACACCAGAATCAAGGGCAAGAGAGATGATTTGGCACAAGTGAGGGTTGCAATGGCTACATGCGGCATTGCAGCGGGTGCCAAGGGTGTTTTCGACCACTTGTTGAAAGCAGCAGACGAAAAAGGATTGGAGATAATTCTCACTCAATCCGATTGTATGGGTCATTGCAATATGGAACCTACCGTAGAAGTAACTCTTCCCGGCAAAGAACCGGTGATGTTCGGTAATGTAGATAATGCAAAGGCCGATGAAATTCTCGATAAGTACATTGCAAAAGGCGAATTTGTCGAGGGAGTAATCGCAAGGTAAGTAAACAATGTCTATTAACTAAACATATTTGGAGGAACACATATGGCGAAATACAAAATGCACATTTTGGTCTGCGGAGGTACAGGCTGTAGTGCATCTCGAAGCCACGAGATTACAAAAAATCTTCAAGCTGCATTGAAAGATAAGGGTTTGGAAGAACAAGTTCAAGTTATTCTTACAGGTTGTTTTGGTTTCTGTGAGAAAGGTCCGATAGTTAAGGTCATGCCGGATAACACTTTCTACACCGAAGTGAAACCCGAAGATGCTTTGGAGATAGTTGAAGAACACGTTATCAAGGGTCGTAAGGTCAAGAGACTTCTTTATACTGACCCCGAGACCAAAGAACACGTTGCAGACTCGAAGCACATGAACTTCTACAAGAAACAGTTGCGTATTGCTTTGAGAAACTGTGGTTTCATTGACCCTGAAAATATTGAAGAGTACATTGCAAACGATGGATATGCCGCAGTTGCAAAATGTTTGACCGAAATGACACCGCAACAAGTTATCGAGGAAATCAAGCTCTCGGGATTGAGAGGTCGAGGCGGCGGAGGATTTCCTACAGGTGTCAAGTGGGAAATAGCATCTAAGAATCATGCAGACCAAAAGTATGTTGTATGTAATGCCGATGAGGGAGACCCCGGAGCATTCATGGACAGAAGTATTTTGGAAGGAGACCCTCACTCGGTGATTGAGGCAATGACGATAAACGGTTATGCTATCGGAGCAACCAAAGGTCTTGTCTATATACGTGCAGAGTATCCTTTGGCAATCGACCGCCTTCAAACTGCAATCAAGCAGGCAAGAGAGTATGGAGTTTTGGGTAAAAATTTGTTTGGAACAGACTTTGATTTCGATATAGAGCTACGTTTTGGAGCCGGTGCTTTCGTTTGCGGAGAGGAAACGGCACTTATTCACTCTATGGAGGGTAAACGTGGTGAGCCTACGTTCAAACCACCGTTCCCTGCACAGAGCGGTTACTTGCAAAAGCCGACAAACGTAAACAATGTGGAGACTTACGCCAACATTCCTATTATTATATTGAAGGGAGCGAACTGGTTTAACAAGATTGGTACGGAAAAATCAAAGGGAACGAAAGTTTTTGCTCTTGCGGGACAGATTAACAATGTCGGATTGATAGAAGTGCCAATGGGAATTACCCTTCGTGAAGTTATTTACGAGATTGGCGGCGGCATAAAGAACGGAAAGAAGTTCAAAGCCGTTCAAACAGGAGGACCTTCGGGCGGATGTTTGACCGAAAAGCACCTTGACACACCGATAGATTACGATAACCTTATTGCAGCAGGCTCTATGATGGGTTCGGGAGGAATGGTTGTAATGGACGAAACCTCTTGCATGGTATCGATTGCAAAATTCTATCTCGAATTTACTTGTGAGGAGAGTTGCGGAAAGTGTTCCCCTTGTCGTATAGGAAACAAGAGAATGTTGGAACTTCTTGACAAGATAACCAAAGGACAAGGTACAATGGAAGATTTGGAAACCTTGAAGAACCTTGCAGGAGTTATTAAAGACACAGCCTTGTGTGGTTTGGGACAAACCTCACCTAATCCTGTGCTTTCAACAATCAACAACTTCTGGGACGAATATGTTGAACACGTTAAGGAAAAGAAATGTAGAGCAGGAGCTTGCAAGAGCTTGATGCAGTACGTTATCGACCCTGATGTGTGCGTCGGCTGTACTTCTTGTGCGAGAAACTGCCCTGTCAATGCAATTCAGGGAGAGAAGAAGTCGCCACACCATATCAATCAAGAGATATGTATCAAGTGCGGTACTTGTATTGAGAAGTGCAAGTTCAATGCAATCAGTATTAAATAAGGAAGTGTCGTAGATAGAAATTGTTTTAGAAAATGGAAATGATAAATTTGACAATAGACGGCAAGGCTGTACAAGCCGAAAAGGGACAAACAATCCTCAAAGTTGCACGTCAAAACGGAATAGACATACCAACACTTTGCTATTATGAACTAAACGGACAAAAACTCGAAAACAAACCGGGCGGATGTCGTGTTTGCGTAGTAGAAGTCGAGGGAAGAAAAAATCTTGCACCTGCATGTGCTACCGAGGTTATGGAAGGCATGGTGGTAAACACTCACTCTCTCAGAGTTGTCAATGCAAGAAGAACGGTTGTTGAGCTGATTCTTTCAGACCACCCTGCAGATTGTTTGAGCTGCTCAAAGAGTGGCAGCTGCGAATTGCAGAAACTTGCACAAAAATTGGGCATCAGAGAAATCCACTTCAAGGGAGAGCAATCCACATACAGAAAAGACGACTCTCCTTCAATCATAAGAGATGTCGATAAGTGCATTATGTGTCGTCGTTGCGAGACAGTATGTAACCAACTTCAAACAGTGGGAGCTTTAAGTGCCATAAACAGAGGCTTTGAAGCCGTTGTGGCAACTGCATTTGAGCAAGACTTGGTAAAATCTCCTTGTACAATGTGCGGACAATGCGTAATGGCTTGTCCTGTCGGAGCTCTCAGCGAAGTAAATCAAACAAGACAAGTAATACAAGCAATAAGCAATCCACAAAAGACAGTCATCGTCCAAACTGCACCGGCTGTTCGTGTGGCATTGGGCGAAGAATTCGGCTATCCTGCCGGCACAATAGTTACCGGAAAGATGGCAGCAGCCCTCAGACGTATCGGATTTGATTATGTTTTCGACACCGACTTTGCGGCAGACCTCACCATAATGGAAGAAGGAACCGAATTGTTGGACAGAATCAGCCGCCACATAAAGGGAGACAAAGACGTCAAGTTGCCAATTCTTACTTCATGCTGTCCGGGCTGGGTAAACTTCTTCGAAACCAACTATCCGGATATGCTTGATGTACCTTCAACAGCCAAGAGTCCTCAACAAATGTTCGGAGCAGTCGCAAAGAACTACTGGGCAGAGAAATTGGGTATCAAGAGAGAGGATATGGTAGTAGTATCCGTCATGCCATGCGTGGCAAAGAAGTACGAATGTCAGCGAGACGAGTTCAAGACAGACGGCAACCCTGATGTAGATTACTCATTGACCACAAGAGAGTTGGCAGAGTTGATAAAACAATTCAACATCGACTTCACATCATTGCCTGAGGAAGACTTCGATATGCCACTCGGAGCATCTACAGGAGCAGCAGTCATCTTCGGAGCAACCGGAGGAGTTATCGAAGCAGCAGCTCGTACAGCATACGAAATATTTACAGGAAAGACTTTGGACAAGGTAGATTTCACCGAACTCAGAGGCTTGGAGGGTGTGAGAGAAGCAACAATCGACTTTGACGGAACACCAATCCATCTCGGTATTGCCCACGGTTTGGGAAATGCTCGCAAACTTTTGGACAGCATACGCAGGGGTGAAGCAAACTATCATGCAATCGAAGTCATGGCATGTCCGGGCGGTTGTATCGGAGGAGCAGGTCAGCCATATCACCACGGCGATTTCTCAATCGTAGAGAAGAGACACGAAGCTATCTATCGCGAAGACGCAAACAAACCGCTCAGAAAGTCTCACGAAAACCCATACATCAAACAGTTGTATGACGAATATTTCGGCAAACCATGCGGAGAAAAATCACATCATTTGCTCCACACACACTATTTCGATAAATCCAAACAAGTAGAAGTGGAAGCCTAACCTCAAAAACGTAAAAGACAATGGCAAAAGTAAAGTTATCAGAAGATAAGATAAAGAAAATCAAAGCGATTTGTGCCGAATTTGGTAACAAACCCGGCGAGGCAATCAACGTATTGCACAGAGTACAAGGTGAATTTGGCTATCTTCCTGCCGAAGTACAGGAATTGATAGCAATGGAATTGGGAGTTTCTGCAGCAACTATTTATGGTATAGTAACTTTCTACTCATTCTTCACCATGATACCAAAGGGCGAACACCCGATTTCGGTATGTATGGGAACGGCATGCTATGTCAGAGGTTCAGAAAAAGTGTTGGACGAATTCAAACGCCAGCTCGGCATAGGTATAGGCGAAACTACACCTGACGGTAAGTTCTCGCTTAACTGCTTGCGTTGTGTAGGAGCTTGCGGACTTGCACCTGTTGCAATGATTGGCGACAAGGTTTACGGACGTCTTACACCCGATATGGTCAAAGACATAATCAACGAGTACAACTAAGTTGTTTAATAAATCACAGACCAAACAAGGCGGAGAAGAACAGTAGTTCTTTTCCGCCTTTTCTGTAAATTGATTTTCAAAAAGTTGATTTTAGCAAAACAAAGCGGCGTTTAGCTCAGATACTGGATACTGTTTCAAAAAGTGTGTCCGGAGGGGATAAAAAGGGAACGACCAAAAAATGACCGTTTCCGGAACGTTTGTAGCTTAAAGTTAAAGTTAAATAAAAAAAGCACAAACATATGGATCTTACAAAGGAACAAATTTTTGAGCAAATGAGCAAGCATTCGGAGAAGAAAAATGGATTACATGACCTCATTGAATTTATAATTGAGCGTATTATGCTTGCAGAACGTGGTGAATATCTGAAAGATAACAAGTCAGATAAGGGAAATGGATTTCGTCCGATTTTTTCATTCGGAACAGGACACAAACTTGAATTTCGTATTCCGAGAACACGATATGGAGGCTTCTATCCTCAAATTTTAGCCATTTTGAGAGACCAAGAAGAGGAATATAATCGTTTGGCAGGGACATTGTACACCAAAGGACTGACGCAAGAACAAGTATGCGAAGTGTTTGAATAAATGTATGGTCAGAGCTACTCCAAATCAAGTATCAGTCGTATGGTTGAAAGCGTTCGTTCACAAGTGAATGAATGGCTTGAACGAAGACTTGAAAGTTATTATCCCGTTGTATTTATCGATTGTGTTCACATCAAAATACATCGCAAGAGTTCTGTTGCAAATGAAGCATTTTATGTCGCCTTGGCAATCACCACGGAAGGGAAAAGAGAGGTACTCGGTATCTTTAACCTTCCGACAGAAAGTGCCGCAGGTTGGGGAGATATATTTGACAAGTTCAAAGAACGAGGAGTTAAACACATAGGTTTGATTGTCTCAGATGGTATTAAAGGAGTTGACAGCGTCATCGGAGAAAAGTTTCCTCGTACACCATTGCAGCGATGTGTTACACATCTGAAACGCAATATGTTTACAAAGGTACGAACATCTGACAGACAAGAGCTTGCCTCCGACCTCAAGGATATTTTCAGAACAAATCAACGAGACTATAATATTGAACAAGCATGGGATAAATGGCAACAGATGTGTCAAAAATGGGGAAAAGATTATCAATCTTTCAAGAAAATGAAAGACGATGCCGATTACAAATCGTATATGACATATCTTAATTATGCTCCTGAGATACAATCGATGATATACACCACGAATTGGATAGAGAGGCTCAACAGAGACTTCAGGAGAGTAACGCGAATGCGAACGGCTATGCCTAACGAAGAAACTGTTTTGACACTCATGGGAAGCGTTGCAATGGACCACAAAGCCTTTGACAGAGTGCTGCCAAATATCACTTGCGACAAGTCATTATTCCCTGACCCTGAGGATATTTGGATTGAGACAAAACAAGTAAATCAAGAAATTATTGATAAAATGTAAAAAGCATAAAAAATAATCGTTAATTTTGCAATGACAAATGGAAGCTATGAACGTTAATAAGCAAGCTGCAGACACACTTTTTGAAACACTACCTTGCTACATATTTTACGTGAGTTCGATGAATATACTTTAGAATAAAGTAAGTTGCTTGTCATTTGAAAT
>JAEDJL010000051.1 GCA_016296345.1 Bacteroidales bacterium | reverse complement strand
GATAAACGGAAACACAATTCACACACAAAAGTTGATTGTAAAGTAAGCAACAATCATAAAACATTTCAATCAAGGGGCGGAACTTTCGAGTTTCGCCCCTTTTTTGTGCCATTCCAAAAAGCATAGTACCAAATTGAGAAAATAAGTCGCCGTTTTGGCAAAATAAAACGCCGTTTTATTCGACCAAAACGGCGACTTTTTTCATGAAAAAAAGCGACTTTTTCAGAGCGTTTTCAAGCAAAAAAATCGCCTTTGTAAGTGCTTGATTTTCAATTCGCTCATTTTTACACAAAAAAACGCCGTTTTTTTCCAAAAAATTGGCGTTTTTTTTCGAGCATATCAAAAAGTCGATTTTTTCAAGTGAAAAATGAGTGAAAAAACAAGGGCAAAATCGGCGAAAAAAAACGAGCAAAAAATAGGACGCTTTTGCCAATTTTGTTTCAACCAAACCAATAATAGGACGCCCTATTTTGCAAAGAAATTCTATATAGAAGAGGCAAAAACGTAATTTGAAAAGGCGATTTTTTCTTCCTTTTTTGCAGAAATATGCAGTGTTTTGCAACAATAGGGGGATTGAATAGCTGTTGTAAATCAATGAAATAGGCTTTCAAGCAAAAAGTGTGCCAAAAAACAACAAAAGAAAAGTAGTTTTATTATCGTTTGAACTTTCTTTCGGAAAATTTGGTTGTGTGCTAAAAGTTTTATATCTTTGAAGCGTCAAACTTAGTACTCACAAAAACATTCAGAGGCTATGAAAAGATTATTTCCTATGTTTGCTTTGTTGCTGTTTTTCGCAACTCAGCTGCCGGCACAAATCACATTAACCGTCGGAGATGAAAATTCGGGACTTACAGCTTATTGTCTGTTGCAACCGGGATACACAAACAATCTTTGTGAAGTGATTTATCTTTCGAGTGAATTGCTCCCCGGAGAGATTAGCTCGATTTCTTATCAGTATGGAAGTTCAACATCGTTTAGCGATCCTGACCCTCATATTTATATGGCGGAAGTTTCGAGAAATTCATTCTCAAATATTTACGATTGGGAAACGGAAGCTATGACGGAAGTCTATTCGGGAGGAAGCATAACCTACAATCAGGGTTGGAATACGATAGAACTCACAACACCTTTTGCCTATTCGGGAGAGGGAAATCTTGTTGTGGTTTATAAAAGTCAAATGGAGACTCTTCCCGAATGGTCATGGTGGATGTTCAATGTCAATCAAACCTCCGATTATAAGGTGCTTATGAATTATGACAATATCTATTCACCTTTGGGAGTTGTGCCTGACGGAACTTCGGGTTATTATCGTATGTCTCAGAGTAGACCAAATACAAAATTTACCATTGATTTGGCTGATGGTTTTTGTGTTCCGCTCAGAAGTGCAACGGTCAGCAATGTTACTTCAAATCAAGCTACAATATCGTGGAACAGGTTTGATACGCAGTCTTCAACCTTTGGTCTTGAATACAAATCGTCAGAAAGTGATGATTGGATTTTTGAAAGTAGTTCGATTGTCGATACTTTTTATGTTTTGTCTGAACTTTCTTCTTTGACTGACTATGATTTCAGGGTTTATTCTGTTTGCACTGACAATATAAGCAGCTATTGTGTCGGAGAGTTTTCCACTCGTGCTTCGGAGGAAGATTGTTTTTCTGTTCCTCACAAGGAGACTTTCAATGACGAGGACGAACTTACTAATTGGAGAATGTTGCAAGGAGGTGTGAACGCTTGGTACATAGGTAATGCGGATAACATTGATGTTGATGCGCTTGGCAATCCTGTTTCGGGAGCTTGCCTGTATATCAGTAGCAGTAACGGAGACGATGCAAGCTATATCAACACTTCCGAATGTATAAGCTATGCTTACACTCATGTGTCTTTGCAGGCAGATGCCGAGTACGGATTGCAATTTGCATGGAAGGGAGGCGATGATGTCTATTACAATAATCGTTATAGCGATTGTTTGTCGGTGTATTTACTTGACGAAGATTATGAATTAAGAACCAACTCTTTGCCAAACCAATCAAACGCATTGGTAACAAATCTCGGAGGAGCAACTTCCTGGCAGCAGAAAAGTGTGCATATTTCCAACTATCCGGCAGGCATTTACAAGCTTGTGTTTGCATGGAGTAACAATAACAATGGCTATGGCTCTGCCGCAGCAGAGGTAGATGACGTTTATTTTACCGACCTTGGCTGCAAGGTTGTGGACTCTATTCGAGTTGCATGGACAAACGACATTGAGACTGTGAGTGCAGAGGTGAGTGTGTTCAGCGATAACAACTATGTATCTTATCTATTGGAATACAAAACGGAAACAGACCTCGAATGGAACAGGGTAAACGGCATGAGTCCGCTGACAATAAATAACTTGATGCACGATACCAAGTATTATTTCAGAGCAACTCCGATTTGTGACAACTCGGAATACTCCATTATTTCGCAGGAGTGGTTCTTCATTTCTCCGTGTCAGTATGCTGAAATACCATATTTCCAAGGATTTGATGACGAATTTGTAATTACGGACGGAGTTTGCTCAAATACAAGCACTATTCCTTGTTGGTACAATATCAATGGAGGAACAAGCGGAAGTTATTTTTCGAGAAGAACAGAATATACGCTTTCGGGAGCAGGTGCTTTGTTCTATCGCGGACGTCTGTACTCGGGTAATGAGCCTGTTTTCAGCGACTGGTTGATAAGTCCTGTGTTTAACCTTACGGGCAATGAACAATTATCGTATAATATATGCTTTTCGCCACATCCATCGATTTTTCTACCTACACCGATTATTGATATTTTCATTTGCGATGTCAGCAGTGAAGATATTTCATCGATGTCTGACACATCGCGGTTTACCCTTGTGAGAAGTATCAATCATGCAGGTCTTGGCAACACTTACCAAGAGGCAGTTACTGTTTTGTCAGAATATTCGGGTCTTGCAAGAATTGCAATAGCTGTAAGGCATGATACAGGTAATTTTGCTATTGATAATTTGACTATAAGCACAATACCGCCTTGTCCGCCGATATATGATTTTTCGGCAGTGGCGTCTTCCGAATCGTCGGTTGCGATTAACTACTATCCGATGAACATAACAGAAGAAGGAGTTACGATTGCCTATCAACTGACGGGCGAGGGAGGAGCTTTCAATCCTGCAACTGCAACCATAATAACCGCCGAACATGGTGCAGATTTGCCGATAATAATTTCCGGTCTTACCTCCGGAGAGACTTATACCTTTGCAGTGAAACAGTCTTGTGCAGGAGGAATTTACGGAAGTCCTGTTTCGGTCAGTCTTCCTGTCTCTACAGAATTGTTACCTTACGTTCAAAACTTTGATGTTGCAGAAGAAGAACACGGATTTACCTTTGTGGGAACAGATGTTAATGTTTGGGCAGTCGGTAATGCTGCAAACAATACAACAAATCAAGACGGTGTGTTGATAGCAGGAGGAAGAGCATTGTACGTAAGCAATGACAACGGCACAAGTGCTGCTTACACCCCCACTGTTTCTGCAACTTGTTATGCCATAAGCCCTGCAATATACTTTGAAGAGGCAGAAAATTTCCTTCTTTCGTTTGATTACAAAGTCGGAGGGAACTATTATGATAACCTGAGTGTATATCTGCTGCCTTATGGTGAGGGAATTTCGGACGAATATCGGATATTGCAGCCTATGTTCTCCAATTTCCCTTCTTGGAAAGACACAACCATGATATTATCTCCCGACTATTCCAACGGAATTTATCAGTTGGTATTCTATTGGACCAACAACCAATATGACGAAGCTCAACCAGGAGCGATAATTGACAATATCAGAATAGACGCCATGCATTGCGATTTTATCCATGCGGTGTCTGCAACATTGACCGAGGGAGAAAACGGGGGCAATCCGCAATCGATGATAATAGATATTACGGATAGCAATCGCGATTTGGTGGGAACGACTTATGTTTTGAAATATCGCACTTCTCGAGATGAGGATTTCACAGTTTTGACAGACTTGTTGGCAAGTGATTTTCCATATACTCTGACACCGGTCGAACATTCGACGGAATATACAATCGAAGTGGCTTCTGTTTGTCCCGACGGATTGGAAACACCTTTTGTACAAACAACTCTCATTGTTCCTTGCGGCATCAATTCTGTTCCTTGGACTGAGGACTTCTCTCACAATCCTTATGCAATACAGCCCTCATGTTGGACAAGAGTGTCGGGAAATGTTCCTGAAAGCGGAATTGTTCAAACTCCTCCGGTAACAAGCACATCAAATTTCATCTATGAAAGCGGTGTAATCGGCAATGACTATGTTACGGCACTCAGGGTTTATATGGGCGGTAACCGAAACGATTGGTTAATATCGCCTTCAATAGATTTGGGAGACGGTTCTGACATATACGGTTTATCTTTCAGTTTGATAAGATTAGGATCTGTCATAGGAGATCAAGATGTCAGATTTATTGTTCTCTTCTCTACCGACAATGGTTTGACGTGGGATATGGCTGATGCACATATTTATGACAACGAAGATGAGAATGCAAACTTCCACTTGTCCGATATAGGAGGCAGTTGGATAAGACAAATCGTCAAATTGGTCGATCGGGACGACAATCCTTTTGAAGGAAACATAAAATTTGCTTTTTATGTCGAAAGCATTTCAAGCTATAATACCGGCTATCTGTTAATTGACAACATTGCAATCGAACAATGGGCAGATTGTTTGCGACCTCAAAACCTTGCTTTGGCAGGTTTGGGCAGCACAACTGCAGATATATCTTTTTCGGAGCTTGGAAGTGCCACCCAATGGGAATATAGCCTTTCGCAGGGTGAGAATACAAATCCCGACAGCGGCACAACGAATGCTTTCTCACAAACTTCCGTTCCCTTACATCTTGAAGGGCTTACTCCTCAAACGACATATACATTGGCAATAAGGAGTAATTGTTCGGGTAATTATTCCGATTGGTCGGAGACAATGGTGTTTACCACATATCCCGCAACAGCATCAATACCTTATACGACCGATTTTGAAGACGAAACAGAGAATGCAACATGGAGCTTTGGAGGCATTGTCAATGTAAATGCTTGGGCAATAGGTTCTGCAACCTTTGCAGGAGAAGAGGCAAACGGACATTCTGCATACATATCCAGCGACGGAGGACAAAGCTATGGTGCAACCTATGGTTATCAGCAGATTTACTCATATATGTGGAAAGACTTTGACTTCGGCACGGGAGAAGATGTTTTTGAACTTTCGTTCGATTGGAAAGGTATAGGAGCATATTATTCTGCCACAGCTATCATGGGAGGACTTGCAGTGCTTGTTCAAGACCCCGACGACCCTGTTCCTTCATCGATAAGCTCACCTTTGCCGAGTCAAGTCGTTCTGCTGTTGTATAATGGCAGCGATTGGGCAAACGCAAGAGTGGCTCTGCCACAGTTTTCGGGCGTAAAGCGATTGATATTCTACTCATGGGGACTTTATTCCACCCCTGAAAGAGCAGCAACACCTCCCGCAATCGACAACATAGTGATAGATGTGCCTGCTTGTCCTGCACCTTACTCACTCATTGCGACAAATCAAACTCAAACAACGGCAGACCTGCTCTGGGAAGGAGTTGCAGACAGCTACATAATACAATACAAATCTTCCTCCGACACAGAATTTACAACCATAACTACAAACGATAACCAATATACACTTACAGAGCTTGAACCAACAACAAGATATGTACTCTCGATTCAGGGAGTTTGCGGCACAGACCTTTCAATCGTCTCGGATTCTCTTGTCTTCAAGACATCTTGTTACGATGAACCAATCATAGAATACCCTTATGAAGAAGGATTTGAAGAAAATTTGGACTGCTGGAACGTGATAAACACTTTGCCAAATGCGTCTTGGGTGATTACACCGCACGGTAACTATTCGGGAGGTCCGCATAGCGGCAACACTATGGCAGCCTTTACATATTATTACTCTTCTCCTGCCGCCTCTACCCTGATTTCCCCTGCGTTTTATTTCTATGGAGAGATGCGATTGTCGTTTTGGATGTACAAAGCACCGAACCAAAACACCGACAACAACCGCCTTGAAGTCTATGCCAATAATGTATCCTCGGAAATAGGGGCAACACTTTTGACAAGCATCGTTCAAGACGGCAGTTACGTCTGGGAAGAAGTCCAAATCAACATTCCGGACACCATGACAGGACCTCACTACCTTATCTTCAAGGCATCTACCGATGTAACTTCATATATTTTTATCGATGATATGACCTTGTCGGTTATCAGCGGTTCTATTCCGTGTGATGCACCTTCGGAATTGAGTGTTGTTTCTGTCGGTTCTTCCTCTGCAACCCTCTCTTGGAGAGGAGAATCATCGCAATACCAAGTGCGATTGAACAATGGCAATATTTCCACCCTTTCAGACACAACCATTTCGTACGATAACCTTGCTCCCGAGACCGATTACACTTTCAAGGTAAGAGCAGTGTGTGGCAACAATATGCATTCTGAATGGGTAACAGTCTCGTTTACCACCTTGGAACGAGAGAATGAAATAGTGCCTCCGAGTGTTGTAACACTCGCAGCAACAGACATTACCAATGAGGGGGCAAACTTGCATGGTACAATCGTTGCAGGCAGCGAGGAAATCACCGAACGAGGATTTAGGTATAGGGCAACAAGCTCGACAGCTTGGGAAACCATGCCTGCGGTAGGCAATGCCATGACGGCAACACTGCACTATCTCAATCCTTCAACAGCCTATGAATACAAAGCCTTTGCCACAACACCGAGCGGAACAACCGAAGGAGCAACAATATCTTTCACAACAATCCAAATGGGACTGAACCCTGCGGAAAGCACAAGCCCTGCAATGAGCATATACCCTAACCCTGCAAGTAAGAGTGCCTTGGTTACAGTAAACGGACTTGAAAACGGAGCGAAGATAGTAGTAAGCGATATGCAAGGACGCATCATTTTTAGCGATAATATGGCAAATGACACTTACGAATTGTCAGTTGATAACCTTGCAAGCGGAGTTTATTACATCAGAGTGATAAACGGCACTTTAATTCACACACAAAAGTTGATTGTAAAGTAAGCAACAATCGATAGAAATTCTTCAATTAAGGGGTGGAAACTTTCGAGTTTCGCCCCTTTTTTGTGCAATTCTAAAAAGCATAGTACCAAATGGGTAAAATAACTCGCCGATTTGCGAAAATAAAACGCCATTTTGGTCGGAAAAAACGCCGTTTTATTTCACCAAAACGGCGACTTTTTTCATGAAAAATACCGACTTTTTCAGAGTGTTTTCAAACGAAAAAATCGCCTTTGTAAGTACTTGATTTTCAAAATCGCTCATTTTTACACAAAAAACGGCGTTTTTTTTCGAGCATATCAAAAAGTGGTTTTTTCGCAGTGAAAAATCAGCGAAAAAACAAGGGCAAAAACAGCAAAAAAATACGAAGAAAAACAGCGAAAAACCAGAGTAAAAACAACACGATTTTGTCTTTTTGTTTCCTCCAAACCAACAATAGGACGTCCTATGGCGTCATAGGGCGTCCTATTTTGCAAAGCAATTCTATATAGAAGAGGCAAAAACGTAATTTGCAAAGGCGATTTTGCATTCCTTTTTTGCAGAAATATGCAGTGTTTTTCGACGGATTGGAAATTATTTTCTACCTTTGCGCTCGCAAAATTGACGGTTCTTTTATGTAAGATTAAAAGGGAATCTTGTGAAAATCAAGAACTAAACCCGTAGCTGTAAGCACCGAAAGTTTGAGAACATTCTAAATGTGCCACTGTTTGAAAGAATGGGAAGGCGGTTCTCTAATGGTGTAAGTCAGAAGACCTGCCGTTTTTGCTACAATTAAATCGTATCTTTCGGGAAATAGAGATGTGATTGATAAAGTTTATGACGGTATGTTGAATGACAAGCCGTTTCGGAGGGTTGCCTTTTTTTATCACGTTACTTTTTTCGTCGGATACATCATTGTTTAACCAAAAAGACAAAAACAAAAAGATGAAAAAAGTCTTCTTATGCCTCTTGTCGGCTTTATTGACAAGTGCTTATTTGACCGCTCAAACGCTCGGAACGGCTCCTAACGGGGTTTTTACGGCAGCCAATATTGAGTATTGGGTCGGAAGTGGCAGCAACGAGGCTGCTCTTGTGTTAGTTTTCAATGACGGAAGAACTCCTCATGCTTTGGTTTGGGGCTATCGTTATGACGGAACAAAAACAATGAAACAAATGTGCTATGACATTGCGGCTGCCGATCCTCGCTTCTTTTTCCAAGAGTGCGGAGGCACTAATCCCTCATGCGTTGTCGGTTTCGGAGTTGATGCAAACGGCAACGGAAGTTTCTCATTGCAAAATCCCGACAACCCTTCCGATGTAGTCAATCCGACTACGCAAAACATCAATCCTTCGACCGATGTGGACGGATTTATGCCTGTTGAAGCCGAAGACCGTTGGCAGGCAGGATTTAGCATGACTTATTGGTTTTTGACATCGAATGGCTGGACCAATAACATAAACGGCTGGGTCGGTGCGGTATGGTCCGATTTTAGTTCGGTGAGCGGACTGTCAATGCAGACTGCAACCTATGCTTCAATGTCCGATCCCAATACTGCGTGTCCGTCTGTCAATGGAATAAATGTGGCAGATATAAGTTCGGACAACGCAACCATTGTTTGGAACTCGCACCCTATGGCAAACAGTTTCTTGTTTCAGTTGAAAGCCGGTGAGCAAAGCTCTTGGGAAGACGTACCTGTACAAACCACAACCGACACATTCTTTGTCTCTTCTGACATGGAAGCAAACACAAATTACAGTTTCAGAATAAAGGCAGATTGTGGTAACGATGAGGAAAGCTTCTGGTTTTACACTAATTTCAAGACACTTTGCAACAGTGTGGACGAATTGCCGTATTCGGAGGACTTTGACAGCTATTCTTCTAATGGTAATGATGCTTATGCAGATTGTTGGAATAAATTTGCAATGGGGAATGGAGACAAAATAAACCTTGCAGGAGCTGCTCCTGCTTCCGGTTCAAGAAGTCTGTATTTCTATTCGCTAAGGGCAAACAACTTTGCTGCGACTGCTCTTTTGCCAACATTTGAAGAGGAACTTAGCAACTTGAGTATTCAGTTTAAGTTGAAATCGCAGAATGTTTACGGTAGTATTATTGTAGGTGTGGTAGAGAATGATACATTTGTTGCAGTCGATACGGTATCTGTGTCGCTTGGCGGTGTCTGGGAGCAAAAAGAAGTAAGCCTTGCTTCGTATCAAGGAAACGGAGGCGTCATTTCTTTGAAACCATACTCCCTATCGACCCAATCGAGCAGCTGTACGGTCTATATAGATGACGTTGTTGTCGATTATGCACCTGCTTGTCCTCGTCCCGAAGGACTGATTGTTGCAAGAGGAGAAGCTCCTACCGATGTGGAATTGACTTGGAATGATGACGAAAACTCCCATTGGCTCGTATGTTACAAAGCATCAGGCGACCAAGACTATACATACGCAGAATATATGTCCAATTCGGCAACAATAAGTGGCTTGGAATATGCAACAAATTACACCTTCCGACTTGCATCTGTTTGTTCAAACGGCGATACTGTAAGAGCTTTTGAGCAAACAGAGTACATTACCCCTATGCTTGCCGAAGATGTACCATATTTTTGCAACTTTGAGCAAGAAGCAGACGCACAAGCATGGTTGATAAAAAACGGAAACAACACAAATAGGTGGTATATAGGAACACCGGGAAGTCAAACCAACGGAGTATTGTACATTTCCAAAGACGGAGGAAGCACAGCCGAATACAATATCTCTTCCACAAGCGTTGTAGTTGCAGAGAAATTGTTCAACACAGGCACGAGTGATTCTTTGACAATCAGCTTTGACGTTACCATTGGAGGAGAAAGCTCATACGACTATTTGAAAGTATATTGGGTAGATGCCGACACCAATTACGCAGCAGCAACATCTACCTCGACCTATTATGCTTATAAATCCTATGCAACCAACATTTTGATAAGAACACACAGCAATTATCCAATCATTAACATGCAGAGCGGTACACAAACTCTTTCTGTTACAATTCCCAATGTACAGAATGCAATGAAGAAGTTGGTATTTGTTTGGACAAATGATAGTTCAACCGGCACTCAACCGGGAGCTGTTATCGACAATGTTTCGATACAACAAGTTTGGATAGGCGGAGAGCCTGAGCCTTGCGACGCTCCTACAGCATTGAATGTAAACAACATCACTCAAACTTCGGCAGACTTTACTTGGAACGGAACAGCAACAAGCTACGAAGTTCGTTTGAACGGAGCAAATGCAGAAACCGTTGCCACAACAAGCAAATCTTTCACAGGATTGACTGCAAACACCACTTACACAGCAGAAGTGAGAGCGGTTTGTGAAAGCAATAACTCAGAATGGGTAAGTACCACTTTCACAACTCTTGAAGAAGAACCTGAGATAATAGCTCCTACCATAACAACACTTGCAGCAACCGAAATAACACACGAGGCAGCAACACTTAACGGAACAATCACAGCAGGCAGCGAGGAAATTTCGGCACAAGGCTTCATGTATAAGGAAGCTGCGGCAGCCGATTGGACAAGC
>JAEDJL010000050.1 GCA_016296345.1 Bacteroidales bacterium | reverse complement strand
CGAAAGCCGACTTTGCTCGACCGAACCGAGCTTCGTCAGGTCGATTTAACCCTTCCGATGATAAGCCTTTTGCCCGAAAATGTTCTTCAAGAGATGAAATCATGCTATGGATACGAGACATACGGTACATTGAAGGCGACAGAGCAGAATATATTGGCGTATGTGTGGTGCGGAGAGAGCGTCAGCAATATAGAATTGCAACAAATGCTCGGGCTTAATTCGATTGAGGTCGGAAAAATTCTTCACAACATGGTGGAAAAACAGCTGTTGAAACGAGAAAACAAAAATCGTTGGACAACATATTCCGCCATCAAGAAAAGCGATGAGGTAAGTGAAAGTGATAAAAAGAGCGAAGAGGTAAGTGATAAAAAGAAAACGGGTGATAAAAAGGACGAAATAGAAAGTGATAAAAAGGAAATAAGTGGTAATGAGAGTGTTATGGTGAGTGATAAAAAGAGCGAATATGTAAGTGATAAAAAGAAAACAGGTGATAAAAAGGAAATAAGTGATAATGAGAGCGTTAATGCAGGTGATAAAAAGAGCAGAATAGTAAGTGATAAAAAGAGAAAAAGGGTATCAAGGTCAGAGTTTACTGATATTGAGAGAAAGGTTTTTGAGCTGATAGTGCAAGATGTTTATATCACTTACGAAACTTTGGGGACGAAATTGTCATTGTCCAAGACTACACTTTACAAAGCTGTTCGCAGCTTGAAAGAAAATAAAATCATTATGCGGGAAGGCGGACGCAAAAACGGTCATTGGGTGATAAAAAGAGACTTTGTTTGCACAGAATAAGGCTGTGCGGTGTTTTGTTTTTCTCCGGCAATATTTACAAGATTAACAGCCTGCAACACAAGTAGAAATACTTGTGTTTTTCTTTGGGTTTATTCCTGCCGATTTCAGGCTTTTTTCAGGTGAATTTCAACGATTTGGCATAGGGCAATAGGATTATCAAAACCCTGTTCTCTTTTTGCCAAAACGGATGTGCTTTTTCGGTGTAAAAGTCAGCGATTTGCAACTGTGGTATTGAGGATTGTTGTTGTTTTTTGTTACCTTTGCAAGGGTTTTTCGTTGCAATGAGGGACTTTTTATGCGGTTTCTTTGCAACAAAACAGACGATTGCAAGATATGGAAACAACACAAACAGAGCAAAATATTCAAGACGGCAAGGTGGAGTTCACCCATCTTCATGTGCATACACAATATTCTATATTGGACGGAGCTGCTGCAATATCTCCTTTGGTAAAGAAAGCAAAAGCTCTCGGCATGACGGCTTTGGCAATCACCGATCACGGAAATATGTTCGGGGTGTTGGAGTTTTACAACACTTGTTTGAAGAACGACATCAAGCCAATCTTGGGTTGCGAGATGTATGTTTCGCCTCAAAGCCGCTTTATCAAAGACGGAGTTCATTTCAGCGGTCATCACCTCATACTATTGGCAAAGAACGAGGCAGGATATAAAAGTCTCATCAAGCTCGATTCGCTTGCTTTTGCAAAAGAAGCAAAATACAGAACGTCAAGAATAGACAAAGACTTGTTGTTTGAGCATTCCGAGGGTTTGATTTGTTGTTCGGCTTGTTTGGGAGGGGTATTGCCAAAGCTGATTGCCTCAGGCGACATAGAAGGTGCAGAAAAAACAGCACAAGAATATCATGAAGTTTTTGGCGATGACTACTATATAGAGTTGCAAGACCACGGATTGGAGTTGCAAAAGGAAGTTATGGTCGAGCTTGTGAGGATTGCCCGAAAGTTTAATATCAAATTGTTGGCAACAAACGATGTTCACTTTATCGAAGCAGACGATTATGAAGCTCACAAAATCTTGATTTGTCTCAACACAGGCAGAAAACTCCACGAGGAAACCAAGATGTTATATACCGGACAAGAGTATTTGAAGTCTCCCGAAGAGATGGCAGAGCTGTTCAAAGACTATCCCGAAGCAATATCCAACAGTATGGAGATTGCAAACAAGGTAGAAGTCTATCCGATGGAGCGAGATCCCATATTGCCTGTGTTTGATATTCCGAAAAGTTTTGGTTCTATCGACGAGTATTTGCAGAAATACCCTTTGGAAAAGGTCAAACAGCAGCTCTATGATGACATTTTGAACAATCCGAAGACTGCCGAAGAAGACAAACTGCCCGAACGCCGAGAGCAAGTCATAGCAAAAGCTCTGAAATCCAAGGGAGGGTACAACAAAATTGTAAGAACGAAATTCGATGCAGACTATTTGAGGTTTCTGACTTTTGAGGGAGCGAGCAAAAAATATCCTAATCCTCTTCCCGACAATGTGAAACAGAGAATAGAAAGCGAGTTGAAGACTATCGAATGGATGGGTTTTCCGGGCTATTTTCTCATTGTGCAAGATTTTATCAACTATTCGAGGGAGAAACTCGGTGTGATTGTAGGACCGGGAAGAGGTTCTGCGGCAGGAAGTGTGGTAGCCTATTGTTTGGGAATAACAGCCATAGAGCCATTAAAGTATGGTTTGCTGTTTGAAAGGTTCTTAAATCCCGACAGAATTTCGCTTCCCGACATCGATGTGGACTTTGATGATGACGGAAGAGCCAAGACGCTTGCTTATGTAAGAGAAAAGTATGGAGCAGATCACGTTGCACAGATTACCACATTTGGTTCTATGGCAGCAAAAAGTGCAATCAAAGACGTTGCAAGGGTGCTTGATGTTCCGATAAGCGAGAGTAACCGACTTGCATCTTACGTTCCCTCAAAGCCCGGAACCACTCTTGCCAAGGCTTTTGAAGAATCTCCCGAACTCAAACGAGAACTCGAACACGGAAGTCCGCAAATTCAAAAAGTCTTGCAGCTTGCACAAAAGTTGGAAGGCTCAATCCGAAATACAGGTATTCATGCCTGCGGAGTGATTATAGGTCCTGACGACATATCTAACTATGTTCCTGTTGCAGACAGCAAGGAATCTGACATGATGGCAACACAATTTGAGGGCAAATTGATAGAAAGCGTCGGCATGATAAAGATGGACTTTTTGGGATTGGTCAATCTTTCAATCATAAAGGACGCTTGCGACAACATAAAGAAGAGCCACAAGATTGACATCGACCCTTCTCAAATTCCTTTGGACGACAAACTCACATTAGAATTGTTCCAAAAAGGTCAGACAATGGGAACTTTTCAGTTTGAATCCGAGGGAATGAAACAACATCTTCAAAATCTTAAACCCGACAGATTTGAAGACCTCATTGCCATGAACGCACTCTATCGTCCCGGACCTATGCAATACATTCCCAACTTCATTGCAAGAAAGCACGGAAAAGAACCTATTGTGTATGAGTTTCCCATAATGGAGAAATATCTTTCGGAAACCTACGGCATAACCGTCTATCAAGAGCAGGTTATGCAGCTTTCGCAAGCCTTGGCAGGCTTTACACCCGGACAAGCAGACAAGTTGCGAAAAGCAATGGGTAAAAAACAGATAGCAGTCATGGAAGAATTGAGAGAAAAGTTCCTCAAAGGCTGCGAAAACAACGGATTGGACAAAGAAAAGGTCGAAAAGATTTGGGAAGATTGGAAAAAGTTTGCCGAATATGCTTTCAACAAATCCCACTCTACTTGTTATGCTTATGTGGCTTTTCAAACTGCCTATCTCAAAGCCCACTATCCTGCCGAATATATGTCTTCTGTGCTTACACATAACCTTTCCGACATCAAGAAGATAACCACCTACACCGAAGAATGCAAGAAACTCGGCATAAATGTCTTGGGTCCGAATGTGAACGAGTCCGATTTGAACTTCATGGTAAACAAGAAAGGCGAAATTCTTTTCGGACTTGCAGCCATAAAAGGTGTCGGAAGCACTGCGGCAGAAGAGATTATCAGAGAAAGAGAAGCAAACGGAGCGTTCAAAAGTCCTTTTGACTTCATAACAAGAATAAACCTCAGGGCAATCAATCGTCGTTGTATCGAAGCATTGATAAAATCGGGAGCGTTCGATTGCTTTGATAACATACACAGAGCTCAATACTTTTTTGCCTCACAAGGCAATGACACTATCTTTTTGGACAAACTGATAAAATATGGTGTCAAAACAAAGGAGAATGCCTTGTGTTCGCAAACCTCATTGTTTGACACTGCCGAAGGAGAAGAGGGATTTGACGATCCCGAAGTGCCGCAATGCGAACCTTGGTCTCAAATGGAGTGTCTCGATTTTGAGAAAGAGATGCTCGGATTTTGTATTTCAGGACATCCTTTGGACTTATTTCGCTGTGCAATCACCAATTTTACCAACATAACGGTGTCTGACTTGCAGGATTTGACGAAACTCAAAGACACCGAGGTGTATTTTGCAGGCATTGTCAAGTCTGCCGAAATGGGAAAGAACAAAAACGGAAAGCCTTACGCAAAATTTCAAATCGAAGACGAGAACAGCTCCTACGATTTCTTCCTCAGCGGAAACACATACGTCGAATTTTCAAACTATTGCAAACCAAATCTGTATATACTCGTCAAAGCCGAAGTAAAAGAGAACACTTGGAAACAGCAAGCCGGCGAAGAACCACAGTTAAGGCTTTACATCAAGAAGATAGAACTTTTGGAAAACATTCTCAACAACTATGTTGAGGGTTTGAGTTTGTATTTTGATGTGGACAAACTGACGGAAATTGCGGTCAATGATTTGAAAAAACTCTGCGAGAGTGCCAAAGGCAAAACCCCTTTGTCGATATGTGTGGTCGATAACCAAAACCAAGACATCGTTTTGAAGATGAAGAGCAAGAAATATAAGATAGGAGTGGAGGAGTTCATAGAACAAATGTCATTAAGCCCGATTTCGCAAAACATAATCTCATATAACTTGAACAAGAGAGCCTTTTGAAGCGATATATTCCCATTTCATTTGTCCGACAGAGGGCAAAATTGCTTGGATTTGACGATTGCGGAGCGGCAAAGGCAGAACCATGCGACGTTCTTCCCCTGAAAAAGTGGCTTTCCGAGGGAATGAATGCCGATATGGACTATATGTCAAAGTATATCGACAAGAGAGAAGACATTACAGCCCTTTTTCAGGGAGCAGAAACGGTTTTTTCATTCCTTATATCGTACAATCAAGTCTCAAACACCTCTTCTTATCCTTGTCGAATTGCCTCTTACGCACTCGGAGAAGACTATCACAAAGCTCTGAAAGCAAAGCTCTTTCGCCTTATCAAGCATATCAGAGAGCAATATCCCGACTTTGAAGCAAGAGTGTTTGTCGATACAGCTCCCGTTTTGGAAAAGCAATGGGCTGTAAGAGCAGGATTGGGTTGGATTGGCAAGAATTCCACCCTTGTGAGCAAGCAATTCGGAAGCAAAGTCTTCTTGGCAGAAATTGTTTCAAACTATCAGAGCGATTATGCCTTGCAAGAAAAAGACCATTGCGGCAACTGCAATCGATGTATCGCCTCCTGCCCAAACAAAGCAATCACAAACCACAGAACAATCGACTGTAACAAATGTATATCCTATCAAACCATTGAAAACAAAGGAAATATTCCCTCACATATAGAGCTGAACGGTTGGATTTATGGTTGCGAAGACTGCATCGATGCCTGCATTTGGAACATCAAAGCACCAAAATGTCATAACAAAGAGTTTGAAACCTCCGAACCAATGCAACAACTTATCGAAAACATATCCTCAGACAGCCTTTGCAAAGCACATTTCAACAAAGCAAGAAAGCATTCTGCAATAGAGAGAGTGCGTTTTGACAAATTACTCTCCACTATCGCCAAGGCAAAACCTCGAAAAGACTGATTGTTCACAGCTTTTCAAAAGGGCAGATTGCAAAATAATGGGCAAAAAACCGTGCAGACAAAAGAAATTTTGTACCTTTGTAAGCAGTATTTTCGGGTTTGGAGTAGTTTATTTGCTCTTAAAAGTCTGAAAAACAGTTGATTTATATAAAAACTTTGTTTGATTAACTAAAAGGTTTTAGGTAAAATATGAAGCTGAAAGGATTGATATTCTTGTTGATTGTTGCAGTCGGAAGCAGTGTTTTTGCACAGAAACGCAGCTTGACCGAACTTGCCGACGAAGCATTTGAATCAAAACAGTATGTAACGGCGATAGACCTCTACAAAAAGGCATATACCAAGGTCAAAGCCAACCGACAGGAGAAAAACAGGATAATGTTTCAGCAGGCGGAGTGCTATCGTTTGATGGACGACAAGAAACAAGCAATCAAGACGTACCAACGACTTGTGAAAGCCAAGTATTATACCGAGCAACCGAAGATTTTCCTCTATATGGCAGACTTCCAGAAGTTCAACAGCGAGTGGGACGCTGCCGAATACAACTACAAAGAGTATTTGAAGTTGGTTCCCGATGATGCTTTGGCAAAGAGACGTTTGGAATCGATAGCATTGGCAAAAAAATGGATAGAAAATCCTACAAGACATCAGATAAAAGAAGAAAAGAATGTCAATACAGAGTGGAATGAATGGGCGCCTCGCTTCTTGGGACAAGACGAAAAGACAACTCTGACCTTCACTTCTTCACGTCCGGGAGAAGAAAAATCTGAAAGAGACGTGTGGACGGGAGAGTATTTCTCAAATATCTACACCACAACCAAGGCAGACAACAGAGAATTATCAGAACCGAACATTATTTCCATTGACCAAATCAACACCGAAGCCAACGAAGGAGAGCTTGTAATGGTAAGCGGAGCAAAAACTCAGAGAGTTTATTTTTCTCGTTGTAACATCAAGAAGAATAAACAGTTGAGTTGTGCCATATATATGACCAAACCCGAAGAGAACAAGAAAGGAAAGAAAACCGCAAACAAGCAAGAAGACAAGCAAAACGACAAAAAGTCAGGCAAAAACGACGAACCCTCAGATATGTTTGTCATGATTGACTTGGGAGATACTGCATACAACTACTTTCACCCTGCAATCAGCTCTGACGAATTGACACTTATTTTCTCTTCTGACCGTCCGGGAGGAGAAGGAGATTACGATTTGTGGGTTGCAACAAGGAATTCGGTCGATGAACCTTTCGGAAACGTAACCAATCTCGGCAAACAAATCAACACAGAAGGCAAGGAAGAGTTCCCGACTTTGCGTTCCGATACAAGACTTTACTACTCTTCTGACGGACTTGCTGGCTTGGGAGGCTTCGACCTCTTCTATACAGAGCTTAAAGACGGCGAATGGAGCGAACCACAAAACTTGATGTATCCTATCAACAGCCCTTACGATGAGGTGGGAATTGTGTTTAACCCTGTGGAAGAAGAAACAATAGCAGCCGAAGAGAGCGGTTACTTCTCTTCAAACCGCGAAGGAGGTACGGGAGGCGACGATATATACTCTTTCTATCGCGCCCCGTTGTTGTTTTCTTTGAGCGGAAGAGTGAGAGACGACAAGTCGATGCAATCAATCAAGGGAGCAAAAGTCAAATTGATTGGAGACGACAACTCAACTCTCGAAACCCGGACAAACGCTCGCGGAGAATACAACTTCACAACCGAACAAATAAAATATAATGTAAACTATAAGATACAAGTATCGCAAGTCGATTACTTCAACACCGAAGGAAAAGAGAACACGGTAGGCTTGACAACAAGCAAAGACCTTGTTCACGACTTCCGACTTACACCGATTCCGAAAGAACCTGTCGTTCTTCCCGAAATAAGATACGACCTTGCAAAGTGGGAATTGAAAGATCAATACCAAGACTCGCTTTCAGACCTTTTGGTTATCTTGGTAAACAATCCCACATACGTCATAGAGCTTGCCTCACATACCGATTCGCGTCCGTTTTTGAGAGTAACCAACGACACATTGAGCCAAAGAAGAGCCGAAAGTGTTGTCGATTTCTTGGTGGCAAGAGGAATTGAGAGAGAAAGACTTGTTCCCAAAGGCTATGGAGACCGCATTCCGCGAACACTTCGCAGCGATTGCACGGTAGAAATGAATGGCAAGACATTCAATTTTCCAAAAGGCATAACGATAACAGACGAATATATCTCACATCTTAGAAGCAAGGACGAGAAAGAAGCAGCCCACCAACTAAACAGACGAACAGAGTTCAGAATACTTCGTTCCGACTACGTGCCTCAGGCAGTGAGAGACAGCCTTGCCGATGCTGCACTCAAAGCACCTATTGTCGATATGGTCAAAGGCAAAGTTCCTCCTCCCGACACACAAATTCCTATCGTATATAGCGACAACCACATCAAGATAACCATGATTGACGGCAACAAAGCCCAGATATACCTTATCTTGAACGGCAGAGCAGTACCTTGCATTTACGATGAGAGATACCGCGATGCAGCAGTGTTGGATTGGGATGTGGCAATGGACTTCTTGCTTACCGGAAGAATAACCAAGGACGACTTCAAAGACAAAGACAAAGCCTTTGACGAAGACGGCAATATTTTGGATAACTCCGTTCTTGTGTTCAAAGACGCCTACATAGGAAAGTACTTTGCCGACAAATATGAGGTCATTGTTCGCAAAGGAATGAAGTACGACATGATTGTAAACAAGAACGGATTGAAAGACTTCGGCACTTTCACCTTCTCGAGAGCAAGAGGAGAGATTATCTTTGAATAATCCGACTGTACAAACGGCTTTACAATTTAGTAGATAAGCATAAATCATCATCAAAAAAGGCTGCAAGTCTCGAAACTTGCAGCCTTTGTCGGTTTTATTCAGAAAAATCAAACTATCAAATCCTCTCTTTTTGACACTACTTTTGGCAATCGGAGAGTTCTTTTATCCTTTTTTCCAAATCAGAAATGCGGTTTTGCATCTGTTCGAGCTTGCGGAAAAAGACATAACTCTTCATATAACTCTTGGCATCTATTGCAGGAGCGCCCAAAAGCTTGGAACCCTCCTTCACATCGGAGATTATACCGCTTTGCGCCCCAATCGAACACCTGTTTCCCACCGAAATATGACCTGCAAAGCCTGCCTGACCGCCAATAAAACAATTATCGCCAATCTTGGTGCTGCCTGCAACACCGCCTTGTGCCGCCATTACGGTCGAATTGCCCACAACCACATTATGACCCAACTGACAGAGGTTGTCAATCTTCGTTCCCCTGCCCACCTTGGTCGAACCCATTGTAGCTCTGTCGATTGTGGCATTTGCACCTATCTCAACATCGTCCTCAATCTCCACATTGCCAATCTGAGCAATCTTTTTGAAAGTACCATCTGCCAAAGGAGCAAAACCAAAACCGTCAGCCCCCAACACAGCACCCGAATGCACAATACAATTATTTCCAATCACCGTGTCATGATAAACCTTTACCCCCGCAAAAAGAGTAACATTATCACCAATTTTGACATTATCGCCAATGTAAACCTGAGGATAAATCTTTGAATTGCAGCCAACCGAGCTGCCTTTTCCAATGTAAGCAAACTCACCCACATAAACATCTTGCGAAACCTGTGCCTCGGAGTCGATGAAAGCCAAAGACGACACACCGCTCTTGTTCAGACGATAAGCATTGTACATTTCCAACAAACGGGCAAAGCAAGCGTAAGCATCTTTCACCCTTACGAGCGTCGTATTGACCTGTTGTTCGGGAACAAAATCCTCATTCACAATGACAATGTCCGATTTTGTCGAGTAGAGATAGTGATTATATTTCGGATTGGCAAGAAAAGACACTCCACCCTTTTCACCTTCTTCTATTTTGCAGAGCTTCGAGACACGCACATCCTCGTTCCCACAGACCCTGCCTTCAATCATTTGAGCTATTTGCTTTGCAGTAAATTCCATAACTATTCTTTTTTCAAGCTGCAAATTTACAAAAATACCGCCAATTCACACACCAAGCCTGCAAAATGCCACACAGCTCACAGCAAAATACCCTTTTGTCGAAAAAAAACGAAGATTTTTTGGAAAAAAACGGCGTTTTTTGTGTAAAAATGAGCGATTTGAAAATCAAGCACTTACAAAGGCGATTTTTTTGCTTGAAAACGCTCTGAAAAAGTCGGTATTTCGAGCGAAAAAAGTCGGCTTTTTTTCGCAAAATAACTCGCTGATTTGGCAAAATAAAATGGCGTTTTAGTCGGACAAAACGGCGAGTTATTTTTCCAAATCGGCGTATGGTTTTCAAAAAGTGGAGGGCTTGAAAATCAAGTTGTCGAAAGGGGCTTGCAAATGAATGCTTTATTGGATTATATCGAAGTTGTCGAAGGGTTTGTCGTCCGATAGTATGTTGCCTTGTCTGCCTATGGAGTAGTACATTGGCGGATTGCCGGAGGTTTTTAGCCATACATATCTGTTCATCAGGAAGTTGAAGAAGTATCTTCCGCATAGTTCGGCATTGGAGTGTGCCAATAGGTAGGCATCGTTGGGGTTTATCTTCGTGAGGGTGTAGTCTGCATAGTATTGTCCGCCTGTTTTTTCGATAAATCCGAAGAAATCGTCCGTTGTTTCGTCATCGGCAAAGAAGATAAGGCAGGTGTTGGTGTCCGAGGTGTTGTATTTGAGCCATGTGTTCCACCTTATGCCGCTCAAAAGTTTGGTGTAGCTTATTGTTTGGTTGTTGTCTTTTGCTGCAATGGTGTCATTGACCACAAATTCTTCCAACTCAAACTGTGCAACTTGGAGTGTGTGTTCGTTGGGTTGAAGGGTTTGTGGGAAACTGTCTGCCTTGCATTCTCTGACATCAAATCCGAACGAGTTAAGCGTGGAAAGGAACTTGGTCTTGAAGACAGACAGCAAGATACTGTCGTTTACCTTGT
>JAEDJL010000067.1 GCA_016296345.1 Bacteroidales bacterium | reverse complement strand
GAAGACTTAGTGAGCAAAAGACTTCGTCTTTTTTCAAAAAAAGCCTCACTTATTTAACTCAAATCAACACTTATTTTGCAAACACTTGAAACACAGAGAATTGTTAAACGCTCAAATACTCGAAAAAATAGACCCGACCATCGACCGACCCCGAAAAATCGCCGACATTTCGGCTTAAACTCAGGTCAAATGTTAAATAATTTACTTTCAGAAACCTAATCGATATTGCGAAATGCAAAACAATAACAACCTTTCTCCGAACAGAAGACAGCGGAACGCTTTTGCCCCTGCAGAGCGACTATTGTAGGAGGAAATGTATTGGTTGGCGATACTTCAACAAGCCAACTCGGGCAGCAAGGAGGCACAGGAAATGCTGCAACAGGAGAACGAACTGAGAACGGAAATAGGACAACCGACAGTGCAGGAAGCATTGAAAGCGATAGCGGACAAAGCGGACTACAAGGAACGAGTTCGCAAGGAGTTCGCCAAGTTCATGAAGGTATAACTGAAACTTCTTTAACTGATGCGGAGATTGATGAGCTAATGTCTTTGATGGAAGAGAACGCAACTGAAACTCCGCAAATAGAACTCAATCCACAAAATTGGGAAGAACAATTCGGAGAAACAGGAATGGTTTCCACTCCGATAGGTGTAGTAAAGATGGGTGACAACCAAATTGCCAAACTCTTTGAGAAAGGAAGAAGCAAGCAGTTTGGAATGATTAAACCTACTCTTGAAACGCCACATGTAGTTGTAGAAGTTCCGTCCACTTCGTCAGATGGAGAAACGGAAAGGGCAACTTCATTACTCTTTATAAAGACCTTCAAAGGAACTAATGGCGAAAAGATTTACTACTTCAAGTCCGTAACAGTCAAGAAAGACGGATTAGAGGTTAGTATCAGTAGCCATTATGACCGAGAAAAACGAGTTAGGGATGCTTTAAAGAAAGGGAAGCTGCAATACCGATTTGACGGTGGCGCACAGACCGAACATCGCCCTGCCAATGTTTCTGTGACAGCCTCCCCCGAAGCAATGCAGGGGAAAAAGCAAGAACCCACTCTCACCGACGCTAATCGTACTGAAACGACGCAGATTTCGGATTTGAATGAGGTTTCCGATGGCAAAGGTACAACAAATTCTCAAACTACCAACGAGTTAGACGAAAAAAGTGCTATTTCTGTTCAAGAACAGGTGCAGGCTGCCGAGGCGGCTTTGCGTGATGCTCTTATTGACAAGGTAAGAGAGACAGGAATTGATGTCATTACTGACACAGAAGAGGGTCAGCGTGTGCTTGATGAAGCAAATAGCGATGAAAGGTTGTAGGCAAAAAGAAGAGCACTCGAAACCGCGTCCGTTACCTCAAAAGAGAAACATCAACCAACAGTCGTTTCGAGTGCTGATGGTGCAAAGATACTTAAAAGTCTTGACAAATTGACAGAAGATTATGATAAAAAAAAAGAATAGCATTCCGCTCAGACAAGAAGATTTATCTCTCATACCATATATCATGACTGCACCAGATAGAGTAGAGAAATCCTCTGTTGATGCAACAGGAAGAGAGAGCGTGCGTTTCTATAAAGATTTAAGCAACAGATATGTGGTTGTTGTAGAAAAAGAATACAAAAACAGCCCAGATGATATGGAGACCATAACCATGTGGGCTGAGATGTCGGACAAGGCTACCAATGCTCGGCAAAATACCGCCCCTGATACACACGTCCAGAACGCTATCCTTGACATTGACGCTGTAAAGATACGAAAAGATGCAGAAAATGCAATAAGGAATGACGAAAAATTGCGTGAACAAAAGGTTTCTCGTGATGCCGTTGAAGCAAGAGCCAAAGCAGGCGGCACATATATGAAAGCACCGAATGGGAAGCAGTCTAATTTGTCGCCAAGTCAATGGGTGCAAGTTAGGACAAAGGCTTTCAAAGATTGGTTCGGTGATTGGGAACTTTCTGCAAAAGTATTGAAAATAATATCTGGTATAAAAGAGCATGGTTTTAACTCTTTTGAAGATGCGAAAGCGTGGGCAAAAGAAAATATCGTACGCACACTTACCAACGAAGAAACAGGAGATAAAGGAGAAATTAGGATAAGTAACGTGAGTTCGATGAAATATAATTCTTTGAAAATTTGGTAATTAGCGAAATTC
>JAEDJL010000012.1 GCA_016296345.1 Bacteroidales bacterium | reverse complement strand
TTACCATAATATGCCAACACTCTGTTCTCACCTGTGAGCGGCACAACGTCGGCTGCAATACTTATTGCGACCAAATCCAAATACTCCAACAAGTCATCAAACGGAAGATTTCTCTCTCTCTGCAATGCAGACACCAATTTGAAACCTATGCCACAGCCGCTCAACTCCTTATAAGGATAATTAGAATCGCACCTTTTGGGGTCTAACACTGCCCAAGCATCGGGCAGAGTATCCGAAGGAAGATGGTGGTCGCACACAATAAAGTCTATGCCTTTTTGTTTGGCGTATGCAATTTCCTTGTGAGCCTTTATGCCGCAATCAAGACAAATAATCAGCTTGAAATCATTTTCATCTGCCCAATCGACACCTTGGAACGACACTCCGTAACCTTCTTTGTATCTGTCGGGTATGTAGAAATCTATTTCGGTGTAAAACTTTTCGAGATAGGAATAAACCAACGCCACGGCAGAAGTCCCGTCCACGTCATAGTCTCCGTAAATCAAAATCTTCTCTTCTGCCTTTATTGCAAGCATTATTCTTTCCACTGCCTTCTCCATGTCGTTCATAAGGAAAGAATCGTGCAAATGCTCATACTTGGGACGAAAGAATTTTTCTGCTTCCTCATAGCTGCATATACCCCTCTGCACAAGAAGAGACGCAACTATTTCATAGGTGCGAAACTCATCTCTTGTGGCATTTTCAATAGGGCAAAGCCTCCTTGCCAAAGCTCCAATCAACTCACTATCACCCTTTTGTTTTATCGTCCAGCGCTTTTCCATTCTACTTATTTGGTCGGTAAAATTACAACATTTTTTTGAACCGACAAAACAAATCCCAACAATTTCAAGCCAAAAGGCACAAAAACAGCTCCTTGAAACAAGATTAAACATATTCGACAATTCCTTTTTGTAACACAGATAAACAAAGAAAACAGAATAATTATTCGTTTTGACGAAAATAATCCCAAAACTCAATCAACACAACAAAGACTTCTTTTAATCAAACGAAAACACCATCTCTCAATATACAATAATATATATGTATCACAGCAATTTGAAAAGCCCGAAACTTACAATCAAAACAAGCCTCTGCCTGTTCGACAAAGCAAAAAGACGACCAAAACAGCGTTTTAAGCCACAAAAAAGGCACTTATATCCGAAGAGATTGTTTAATTTTGCGTTTTAGAATGTTGATAGCAAAGATTTGACAAGATGAACTTGAAAGATTTGAATTTTGAACAGAAGCAACAATATTACAAAACCTTGTGTGAGATGATTTCACCAAGCAGAACAGAGCTGTTTGAAAAGGTAATAGAGCAAAGAACCGACCATTTGAGCATAGTTCTCGAGAACATTTATCAGCCTCAAAACGCCTCTGCGGTACTCCGCACGGCAGAATGTCTCGGTGTTCAACAGATTTTCGTCATCGAGAACAACAACGACTATGTTCTCAACCCCGATGTGGCTCTCGGAGCAAACAACTGGTTGGACCTTCACCGCTTCAATCGCAACGAAAACAACACTGCCGACTGCTTGTCGAAGTTAAAATCCGACGGATACACACTTGTTGCCACTCTTCCTGCCGAAAAGGACGTCTCTCTGCCCGAAATTCCGATTGACAAGCCGCTTGCAATCATGTTTGGCACCGAAAAAGAAGGGCTTTCGCCACTTGCCAAAAGTATGGCGGACATCTGCATGAAAATACCAATGTATGGTTTTACCGAAAGCTACAATATTTCGGTCAGTGCAGCCATTACGATGTATTCTCTTACCGAACGACTTAGAGCATCTGGGATAAACTATCACTTAAACGAACAAAGACGATTGGATACCCTCATAAAATGGGCAAAACACTCCATTCGCCACAGCGACAAAGTCGAAAAAGAAATCCTTAAACGATTGTTTGAATAGACAAAATATAATTTCCGCAAAATGAAAGAGTTTGCCGAGAGGATTGCAAGGGAGCTTGAATTGAAGGTTCGGGCGGTAGAGAATGTGTTACGCCTGATTGGGGACGATTGCAGCGTTGCTTTCATTGCACGTTATCGAAAGGAAGCAACCGACTGCATGAACGAAGTGATGATTGCCCGAGTAAAGAAACGCAGCGAAGAACTCAGTCTGTTGGAAGCAAGACGACAGACTATAATAGAAAGCATTGACAAACAAGGTTTTCTGACTGATAAATTAAAGTCTGACATTAAGAATGCCAAAACCTTGTCCGAATTGGAAGATTTGTACCTTCCGTTCAAGCCGAAAAGGAAAACAAGAGCCGAAATTGCCAAACAAAAAGGCTTGCAGCCCCTTGCAGATTTGATAATGAAGGAAGCAGATTGCGACATCGACAAACGAGCAAAAGAACTCGTCAGCTTGTCAAAGCAGGTCGGCAGTGTGCAGGAAGCATTGGAGGGAGCAAGAGATATAGTTGCGGCAAACATTAACGAAAATGCCTCAATCCGTTCTGCAATGAGGGAGTATTTCAGACGATATGCAACTATCTGTGCCACAGAGATTAAGAAAGACAAAAATAAAACGGCGTTTTACGCTGCTGAAACGTCGTTTCAGTCGGACAAAACGGCGTTTTGCAAAAATGAAACGCCGTCTTATAAAAACGAGTACGCACTCTCTGCTCCTTCCCACAGGATTTTGGCTTATTTCAGAGAAGAAAAAGCCGGCAATATACGCCTTTCAATCAAGCCTTCGGACGATGAAAAAGCCGAAAATTTCCTTCTGTACAGATGTATCAGGCGAAAAAAATCGGGCAGTTGCAGCTTTCAGAAAGAGCTTGCGGCAAGAAATTGTTACAAACGCCTACTTGAACCATCGCTTCAGAACGAACTGCGTAACGAATTGAAGGACAAAGCCGACAAAGTGGCTGTTGAAATATTTGCAGAGAACTTGCGTCAGCTTCTTTTGTCGCCTCCCTTGGGCGAGAAGAGAGTTTTGGCAATCGACCCGGGGTTTAGGACAGGCTGCAAGTGCGTATGCTTAGATGCACAAGGCAAGCTGTTGTATCACAACCTCATTTACCTATCTCAAAGCGAAAAAGCAAAAGAGCAACTGCATACATGGGCAAAGCAATTTAATATTCAAGCGATTGCAATCGGCAATGGCACAGCATCAAAAGAGACGCTGAAATTGGTGAAAGAGACAGTCTTTGACACAAAACCTATAATCAGCATGGTGAATGAAGACGGTGCATCGGTCTATTCGGCTTCGGACATTGCCATTGAGGAACTCGGCGATTATGACATCACCATCCGAGGTGCTGTGAGCATAGGTCGCCGAATGCAAGACCCGTTGGCAGAACTTATAAAGATAGATCCAAAATCTATTGGCGTAGGTCAGTATCAACACGATGTCAATCAATCACTTTTGGAAGAGAGCTTAAACAATCAAGTTATCAGTTGCGTCAATTCGGTCGGCGTCGAACTCAACACAGCCAGCCCAAAATTACTCTCATACGTCTCGGGAATTGGTCCTTCTCTTGCAAAGAACATAGTGGAATACCGAAACACTCACGGGGCTTTTCGTTCCCGAAAAGAATTACTCAAAGTCAAACGCTTCGGAGCAAAAGCCTTTGAGCAGGCAGCAGGATTTTTGAGAGTGAAAGCCTCCGACAATCCTTTGGATACAACAGCTGTTCACCCCGAACGCTACCCTCTTGTGGAGCAAATGGCAAGAGACGCACATTGTTCGGTAAAAGAACTTATCGAAAACAAGGAAGCACGCAACAAAGTGAAGATTGAACGCTATGTAAGCAAAGACTGCGGGCTGCCGACGCTCGATGACATCATGCAAGAACTCGCAAACCCGGGCAGAGAAAGTCGAACAATGTTCTCGGAGCAGGAATACGACAACTCAATCGACACCATAGAAGAGCTATACGTCAATCAGTGGCTCTACGGCAGGGTAAGCAATATAACAGCTTTCGGAGCGTTTATTGATTTGGGCGTACACACCGACGGACTGCTGCACATAAGTAACATAAGCGAAGATTTCGTTTCCGATGTGGGCGAGGTGTTGCAACTTGGTCAGCGTGTCAGGGTGAGAGTAAGCGAAGTTGATTATGTCAAAAAGAGGATTTCGCTCTCTATGTTGCCCGAAACTCTCGACAAATCAAAAAGTAATAAATCAAAAACCAAAAAGTAAATCAACTCAAACGATATGACAAGAAATAAAATCGCAGCCATATTGGCAGGCATTCTCATTCTGTCGGCACTTTCGCTCCAAACGAATGCCCAAATCTTCAAAGCCTACACCGTACTCGGCTTAAACCTTTCGCAAATTGACGGAGACGAAGTCTATGGCTACAAGAAAGTTGCACCACAGGCAGGTTTGGGTATCATGGTTCCCTTTGATATGAAACGCCCTTACCAAGGCTGGCAGGCTAGTTTGGAAATCCTTTTCTCGCAACGAGGAGCAAGAGAAACACTCGACCCTTTTGCCTATAAGACTACCCTTTCCTACATAGACATTCCCCTTATGCTTCACTTCATTGACACAAAGGGCGGTTGGACTTTCGGTCTTGGTTTGCAGTATGGCAGACTCATCAAAATAAAAGAAGACTGGGGCTTACCCGAAGAAGTAATCAGCGGATTTGAACGACCCTTTGACTATCCTCCAACCCCTGCTTTCCTAAAAAATGACCTTGACATAGTTGCCGAAATCCGCTTCAAAATTTGGGAAAAGCTCAAATTCAGCTTCCGATACCAATACTCGCTCATTCCGATAAGGGAAGACGTATGGTTTTATAACGGATACCCGGCAGGCACACAGGAATACAAATCGTGGAGCAGAAATTTCAAAAACAACTATTTGAGCTTTCGCTTCATCTATATGCTGAACGAACGCAGCAGCAAGGAGTTAGACAGAAATATCAACAGAACATCATACTGAGAAATGGAGAAACAAACAGCACTATTCCCCGGAAGTTTTGACCCGATTACCAAAGGACATCAGAGCATTGTCGAAAGAGCATTGCCAATGTTCGACAAAATAATTGTAGCCGTCGGTTGCAACACGGCAAAGCACTCTGTGTTTTCCTTAGACAAGAGAATAGAATGGATAAAGCAGACTTTCGCAAAATATGACAAGGTTGAAGTTGTCACATTCGACAGTTTGACTGTCGATTTCTGCCGACAAGTCGGAGCAAAGTACATTTTGAGAGGATTAAGGAACTCTTCGGATTTTCAATATGAGAGAAACATTGCCCGAATCAACCAAGAATTGGCAGAAGAGATTGAAACAGTATTCCTGATGACCAAACCCGACGACGCAGCAATCTCTTCCTCACTCGTAAGAGAGATTTTGTCATTCGGAAGAGACGTCTCAAAATTCATTCCCAAAGAAATAACCATATCAGCAGAAGATTTCAAAAAATGAATAGTTTGTCATGAGTAAAGTAAAGTTCAAACCGGGGACTATGATTTACCCTTTGCCGGCGGTGATTGTATCTTGCGGCGAAACGAAAGAAGAATATAATGCGACAACTGTTGCTTGGACGGGAACGCTTTGCACAGAGCCGCCTATGTGTTACGTTTCTCTCAGAAAGACACGCCACTCCCATTCCATTATTTCGAGAACAGGACATTTTGTAATCAACATTACGACCGAACAGATGTGCCGTGCAACCGATTGGTGCGGCGTTCGCTCGGGCAGAGACTTCAATAAATTTGAGCAAACAGGGCTTACACCCGTTCAAGCTCCCGATGTGAACGCTCCTTACATCGAAGAAAGTCCGCTATGTGTCGAATGCGAAGTTGTGGAGGTCAGACAGCTCGGCTCTCACGATATGTTCATGGCAAAAGTGGTCGGTGTGCTTGCCGATAGCGACTACATAGACGAGCAGAGCGGTCTTTTCGACTTGGAAAAAGCAGGTTTGCTTGCCTATTCGCATGGAAAATATTACTCTTTGGGCAAACGATTGGGCTTTTTCGGCTTCTCGGTTCAAAAGAAAAAAAGAGCTGCTAACAAAAAGGGTTGATTTACGCAAATCAAAACGGCGTTTCACAAAAATAAAACGCCGTTTTGCTCGACTGAAACGCCGTTTTATTTTGCCAAAACGGCGTTTTGTAATACTTTGAAAGGCAGAGCGTTATTTAGATTTGAAGAGTATGCCCGAGCGATTGAAGAATCGGCAGAGTGTATTGCTGCCGAGGGTGATTGTTTCATCGGCTTGGGCGTGTATCTCGGGAGCTTGTGTTCCGCAACCGAGGCGGCAAGGCGTGTCGATGCGGTCAATCTCGTCCCACAGTCCGCTGTCGATAAACTTATTCAGCAAGCTCCTGCCCCCTTCGACCACAAGGGTGCTTACTTCGTGCCGACAGAGCCACTCTACAACCTGCTCCGCTTCATTCCTTTCGGGCAGTATCCTGACATATTCGGTCTTGTCTTCGGTCTTGTCGCACAGGTGGTTGAAGACAACCGTCCTCTGGCTGTTGTCAAAAAAGCAAAGGCTCTTGTCCAAGCTCAGATTGCGGTCAATCGTCAGCCGTATGGGGTTGTTGCCAAAGTACTTGCGTACGTTCAATCGGGGGTTGTCTTTCTCCACTGTGTGATAGCCTGCCATGATTGCGTCTGTTTCGCTCCTCTGTCGGTGTACCCACACCTGCATTGGCTCGTTGCTCAGCCAGTAGTCGCCCTGCTGCCCGGGTGAAATGAAGCCGTCGCAGCTCGAAGCGTACTTCAATATAATGTAGGGACGGTGAAGAAGCTGCCGAGTGAAGAAAGCACGGTTCAAATACCACGCCTGCTCTGCCAAGACGCCGCACTCGACCTCCATTCCCGAGGCTTTGAGAATGTCAATCCCCCTGCCGTTCACCTTGGGATTGGGATCGCGGTTGGCAATCACGCATCGCTTGAAGCCGCAACGCACAAGCAGCTCGGCACAAGGGGGTGTCTTTCCCCAATGACTGCAAGGCTCCAAGCTGACATAAATAGTCGATTGGGCAAAAAGGCTCTTGTCGCAAACAGAAGCCACAGCGTTCACCTCCGCATGAGCCTCTCCGCATCTTTTGTGCCACCCCTGCCCTATTATCTCGCCATTGCACACAATCACAGCCCCCACCATGGGATTGGGACTGACGCTCCCCGCCCCCAAAGCCGCCAAATCCAAACACCTCTGCATATATTTCTCATCTTCTTTCATCATTGTTGTCTGTTGTTTGCTCGTTTTACGGTCAATTTCGCTATTTTTGCAGCGACAAAAGTAAGAAAAAATGCGAATTTCATCTAATAAAATAGGAGATATTGTTCGTTTTGCTCATCAGGAGTTGGCAGACAGTTTCGACAAGGGGGAAATAAATACGATGATTTATGCTCTTATCGAGAAGCTTTGCGGTATCGGTATGGTGAAAGCTCTTGCCGAGCCGGAGCTGACGGTGAGCGAGTCGGAGCTGTTGAAGGTTTACTTTGGCATAAAGGACTTGAAGAACAATAAGCCGCTGCAATATGTCATTGGCGAGTGCGACTTTGTGAACGTAAATATCCTTCTGTCTCGCAAGGTGCTTATTCCGCGTCCCGAAACGGAGGAGTTGGTGCAAGGGTTGATTGAGAAATATGGTTCGAAAAGGGGACTTGAAGTGGCAGATATTTGTTGCGGAAGCGGCTGCGTGGCTGTTGCCTTGGCAAAGAACCTCGATAGTTGCAGGGTGTTGGCGGTTGATATTGACCCCGAGGCGATTGCTCAAACCGAAGAGAACGCCGAACATAACGCTGTGGCGGTCGAGACGCTCAGGGCGGACATTCTGAAAGATGTGTGTTTGAACAGGGAGTTTGACATCATTTTTTCCAATCCGCCTTACGTCAGAGAGTGCGAACGAAGCCTGATGAGGGCAAACGTGATTGAGCATGAGCCTTGGCAGGCTTTGTTTGTGTCGGACGATAATCCGCTTGTCTTTTACCGAAGCATTGCTTTGTTTGCTCAAAGGCATCTCAAAAAAAACGGAACTCTCTGTTTGGAAACAAATGAGGCTCTTTGCAAAGAAACGGAGTTGATTTTCATCGAATTGGGTTACCAAACGAAAAGATTGAACGACTTTCGGGGCAAGGAAAGAGGGCTGATTGCAACAAAAAAAGGCTGATTTTTTATTGCTAAATCGCAAAAAAGTCATACCTTTGCAGCATGGAAAGCTGGCAGAGTGGTCGAATGCAACGGTTTCGAAAGCCGTCGATCTTCACGGATCCGGGGGTTCGAATCCCTCGCTTTCCGCAAAAAAGGAAGCCCTGAGGCTTCCTTTTTCTGTATATACCTATATTATTGTTGTGCTTTCTGTAGTTTATTGTTCGGAAAGCTCTATCCAACGATTATCGACCGCCAAAAGGCGACATAGGTTGAGGGCTTCGGTGGGTGCTTGTGAGCTGTCGGTTTCCACAAGGCTGTAATCGATGTGTTCGCTGATTGTTTCGATGTCGATTGGCGGCGTGAGGTTGTGGTGATTGAAGCCTTTGACTCTCATTTTCTTGCACTTGGAACGTATATCCGAGTAGTGGGTGGTTACAACTGCAATGCTGCTCTGTTCGGAGCATACTCCGATAAAGCCTTCGACCAACTTCCTGCCTTCTATGGGGTTGGTGGTGCGAGCAAGTTCGTCTGCAAGAACCAAATGTCTGCCTCCGCTGCGCATGATCTTGATTATGTTGTCCAAGGTCTTTATTTCGTAAGCAAAAGAGGACAATCCTTCTTCTTCGTTCTGCCCGTCGCCGATTGAACACTGCACGCTGTCGAACAGACAGAGCGTTCCGCCGCTGCAAGCTGCCTTGAAGCCGAATTGCAACAGCAGTTGGTTGGTGGCAAGCGTCTTTAAGATGAGGGTTTTGCCTGCCATGTTTGCTCCTGTTATCAAAAGGACTTGCTCTTTGACCTCTATGTCGATGTCTTGGTAGCGTTTGCCTTTCTCGGTCATTAGTTTTTTGACAACAGGGTGAAACATTTGTCGATAAGAGAGCTGTTTTGCTTCTGTGATTTCTACTCTCGAAAGGTTGAGAGAGTGTGTCAGCCCGGCTCTTGCAAATGAGAGGTCGATTTTTGCCACAGTGGTAAGGGCTTGTTTGAGCTTTGGTATGTGGACAAAGAGCTTTTGGCTCAGTTTTTGTCGGATTTGTTCTTCCAATTCGAGACATTCGACATACAAAGCGTGGGTGTGTTGTTCGTCGTTGCCGTTTTTGGAAGCCTCCCACTCGTTTCGCTTCTGTGCAAGGGCTTCGCTGTATGCCGAATAGACGTAAAAACTTGGCAATCGCAGCCCTTCGGGGTCTAATATGGCGACAGCCTCGTCTAAGTCGGGCAAGGGCATGAGCGTTGTGGCAAATTGTTTCTTTAACTTCATGACATTGATGCAGAAGACTTTGAGTTCGTACAATCCTACGTCGTCTGCTGCAAGTGAGTTCTCAATCAGTGAGAGAGTTCCGCCAATGTCGCAAATTTCTCCCAAAAGACAGTAAAACTTGTGGAGGGATTGTTCGCTCTGTTTGGCGATGAATTGTTCGCATTCTTCACTTTGCTTCCATTGTTGCTCAATCCATGCTTTTGAAGTGGAGAACTCGGTGCTTAAAAGCAACTTGCGACCCATTGAGGTGTTCAAGTTCATGAGCGAATAGAGGCTTTTAAGAGATGGAAACAGGCTTAGGACTTGTTGAAATGTCATGTGGTTATAATGTTTTTACGTTGTAAATGTCTGTCGGTATGGCTTGACGCAGTGCATCGAGCATTTGTTCGTTGTTGAAGTTGTATCCGCTTGGCGATATGGGATTTGCGGTTATTGCTATGAGGTTTGCAGGATATAGAACGCTGAGCCTGCCTCCTCTTTGCAAAAATCGTCTGACACTTTCGGCAGATGCAAAGTTCTTTGTGAAGTCTTTGATGATGATTTCGGTGCTTTCGATGTCTTTTTGCGAGCATACGAACTTCATAAACTTCTCGTTGAGAACGCCACTTACGAAAAGCGTCCGCCCAAAGGAGAATATTTTGTCTTTGTAGCGGTCTATCATAAGCAGAGAAGGCACTTCAAGGTCGATAATCTCCCCTTTGCTCAAAGCAAATATGCCGTTGTCTTTTTGTTTGAGGCTTTCGACCTCACTGCCTTGGTACTTTGGCAGTTGGGTAAGCTCGTATGTGAACTTGGTTCGGTCAATCATCACTCCCAATGAGGCACTGACCGAAGCACCTGTTGAAAGTATCATGGCATCTGTAACACATGGCGAACCAAAACTCATTCTCGACAAAGCACCGTCAATAAGGCACAGATTGCAATCGCAAAGCAGTGTGTCGATAAAGTGTTTGAGCTGCTTGGTTCCGCTTGGCCCTGCAAGCAATACCTTTCCCTCCGACATGGCTCGGGCAGTTATCAGCCTGCCGAGGGCAGTTGTGCTGCGGCTCAGGGATTCTATTTGAGAGACTATTTGTTTCTGTGGATAGAGTGCCTGTGCGGTAACGAACTTTGTGCCTTTGGATATGGTGATTTCGGGCTTGGCTGTGTGGGTTACCTGATCTACTGTTTCGCCGTCAATTCCTATCGAACTGATTGCAAGACGCACATCAGCAAAAGAGCGGAGACGGCTCAGAACATAGTTAAGCGTCTGAGTCTTCCCCGCATTCTTTTCCATGCCGACAAAAGAAACACTTTTGTATTCAAGGATTTTCTTGACAAAAGGCATTTCGGGCTTGTCGGTTTGTTGTCTTAGTGTTTATTATTTCTCTCATGGCGTGCAAGGTGAGCAGGTTCCATCGAAAGCTGTTCGCCTCTTATCAATTTTGCAACACCATCATTTACTATCTCGTCGCCCTTCAAGAAATCTACATCGCACTCTCCCGGAGTGTAGTTCTCGGGTTCGGTGTAAGTAGTTATCACTCCCTCAAAGTTTCTCAGGATTACCTTGTTCGGAGACTGCGAAATGACATACTGAGGCATCACAGGAGTTTTTCCACCTCCCCCCGGAGCATCGACAACGAAGGTAGGAACGGCATAACCCGAAGTATGACCTCTCAAATTCTCCATTATCTCCAAGCCTTTTGAGACTGGAGTACGGAAATGCTCCAATCCCATCGACAAATCACATTGATATATATAGTAAGGACGAACTCTCATCTTCACAAGTTCGTGAACCAATTTCTTAAATACTCGTGGGTCGTCATTAACTCCTCGAAGCAATACCGACTGATTGCCTAACGGAATACCGGCATTTGCTAAGCGTTCACAGGCTGCCTTAGCGTCCGGAGTGCATTCGTTAGGGTGATTAAAATGTGTGTTCAACCATATAGGGTGATACTTTTTCAGCATATTGACAAGGTCGTCCGTTATTCTCATCGGGCAAACCACCGGAGTACGAGAGCCGATACGGATAATCTCAACGTGAGGTATTGCACGAAGTCTTTGAATGATTGACTCCAACATCTTGTCGCTAACCATCAAGGCATCGCCTCCCGAAAGCAAAACGTCTCTTACTTGCGGAGTTTTGGCGATATATTCTATACACTTGTCAATTCTGTCTTGTGTACTCTCGCAATCGTGTTGTCCTGCAAAGCGTCGGCGTGTGCAATGGCGGCAATACATCGAACACATATCGGTTATGAGAAACAAAACTCTGTCCGGATAGCGGTGAGTAAGTCCCGGAGCCGGCGAGTCTTCGTCTTCGTGCAACGGGTCCAAAAGGTCGGCTTCCGATTGGTGGAGTTCTGCTCCCGTAGGGATAGCCTGACGACGCACGGGGTCGTTTGGATTGTTTACATCAATCAAAGACAAATAGTAAGGTGTGATTGCCATTCTCAAAGTCTTCAAAGCGTTGGCTACACCTTGTTCTTCTTCGGCAGTAAGACTGATATACTTCTTCAAGTCCTCCAAAGTCTCTATTCTGTTCTTTACCTGCCATTTCCAATCGTACCATTGTTCATCGGTAACGTTGGGAAACAACTCTTTTCTTCTGTTTACTTGCATAGTATATTATGGTATATGTTTTTTTCGTCCTGCAAAGGTATGATTTTTTTTGCAATTTCACCGTACCAAAACGCCATTTTAGTACATCAAGGCATTGTTTTATTTTTCCAAGTCTTGGTTTTGGTTGTTTCGAGACTTGAAAATATCGGGATTTTCTCTCTTGAATTTTTCTTCATATCGCTTTATGTTGCGTCGGGTCATCTTGGGAATAAACCAAGTGGTCAGAAACCTGAACACCAAATAAAGGAGTATGAGAACGATTATGGCGTTTATCATGATTATTCGCAAAGTATGAAAAGGTCGTTACGCGGATTGAGAAACAGCACAGGCGTTTTTTTCAGATGTTTCAGCACTCTGACTTCTTCCAATCCCAAAAGTCTGTCGGCAAATGACTTGTTCTTTGTCGTTTGGCAGATTACAAGAGAGCAGTCGTTCTCTTTGGCATAGTCCAAGGCTTGTATGTCAAGTTGTGTCTTGGTATTTTCGCTGTGGAGAGTGAGAAGCGATATTTTGAATTGGTCAAAAATCTTGCGTGCAAAGGCTATATTGAGGTTCAACTGCTTTTGGTGGTATTCGTCTTTGTAGCGACGATAATACAAAACGATTTGAGAACCTGCAAACCTGCCGAAATAAGATGCCCAAAGGGTCTTTTCCTTGCTTTCGCTCGCATTATTGAGTGTCAAGACGACTTTTTCATAGTTTGAAGGCTTGCTTTCGGGCGGACAAAGCAGATAGGCAACTCTCGAAGAGGCAAGAGCGGCAAGCTGTGTTTGAGGACAGAGTGGTGAATGTTTGTCTTTTTCTTCCGGATTGCAGTCTGCAACCAACAAGACGGCATTGAGCAACTCTCCCACTGCGTTTAACACCTTCTCTCTTGCACCCGAAAGTGCTGCATAAGAGTGAAACAAATCTTCGGGAAGGCTTTGGTTCAACTCTTTGAGCTTCACTTCGGCTTCCGAAGTCGAAAGAGAGCGTTCCGAAGGGTCGGAAACATACAGCAAAATCAAGCCTTTGCCCAAAATTCGAGCCAACTGCACCGCATAATCGATGCAAGGGTGTTTTGATGCGAAACTTACGATGTATGCAACTACAAATTGGTCTTTCTTTTGTTTGCTTTCCACTTAGTATCTGTATTTATCGCGTTGCTTTTTCCAGATAAACAGCAAGATAAATCCTGCCAATGCTCCTCCGAGGTGGGCAAAGTGAGCAACACCGTCAGGAGTTCCCAAAACACCATTGAGCAATTCCAAAGCAATATAGCCTATGACAAACCATTTTGTTTTTATCGGCAAAAGGAAGTAAAAATACACCGTGGTATTTGGAAACATCAGTCCGAATGCAGCCAACAATCCGAAAACTATTCCCGAAGCTCCTATTGTGTTGATGGAGTTCAAGTAGTCCCCAACCGGCAAACGGTCATCACCAATGTTCACATGAGTATATACACCGCTCAAAAGGTCTTTGTACATAAAGAAATAAGTAATCTCTTGCATCAAAGCAGCTCCCAAAGCCGACACAAGACAATAGAGAATGAAGCGTTTGCTGCCCCAAATGTTCTCTAAGGTGTAGCCAAACATCCAAATGGCAAACATATTGAAGAAGAGGTGGGAAAAACTTCCGTGAAAGAAGCTGTAAGTTACCCATTGCCAAATATGGTGATGAGAAGCCGCAAAGAAGTGAAGCCCGAACCACTCTGTCAAATCGATGCCCCGAGCCTTCAAAACAATGGTTGCAAGATAACAAATCACGTTAATAATCAGCAAATTCTTGCACACCGGAGGCATAATCGAGAATTGCGGCGGAGTATATTGGTTTGTGTTGTTTTCGTATTGAAAATTCATCTTTTGTGTTGTTGGTTTAATTGATTGACATTCTCTCTTTTGACAATTTGTTGCAAAGATACAACGATTTTTCTCTTCAAACGAAAAGATTGCCTCTTTATTTGAAACCTCTGCAAAATGATTTTGTTTTTTCCTTTGCCGAAAAGGATTGACCAATATGTGCGAACCGATGAGTGCCATTAACCTTTCGGTTGGTTTGAGAAGATATTTCTGACACTTCTTGCATGATTTTATATCACAAAAAAGAGCTTGCATCAATGGTGCAGGCTTTTTTTATTTTGTCTTTTCATTGATTTGATTTTCAGTTATTTGAAAAGACAAAATTAAAACGCCGTTTCAGCAAAATAAAACGGCGTTTTGCTCGGACAACTCGCCGTTTTATTTTTGCAAAACGCCGTTTTGGTTTGAGCAAACGAAAAGCCTCTTTTTTCATGCTTGTTTTCGCTGTTTTGAGAAAAAGTCTTACATTTGCAATTTTCGTAGAAAGATGAATTGTTTAACCAAAACAGACAAAAGAATATGTTTACCGGAATAATAGAACAGACTTCGCAGGTTGTGAAGATTGAACAAGAGGGAACGAATTTTCATTTTACTTTGCGTTGTCCGCTTGCCGACGAATTGAAGATTGACCAGAGTTTTGCACATGACGGTTGCTGCCTTACGGTTGTTGCATTGGACAAGGAGAAAAAGGAATATGTGGTTACCGCAATGAAAGAAACAATGGACAGAACGAACCTTTCTCAATGGAAAGTAGGAAGCGAAGTCAATGTGGAGCGGAGTATGAGAATGGACGGCAGGTTTGACGGTCATATTGTGCAGGGACACGTCGATAAGACTGCAAAATGCGTCAAGATTATTGACGAAAACGGCTCTTGGAGGTACTTTTTTGAATACGAAACGGACAAAGAGAGCATCACAGTGCCGAAAGGCTCGATTTCTGTGAACGGAGTGAGCCTCACAGTGGTCGATAGCAAAGAGGGAATGTTCTCTGTGTCGATTATTCCTTACACTTACGAGCATACAAACTTCCACTCGTTCAAGGTAGGCACTATTGTAAACATAGAGTTTGACGTGTTTGGAAAATATGTTCAACGATTGTTGGAGCAATATACCCTCTCAGGCAAATGATAGACTACTCGGTTGAACCGGACAGGTGCATTGTTGTCGGCATTACAACTCCCGACATCACAACTGCCCAAACAGAAGAATTTCTTGACGAACTCGTTTTCCTGATTGACACAGCCGGAGCTGTCGTAGAGAAGCGTTTTACCCAGAAACTCCCCTACAAAGACCCCAAATACTTTGTGGGAAGCGGCAAATTGGAAGAGATAAAGGAATATATGACCGCAGCGGAATTGAAATGGGCTGTTTTTGACGACGAACTCTCCCCTTCGCAAGCTCGAAACATAGAGAAATTTCTCGATTGCCACGTTTTGGACCGCACAGGTCTGATATTGAATATTTTTGCTCAAAGAGCAAGAACCTCACACTCCAAAACGCAGGTCGCACTTGCACAATACCAATACCTTCTTCCCCGACTTACAAGAATGTGGACGCACCTTGACCGACAGAGAGGCGGAGCAGGTCTGACAATGAGAGGAGTTGGAGAAACACAAATTGAAACCGACCGAAGGATTATCCTTTCCAAAATATCGCTTCTTAAACAAAAGCTCGCAGATATTGACAAGCAGAAAACCGTTCAGCGAAAGAACAGAGAAAGTCTTGTAAGGGTTGCACTCGTCGGCTATACCAATGTGGGCAAAAGCACTCTTATGAACCTGCTTTCAAAAAGCGAAGTATTGGCAGAGAACAAACTCTTTGCAACTCTTGACACCACTGTTCGCAAAGTAGTTATCGACAATCTGCCTTTTCTTTTGAGCGACACGGTCGGCTTTATCCGCAAGCTGCCTCACGGATTGGTCGAAAGCTTTAAGTCAACCCTCGACGAGGTTCGGGAAGCCGATTTGCTCATTCATGTTGTCGATATATCACATCGGGGATTTGAACAACAGATTGAAGTAGTCAATAAAACCTTGGCAGAAATCGGTGCGGCAGACAAGCCTGTCATCATGCTGTTCAACAAGATTGACGCTTATACCTACGTCAAAAAAGACGACGATGACCTCACTCCGAAAACCAAAGAGAACCGTTCGCTCTCCGATTTGAAGAAAATGTATCTTTCTAAGGAGAATGAGACTTGCTGTTTCGTATCTGCAAAGAACAAAGAGAACATCGACCTTTTGCGACAGACGATTTACGAAAGGGTAAAGACCATTCACGCAATCAGATACCCATACAATAACTTTTTATATTAACAAACAACAAACGCATTATGGTATTAAGTAGTACTAACGTCTTCACTTGGAATGACGTATTGGGATTTTTGAAAGACATAGTCTTCAAATTCGGACCCAAATTGATAATTGCCTGCATCATCTTGTACGTTGGTTTCAGGGTAATCAGGTTTCTGTGCAAAAGAATAGGGATTTTGTTTGAGAAAAGGAACCTTGACCCTTCTCTAAGACCGTTCTTGATGTCTATCAACTCGATTGGCTTGAAGGTATTGCTGATTTTGACCGTTGTAGGCTACCTTGGAATTGAGATGACGCAGTTTACGGCAATCATTGCTTCGGCAGGAGTTGCCATAGGCTTGGCTTTGAGCGGCACACTTCAAAACGTGGCAGGCGGAGTTGTCCTCTTGGTTCTAAGACCCTTCAGAGTGGGCGATTATATTGCCGCTCAAGGATACGAAGGCACTGTAAAGAGCATACTAATCTTTCACACCACTTTGGTAACAACCGACAACAAAGTGGTAACTATTCCAAACGGTGCATTATCTTCGGGAAGCATGATAAATTATACTCAGATGGCGACAAGGAGAATTGATTTGGAGTTTAACCTTGCCCATGGTATCGACTTGGATTGCGTAAGCAATGCAATCATTGCCCTTGCCAAAGAAGACAAACGCATTTTGAGAGAACCGGATGTGGTTGTCATTCCCACAATTTCCCAACTTGCAATCTCGATTGACCTTCGTTTTTGGTGCAAGACCGAAGATTATTGGGACGTATTGGCAGATATGAACAAGCAAGTCTATGATTATCTTGTCAGAGAGAAGGTTGCACTTCCTTATTCCAAGATTGACATAATCAAACAGGCATAATGGCAGAGAAAAATCCTCTAAGCATATTCAGCACACGCAAAATCCTGCTGCCCATACTGCTTGGTGTGGGAGTGGCAGGCTTTTTGATTTGGAAGGATATGCGAAACGACGGTGCTGTCTTGGCAGATATTATTCGCAACTGGACGTGGCAGGCAAGCGGTTTTCTTGTTTTGGCAATGTGTTTCGGCATAATGAGAGATGTAATGTACATGTACCGAATACGATTGCTCAGCGACAAAAAACTATCGTGGAAACAAGCCTTTCAAGTCATCATGTTGTGGGAGTTTGGTTCGGCAATCACTCCGTCGGTTGTCGGAGGCTCTGCATTGGCTTTCTTTATTGTCTCGATGGAAGGCATTCCTGTGGGACGAAGTACGGCAATCGTGATGATAACTGCCCTTTTGGACGAGTTGTTTTACATTGTTGTTGCACCATTGTGCATACTTCTTGTGGGCTTTCAGTCTGCTTTCAACACCGATTTTCGTTTCAGTGCTTTCGGTTCGACCTTTGGCGAGTTTCAGGTCTTCCTTATCGGTTACGGATTTATGTGTTTGCTGACGGTGATTATCCTTGTTGCGATTTTCTTTTTCCCGAATGGTTTCAGAACTCTGCTTTACAAGGTCTCCGAATGGCGATTGCTCAAACGTTGGAGGGCAAAGGTCAGAAAAACAGGTGATGACATTGTAACATCTTCCCGAGAATTCAAAAGCAAAGGCTTTGTCTTTTGGGCAAAAGCCTATCTGTGTACAGTGTTTTCGTGGACCTCTCGTTTCATTGTGCTGAATTTCATTCTGCTTGCCTTTTCTCCCGTCGGGGAACATCTTTTGGTTTTTGTCCGTCAGCTTGTCATGTGGATTATTCTTTGCATTTCGCCAACTCCGGGCAGCAGCGGAATTGCCGAATTTGCCTTTCCGCTCTTTATAGGTGAGTTTATGAAAGAGGGAACGCACGCTGCAATCGCTCTTGTGTGGAGAGGCTTCACCTACTATCCTTATATAGTGTTGGGACTTATCGTTCTACCCTATTGGAGCAAGAGAGTATTTGCCCGAAACAAGCAAGCAAAATAACAGCTTGAAGAACCCTCAAAATAAAACGCCGTTTTGCAAAAATAAAACGCCGTTTTATTTCGCTGAAACGGCGTTTTATTTTGCCGACTTTCCTCTCCCCTTTTCTTCTCTGCTTAATTGCTGAACATGTCTTTCATTTTCTCGAAGAAGCTTTTCTCTTTGTCCGAAGGCTTAGGCTGAAATTCTTTGTGTTTGTCCAATTCGTCCAACAGTTTCTTCTGTTCTTTGGTGAAACTCTTCGGAACCCATACATCAACTCTCACCAAAAGGTCGCCTCTTCCGTATCCGTTCACATCGGGAAGTCCTTTACCTTTCAAACGATAGACTTTGCCGCTCTGCATTCCCTGTTCGATTTTGAATTTTACCTTTCCGTCCAAGGTAGGAACCTCAATCGTCGTGCCTTGAACAGCTTGCGAAAACGTAACGTAGGTTTGCATACAAAGGTTGTTGCCGTCTCGTTCAAATATATCGTGCTTTACTTCTTCTATGAGGATTATCAAATCGCCGTTTATTCCGTTTCTTGCTCCTGCATTGCCTTTTCCCTGCATCGAAAGCTGCATTCCGTCCGACACTCCTGCCGGAATTTTGATTTGCATCACCTCTTCGCTTTGAACAATTCCCTCTCCGTGGCAGTCAGGACACTTATCCTTTATGATAACTCCCTCTCCCTGACAATGAGGACAGGTTGTTCGTGTCTGCATATTGCCCAAAATCGTTCTCTGAACTTGAATTATAGTACCGCTTCCGCCACAATTAGGACATGTTGTCTTCTCCGAGCCTGCCTTTGCACCGCTTCCGCCACAGCTCTTGCAGGGAACGTATTTCTTTACCTTGATTTTTTTCTCTACTCCTTTGTTTATTTCTTCCAAGGTGAGCTTTACTCTTATTCGGAGGTTGCCTCCGCGATTTACTCTGCCTCCCGAAGAGGAGCGTCCGCCGCCAAAGCCTCCGAATCCGCTGAAACCGCCAAAGCCTCTGCCCCCGAAAATATCGCCAAACATAGAGAAAATATCGTCCATGTTCATTCCGCCACCGCCAAAGCCTGCCTGACCATCGACGCCTGCGTGTCCGAATTGGTCATAACGAGCTCTCTTGTCTTTGTCTCGAAGAACGTCGTATGCCTCTGCGGCTTCCTTGAACTTTTCTTCGGCTTCTTTGTCTCCCGGATTCTTGTCGGGGTGATACTTTATGGCAAGTTTTCGATACGCCTTCTTCAATTCTTCATCTGTGGCGTTCTTTGACACACCCAAGACTTCATAATAATCTCTCTTTTCTGCCATTTTCGTTTCTCCTTTGTTACATTGCAACCACTACCTTGCTGTAGCGTATCACTTTATCGTTGAGATAGTACCCTTTTGTGGTCTCGTCCATCACCTTTCCCTTGTCTTGCTCATTCTGAGCCGGTATTCTGGCAATGGCTTCATGAAGATTTTCGTCAAACAATTCTCCCTTTGCGTTTATCGGTTTAAGTCCTTGCTTGCTCAAAGTACTCATAAGTTTGTTGTAAATGAGTTCTAATCCTTCCTTGGTCTTGACAAAAACCTCGTCTTCCGAGCTTTCCATGTTCTGCAAGGCTCTTTCGTAGTCGTCAATCACCGGAAGCAAGTCCTTAATCGTACTTTCTGCCGCATTCAAGACCAATTCCATTTGCTCTTTTGCTTTTCGCTTGCGAAAATTCTCAAAATCCGAATAGAGCAAAAGGTATTTCTTGTTCAACTCTTCAAACTTTTCTTCCCAATTTTCTTGTTTATTTTCTTCTTTTTGTTCGCAATTCTGAGTTTGTTCGGTCTGCTGCTCTTGCGATTGCTCGCCTTGCTGCTGTGTTTGCTGCTTTTCTTCGTTATTTTCTGCCATTTCCTTATCCTTATTTAAGAGTTTGTTTATCAATTTTTGGGTCTTATTCTTCGTTTTACCCGATTTGTTTGAACTGTCTTTCGATTTTGTTTTCTCAAAACGCCGTTTCATTTTTGTGTAATCAAGATTTATTCCAAAAACACCTGCAATGACAAAAAGTCAGTCGCGGTGTATAAAAATGTCTTCTTTGTTCTGCGGACGTATCTTCTCAAACCATGCAAATCCTTTGAGGGTTTTGGCACTTTCGTCCACCCTTTCAAAGTCGTCGATGTAAAAGTCGGGACTTCCCACCGCCGTCATCTTCTTCGGCTTTGCCTTTTCAAAATAGAGTTTCAAAGAATTGCAACTGCCGATATTGACACCGGTATATTGCTTCGGCTTGTCCTTTTTCTCTTCCCAGACATGATAGATTATATTTACGTTGTCGTCAATCTGAGCAAAGCTTATCTTGTTTTTGTTGAAGATAGCAGAAAGACGCTTGCCCGATATTTGGTTGTAATAGAGGTTTGTAGTCGAATCAGAATTCTGTACTATCAAAGGATTTGGGTACAAAAGCATACTCTTTATGCCTTTTTTGTCGGTGTAAATGCAGATTGTGTCGGCTGTAAACTGGCTTTCCTGCTGCCAAAGCACAGGTCTGTCCAAAAGGTATGCCATGCTGTCTTTCACTATGTAGCAAACAAGTTCACAAACCGCCTGCATATCGTAACGAAACATCTTCACATGATGGTAAGCCAAGATTTGCTCAGCCTTGTCCGCCTTGTCAAAATTGACCCACAGTGTATCGGAATGCAGAAAGAGCGTATCCGTTCCGTCAATCTGCTCCACAAGAACTTTATCTGTCAAAAAGGCATATTTGAGACTGTCTTTTCTGTCGGTCTCCAAGTAATTTGAATATGCTCTCAGGTCGTTTGCAGTGTCGGAAATGAAGACATTGCCAAATGCTTTGCCACATTCGGTCTCTGTATTGTAGTCTATGCTGTCGGCAATGAGGGTTTGAGCTTTTTGTTGCAAGATGTTGTTTTGGTAAAGTACGGCTTGGTTGGTTTTGGTGTTGAAGTTGCCTCTCTCGGTCAGTATAACAAGGCTGTCGGAGGTCGTAATGTTGGTCGGAGAGTAGAAATAAGCCCAATCGGTCTTGGTGTCATATCGCAGTGAGTCCGATTTGATGTCGGCATTTGAGGAAGATATTGTAACTCTGTCGGTAAATTCGATGATTTTTGTGTCGGTATAATATGTTCCCATGAGACTTTTGAGTGTGCTTTCGTCGTCCCAGATGTCTGCCGAGTTGGTATAGCGAACTGTTCTGGCTTCCCGCTCCCACACCATGTAGTCTGTTTGCAGCGTCATGCCGCCGTCTTGCAGCGTAACGACCTTTCCGAAAATTTCTGCGGTCTTTGTGTTTCCGTCATAATAGACTTGGTCGCCGTAAAGGTCGATTGTATCCTGCCAAAGGTGAATGTTGCCAAAGGCTTCCACGAAATTGTCTTTCGTATTGAAGACAGCAGAGTCGCAACTCATCGTCATGTCTTGATGAACAAAGACAACATTGCTTTTTAATATCAAACAGTCGGGGAAAGAGGGTCTCCTCTCTCCCCAATCTGACTGATAATCTATTTGTTTCTGTGCTATGGCACTGCAAGTGGTGATAATGATAAAAAATATCTGCAATGCCGTCCGCTTAAATGACATTCGGCTATTCTTCCTCTTGGTATTCGTCTGTACTTCCTGCCAAGCCTTGATACTTAAACGACTTGTCGTAAGTCAATTTCACTGTTTTCTTGTCCTTTTTGCCCTTTATCTTCTGAGTAAACTCTATATAATAATAGGTATCAAGCTTTCTGTCGGTTACGGTTTTGCGATATTTCAAATCATAATCGACCTTTTGGAACTTTGTTATGGCAGAAGGGAACTTCACTTCGGGATAACGAGACGACAAATCTTTGATTATCAAACGTGGATAGCGTTCTTTCTCGACTGCTGTGGTAGTTGTCATCACCATTCCGTCGGGAGCAAAAAGCATCTCCATGTCTCTGCCGCGGTTTTCGTAGTATGCTCTGTAATTTCCGTCCTCTTCTTTCCACTGATTGACTTCCAAGCGTGGGAATTTCTTCTTAAAGGATTTTGTTACTTCGTCCGGAATAACGGGAACGTCCAATGCTTCCGGTGCTTCGATGTCCACGTCTTTTGACTTGGAGTTTTTCTTGACGTCTCCGTCCTCTCCTGTTCTTATCTCCAAGCCGCTGCCGTCCAAGGAGGCTCTTTCTGCCATCTTTTTCTGACGATATTCTATTGCTTCGGGATTAAGACGTGCAATATAGTCCTTTTTGACAAAATCGGGGTCGGGAGCGTTGGTCTTGGTCAGCTTTCCGCGTGGGTCAAATATCATTTCGTACTCTGTTTGTCCCACACCCTTCATTGCAATTATCAATCTATAGTAGTTATCGCCCGAAAAGTCTTCCACATATTCCGACTTTTTGATACGATAGCCCGGATAGTTGTTCAGAAAGTAGTTGGCAACCAAAGTAGGCAGCTCTTGCTGCTGAACATCGAAGATTGTAAACTGCCAATTTCCCGTTGCAGTCAAAAAAACTCTTCCTATCTGATTGTCAATGTCGATTTCGGCAACGTATTGTCCTGTTTCAAAGTACCAGCCTTTGAGTTTGTAGTCGGAATATGTGTTTTCCAATCCCAATCTCACCTCTTGGGGTACGTCCGAAGGGCGTAGTTTCTGTGCAAAACAAGACATCGAAAACGCCACTGCCAAAATTGCTGCTATTATTCTTCTCATGGCAAACATTTATTTGGAGTATTAAAATTCTGATTTGATGATTGTGTCTTCCCTGTTGGGCGATGTGGAAACTATTGCCACAGGAAGGTTTAGTTTTTCTTCTATTGTGTGAACGTAGTCTTTCATTTGCTGAGGCAGTTGCTCAAATTGCTTTATGCCTGCAATGTTTTGACACCAGCCCTTGTGCGATGAGTAAATCGGATTTATCTTTGCTTCCACGTCATACGGCACTTTGACTGTCTGCTTGCCCTCAATCTCATATTGGTCGCAAATTTTAATTTGCTCAAACGAGTTAAGCACATCAATTTTCATCAACATAAGGTGAGTAACTCCGTTGAGCATACAAGTATATCTCAATGCCGGAATATCAAGCCAGCCACAGCGTCTCGGTCTTCCGGTGGTAGAGCCGAACTCTCTGCCCTCCTGACGCATCTTTTCGCCATCTGCATCAAACAACTCTGTAGGGAAAGGTCCGCTTCCCACTCTTGTGCAGTATGCTTTGCAAATTCCGAAAACTTTTCCGATTTTTGACGGTGCTACTCCCAAGCCCGAGCAAACTCCTGCGGTGATTGTGTTTGACGAAGTAACGAAAGGATATGAGCCGAAGTCGATATCCAACATCGAACCCTGAGCGCCCTCTGCCAAAATCTTCTTTCCGTTTTCCAAAGCCTCGTTAATGAAGTACTCACTATCGACAATGGTGAGTGCTTTCAAGCTATCGATTGACTCAAACCAAAGTTTCTCATACTCAGAGAAGCTCATGTTGTCAATTTTGAAGTCTTCGGGAGAATATCCCAAGGCTTTGATTTGAGCAAAGTGAGCATCTCTTGCACTGCAATAAAGTTCTTTGAAATTGTTTTGGAATATAGAACCCACTCTCAGACCGCAACGAGCAACCTTGTCGGTGTATGCCGGTCCTATTCCTTTGAGTGTAGAGCCTATCTTGCGACTTCCTTTCGACTGTTCGGAAGCTGCGTCCATCATTCTGTGAGAAGGCAAAATAAGGTGTGCTTTCTTCGACACATAGAGGTTGGCTTTCGGTTCAAAGCCTATTTGTTCCAATGTTTCGACCTCCTTTTTCAATATAAGAGGTTCAACCAACACTCCGTTGCCTATAAGGTTTATTTTGTCTTTGTGGCATATTCCCGAAGGAATTATGTGCAATACGTGCTTGATATTGCCAAATTCCAAACTATGACCTGCATTCGGTCCGCCTTGAAACCTTGCCACAATGTCATATCTCGGTGTCAATACATCGACTATCTTTCCTTTTCCTTCGTCTCCCCATTGCAAACCGAGAAGAACGTCAATCTTGCTCATTATCTTTTCGTTTTTATTTTGTCAATCGCAAAAAACCTTGCAAATATACTCAAAATACCTCAATCCGGCTTCAACTGCAAGAGTTTTTTATGACTAATTTGTTTTTTTCTCACTTGGTATGGTATTCCACAAGAGCCATAAGAGGTGCTTTGACTACCTTGTTTATCTTCACTCCGTGCCTTTGTGCCACCTCTTTCAGTTCGTCTTGTGCAAGGCAACCTACACTTCCAACGACATTGACGACATATTTATTATAGGAAGTGTAAGTACAAATTTGCTGAGTGAAGAAATCGTCGAACGCCTGCATGATTACGCCTCTGCAATAGGGGTTCGACTTGTTCTCTATGGCAAATCGTGCAAAGGAAGCAACGTAAAAGTTGGGTGCTTCTTCCTTATAGAGATGATTTAGGAAGTCTGATTCTTCTCCCGGGTGGATTTGAGCAAACTTTCGGCTCATTTCTTCGGGCATTCTACCTCTCAAATAGTCTCTCAAAACCAATCTTCCGATATGAGTTCCCGCACCCTCGTCGCAAAGCACATATCCGAGTGAGGCAACATTCTCTGTTATTTTTTCACCATCGTAAAGGCATGAATTAGAACCTGTTCCCAAAATTGCAGCTATTGCAGGCTCTTTTCCGCAAGCTGCCCTTGCCGCTCCGAGAAGGTCTCCCTCCACACAGATGTCAGCTTTCGGAAAGTAAGGAGCAAACCACGTTATGACCTCCTGCTGCTTGACCAAAGCCGAACAGCCCGAAGCATAAATATAAACACCCTCCACTTCCTCAGGATTTACATTCGGCAAAATTTTCTCTTCAATCTCTCTTTTCATGGCAGCATCTGACACATTGTAAGGGTTCATTCCCCTGCTCGAAAAAAGGGAAACAACCTCACAATCTGCGACCAAAGCCCAATCGGTCTTCGTAGAACCACCGTCAGCTATCAAAATCATTCTCTTACTCTTGTGTTCAATCATATAGTCTATACATTTGCAAAGATACAACATTATTTCGGTTTGTTCACAAAAGCTCCCGATAATCTGTCTTCAAAAACCACCAAAATCAAAACGGCGTTTCACAAAAATAAATCGCCGTTTTGGCAAAATAAAACGGCGTTTTGATTAAACCCAAACGGCGTTTTATTTTTGCAAGTCCTTACTTGCGGAAAATCAATCGATTACACAGAAGAAAAATTGCACATCAGTCCTTCTGCCATACGGTCGGAGAAAAGACTGCAATGAGGGCATAAATCTCCAATCTGCCCAAAAGCATCAGTCCTATCAAAACTATCTTCGAGCCTGCTCCCAATGCAGAATAGGAAAATCCCTCGGCAATCGAACCCATTATAGGACCTACATTGCTTATTGAGGCAGCCGAAAGAGCAATCGAGTGAAGAAGCGAATTACCTGCAACAGTCAGCAACATAATACCTACAAGGAAAATGAGGAAAAAGAGAAAGAAAAAGCCAAATACCAAACTCACTTCGTCGTCTCTCAATGCCTTTCCGTTATATCGCACAGGTATTATCGCACGAGGGTGAAACATTCGCTTGATTGCAACAGGTATGTATTTCAAAAGGGTAATCAATCTTATTATTTTCAGTCCTGTCGAGGACGAAGCACTGCAACCGCCTATGAACATGAGCAAAATAAGAAATGTAGAGGCAAACAAGCCGAGTCCGCTGACCTTTAAGTCAAATCCCGTGGTGCTTAGTGTAGATATAATGTAGAACAAAGAATCTTTCAGACCCGAAAAAAATGGCACATTATCGACAAAAACAAAGTACAATGCCAAAAACAGCGAACAAATCACGATTATGGAACAATAATACAGCAGTTGCTCGTCCTTGAAGACCTTTTTGAATTTGCCTCTTGCCAACCAAATCAACAAAAAGTAGCTTATGCCCGAAAGAAACATGAAGACCATGACCACATTTCGGGAATAGTCAGAATAAGCCCCCATATTGCTGTTTGAAACCGAGAAACCGCCGGTCGAAATTGTCGCAAAAGTATTGCAAACAGCCTCAAACACATTCATTTCTCCCAAAGACAGCAAAACACAACAAGCAATGCTGAAAAGCAAATAAATAAAGAAAATCTTATAAACAGTGTTCTTTATGTGGGGACGGTCTTTCTCTTTCTCGATTGAGTTAAACTCTGCATTGAAAAGGTTCTTTGCTCCCTCGGGAAAGTTTCTAACAAACATGATTACAAGAATTGCAAAACCCAATCCTCCCACCCACTGAGTGAAAGACCGATAGAACAAAACAGCTTTTGAAACGCTTTCGACATCGTCAAGAACGCTTGCCCCCGTTGTTGTATATCCCGAATAGGATTCAAATATGGCATCGGTCAAACTAAAATCCCTTGCATCAAAAGCATATGGCAAAGCACCGAAAAGAGGGATTAAAATCCACATCAGCCCTACTATCAACCTGCCGTCCTTTTTTGAAATGGTAGTATGAAAGTTGCGATTGCGGTAAGCAACAATCCCTCCGAGCAAAGCCACAATCACAAAAGAATAAGCAAAATAAACACTCTCCCTTTCGCCATAAAGAAGCCCCACAATGCCCGAAAGCAAAAACATTCCGCCCAAGAGCAACAAACAGCTGCCCGAAACATAGAAGAATATTCTGCTGTTGAACTTGTGAGGTCGAAAGTTCATCAAATCAAAAGACTAATTAAACAACTTCATCAACTTGTTTGCCGACTCCGGAATGGTGAAAGCAACCACCTTGTCGCCAGCCTGAATTTGCACATTGCCTCTTGCGATATATGCAACGCCGTCTCTGATTACTCCTCCGATGTTTACGCCTGAGGGAAGGTCCAATCGCATGATTTGTTTCTTCGTTATCGGAGAACCTTCCTTGACAAGAACCTCAATCACTTCGGCATCTATTCCCGACAACCACTTACTTGAAGTAACGTCTGCCCCGAGTGTGAAGCGTGCAATGTAGCTTGCGGTAATCAGTTTCTTGTTTATGATTGTGTCTATGCCGATTTCCTGCGACACATCGATGTAGCTGACGTTCTCAACCAAGGCAATAGTCTTTTTTACTCCCTGTTTGTGAGCGTGAAGGCAGGAAAGAATATTGGTTTCGGTGCTTCCGCTCACCGCAATGAAAGCATCAGTTTCCTGAATGCCCTCATCAATCAACAAAGATATGTCATTACCGTTGCCGTTTATTATCATTGTTTTATTCAAATCGTCAGCTAATTGAAAGCAACGCTCTTTGTCTTGCTCGATAAGCTTTAACCGCATATCGCCTTGAAGGTTTAGTGCAGCCCTTCTTCCTATGCGTCCGCCGCCAAGTATCATTGCGTTTTTGATAACGTAATCCCGTTTGCCGCCAAGCTCCTTTATCAACTCGATACTTGAAGGCTTTGCAATCAAATAGACTAAATCGCCTTTCAAATACTGATCCGGTCCGCCGGGTATGATAGTTTTGCCTCTACGTATTATACATATTGCTCTGGCTTCAAGTTGCGGATAAAGCACTGCCACTTCCGCCATGGACTTTCCTAATATCGGTGCATCAGAATCAAGCCTCATCATATAGACTGACAGTAAGCCGTTGGAGAAATCAAATATCTCTGTTGCAGTGTTGCGTGTCAGCAGATTGGTTATCTCCTTTGCCGCAATTCTTTCGGGACATACCAACTCATCGACCCCCATTCCCTTGAACATATTCTTGTTATCTTCGTTCAGGTACTCGATTGAGTTCACTCTTGCTATGCAACGCTTTGCCCCAAGACGCTTTCCGAGAATGCAGGTCATCAGATTGATGCTCTCTTCGTGCAGTACGGCAATGAGCAAATCGCAAGACGAAATACCGGCTTGCTTTAAGGTTTCCATAGATGTCGAACTGCCTGCAATGGTAAGCAAATCCGATTCGCTCTGAAGCATGGTCAGCAAATCCGAGTGAGGATCGACAACGGTGATATTGTGTCTTATCTTAGATAAACTGCGTGCCAAGTGAAAGCCTACCTCTCCGTCTCCTGCAATGATAATATCCATGACAATGTTTTCTTAATTCTATCTTGTAAAAATACAATCGGCAAAGGTAGCTCTTTTTTACGAAACTAAAACAAAAAGAAAGGCTGTTTCGCTCTCGAAAATTCAAAACGGCAAATCTGCCATCTGAAAATGCGAAGTTTCAATCCCGAAACAGCAAAGCGGCAGCTTGATATTACAAAGTGATTATCAAAGAATTACAAAACGCCGTTTTAGTTCAATCAAAACGCCGTTTTATTCGAGCGAAACGACGTTTTGCAAAAATAAATCGGCGTTTTATTTCTATGGATTGGGAAAGGGTGTTTTTCCTAAAATCGTTTCAGCAAAATAGAGTGGTCGATATTGAGAATAATTCCGAAAGAAAAAGAGGTAAATCCGTCTCTTATTACCTTCTCAAAGCCGGGTCGGTCGCCCGTAAGGTGGTTTTGTCTGAACAGTTGGAAGTAAGCATCAAAACAGCAGCCATTGCAGATGTCGTAACGATAAGTTCCTCTGATGTAGAATTGGTTTGAGCGGTCAAAAACCAAATCCGGAGTATTTGTAGAGAAGTTACAAAAGTGCGGACTGCCCAAAAGACTCACAAAATCTTCGCTGTCATAGTATGCAAACTTGATTTTGAACTGTTTATATACCAACTCGATGTAGGGATATGCCGCCTGACCGTTCTCAAACGGCACTATGTCAGTCTCTCCCGCCTGATTGTAATAAAGATAGTCTGCTCCTATCGAGCTAATGAGGCGATTGTGTTTGAAATCAAACCGCATTCCCGCAGCAATGTTTGACCATGTGCAAACAGAAAAGTCTCCGCTGAGATTTTCTCCGCCAAGGTGTTGAACAATAAGGCTTACGGGAATGACCAATCGAAGTTTTTCTTTGACAAGGTCGAATTTTGTCTGCCAATTTGCCCCGAGTGTGAAAGTCTCTTGGTGAATGTCGTTGGCAAAGACAAAACTCTGCCAATTTAACCACACATCTAAATATTGGTGAGGCTTGTTCAATCGGAATTGAACGCCTGCTTCGGGGTCGGAAGAGAAGGTGTGTTCGACGTTGTAGAGCGGTTCGGGCAGCAGATGCGAGTTTCGGTTATCTATGTTGCCAAAAGCAAGCTGCATTGTGGGAGAAATATTCCACAAAGCTCTGAAATAGGGCATCAAATGCAGACCCGAAAGGAACTGATATGACTGCCAAGTAGGAAAATAAGAGTAGATGACGCACGGATAGCGGTTTGCACCATGATAACGGAGCATACTGACGCCTGCTTCAAGCGATATTTTCTCGTTCAAAGCATAAAACAATGTGGGCGTAAGCCTGAATCCCGGAAGAGAATAGCCGTAAGTCTTCTCTCCTGTGTACTCATTATCGACAAAAAAAGACTTATCTGCAATGCGAAAGAGCAAACTGCCTTTTTCTATCGTTGTGTCGCCATTTTCAAAAGAAGTATCGGAAAAACAAAACTGTGCTTCAAGAGGCAGAACAGACGTAAAAACAACCATAAAGACAAAGACAGCATAATGCTTCATTGTCTTTATGTATCAAATCGGGAAAATCCGAAAAGAACTACTTGTTTTGATTGTTGTTCTGCTCCAAAAGCTCTTTCAACTCGGTGTCGTCTTTCTTTGCCTTCATGGCTTTTTTGCGTCTTTGCTCGGCTCTTTGTTTTTCTTTAAGTTCTTGTTCCTGTTGTTTATCCATTTCTTTCTTCTTCTTGTCTAATGCTTTTTTCTTTGCCTCCACTTTTTTTGTTTCTTCTTTGAGACGCTTCTTCTGTTCTTTGAGTTGTTTCTTTTCTTCTTTGGATAGTTTTACCTTTTCGGTCTTTGCCTTCTTTTCTTTTGAAGAGACATTGTCTTGTACAGGCTGCTCTGTTTGTTCAATCGGTGCTTCCTTCCAATCGCTCGGCACAAACTCTTCCTCAATCTTGACAATGTTGTCCTGAGCCAAAGGTTTTTCTATTTTGATTGAAGAGAGGATTTGTTCAATCTCCTTTCTGCCCGAAGGTGTGTCCGCTCCGTAATACTCAATGGTGTAAGTATATCCGTTATCGACCAAGGCATAAATGCCGCCTCGGTAAGTGTCGGTCAGATAAGCGTTGGTATAGACAAGGTGTTTGGCGTTTTTCTTGTCCAACTTGGCATCTTGAACCGCATCAATCTGCATATATGCGAATGTTTCTTTGCTGCTGCGTTCCGAAGCAAGGGTTGTAGCTTTTGAAACGGGGTCTGTTTTGCGTCTTATGCAGTTTACTTCCACAAAAGCCACGCTGTTTTGCTTCTGAATTTTCATTCCGAAATCGCCAAACTTCTTTCCCGTTCTGATTGCAAGCCAATCGTTCGGCACAACCATGCTTATATTTTCTCTTGTCAAAGAATGAGTACCCTCCTGAGCCGAAAGCTCGAAGCCGAAGCTCATGCAAACAAAACAAATCAAAAAGATAAACAACCTTCTCTTCATATAATCTCCTTAAACTAGTCGTTACAAATGTTATTCGCCCTGCAAAAGTAGTCCTTTTTCGGCATTTGACAAAACAAAACGGCGTTTCATTGCAGGTTTTTGGGGTATTTTGGCAAAAAAACGGCTGAAAATTTGTAATTTTGCGGCTCAAAAAACCAACGATACGAAATTTTGACAAGTTAATACATCAAGTAATGGGAAGAGCATTTGAATATAGAAAAGCGAGAAAGTTGAAACGCTGGGGTAATATGGCAAGAACATTTACCCGATTGGGAAAAGAGATTGAGATTGCGGTGAAAGCAGGCGGTGCAGACCCGAGTGCCAATCCCCGATTGAGACTTCTGATTCAGACAGCGAGAAATGAGAATATGCCCAAGGACAATGTGGACAGGGCAATCAAGAGAGCGATTTCCAAAGACACGGCTGACTACAAGGAAGTGGTGTATGAGGGTTACGGACCGCACGGAATTGCCGTTCTTGTGGAGACTGCAACCGACAATCCGACCAGAACGGTTGCCAATGTGAGGGCTGCATTCAACCGAGGCAACGGTTCGCTCGGCACATCCGGCATGTTGGATTTCTTATTTGAGAGAAAGTGCAACTTTAAGGTCGCAATGAAAGAAGGAATCGACATGGAAGAGTTGGAATTGGAGCTTATAGACTTCGGAGTCGATGAATGCTTTGTCGATGGAGACGAAATATTCATCTATGCCGAGTTTTCAGCATTCGGACCTATCCAAAAATATTTGGAAGACCACGATTTTGAAATAAAATCCTTCGGTTTTGAACGCATACCCAACGATTTGAAAGAGCTAACTCCCGAACAACAAGAAGATGTCGAGAAGTTGGTCAATCGATTGGAAGATGACGACGACGTGGTGAACGTCTTTACCAACATGAAATAGCGATTAAAGAATTGTTTTAGCTGATACGCTTCTGCAAGTCTTGCAGGGGCGTATTTTGTTTTCGGGATTTGGAACAAGCAAACTTGAAATCGAGATGTCGGATTGAGAGTTTTTACTTGCGTTTTACGTCTCTTGCAAGGCGGAAACCTGTTCCCGTTCCCTTGCTGTCCTCTGTGCAACCTCTCCTATGGGTAGTCAGCATAACCTTTGCGTCAAAATTAAAACAGCCTCCCCGATTGCATTTACCCAAACCAGAAGTCGGTCCTTTGGGATTGCTTTTCGGACTTTCCTTATAGTAATATATGTCGTAATTATCGCTGCACCACTCCCATACATTGCCGCTCATGTCGTATATTCCGAGTTCATTTGGCAGCTTTTCGCCAACAGGGTGTGTGCTTGCGGCAGAATTTTCAAAGCACCAGCCTACTTCCAACGGGTTATCGCTGCCCGAATATTTGTATCCTTTGCTTTGCTTTCCTCCCTTGGCGGCATATTCCCACTCTGCTTCGGTCGGCAGTCGGCAACCTGCCCATTGTGCATAGTCGGCGGCGTCTTGCCACGTTACATTGACAATCGGGTGTTGCGGTTGCCAGCCAAAGGGCGGCTCTTTGGGCATTTGTCGTCCTGTCTGCTCACAAAAGTACATATATTGCTCGACTGTAACTTCGTAGGCGGCAATTTCAAATGTCGAAACATAGACCTTGTGTTCTGCTTCGTCGGGATAGCAATCCTTGTCGGCAGAACTGCACCCCATAAGGAACTCTCCGCCCTCCACTCTCACCCATTTGATGCTGCTTTTGCCCTGAGCATTTACGCCAAGGGTCAAAAAAACAGAGCAAACAAGGCAAAGAAAGTTGCGAATGTTCATAGTGGTAAGGGTATTATTTGCTTTTGTTGTATCGGCGAGCCTGTTCGATAATCTCTTCTTCGGCTTCGATATATCCATGTTTCATCAAAAAGTTGCCATTGCACATTACGCTGTCGATACATCTCGAATCGGCAGAATAAACCATGCTTGAAACAAGGTCGTTATCGGGCAACAATCTTTCGTTGTCAAGATTGACAAAAATCAAGTCGGCAAGCATTCCTTCTTTTACTTCGCCTGCGTTCAGTCCCACGGCTTTTGCTCCGTTCAATGTTGCCCATTGGAAGACTTCTTCGGCCTTTCCTGCCTGCGGATTGCCGTAATGGGATTTTGCAAGCAAAGATGCGAACTTCATCTCCTCAATCATCGAAAGGTTGTTGTTGGAAGAAGTACCGTCAGTTCCCAAGGCGATGTTGCAACCACAGCTTTGAGCCTGCAAGGAGTTGAACACGCCCGAGGCAAGTTTCATGTTGGAACAAGGATTGTGGACAATGGTGGTTTGAGTTCTCGAAAGGATTTCGGCTTCTTTTGCAGAGAGGTGAACACAATGGGCTGCCAAAGTCTTGTTGTCAAGAACGCCCAAATCGTTAAGGTATTCCACAGGTCTTTTTCCGTTGTTTTTCAAACAATCTTCAACTTCTTTCTGAGTTTCTGCAAGATGCGTGTGAAACAGCAGGTCGTTTTCTCTTGCAAACTCGAAGCATTTGCGATACAAATCAGCTCCGCAAGTATATATTGCGTGAGGTGCAATGCCTATGCTGACAAGTGATTGTCCGCCTTTGGCATATTGTTTTGCAAAGTCGAAGTTCTGCTCTATTGTTTTTTGGGAAAGACTGTCCACAAAGCACATTCCGACATTTGCTCTTACCTTCATGTTCTCGGCAGCTGCCGCAACGGCAGAACTATGCCAATACATATCGGCAAAAAACACCGTTCCGCTCTTTATCATCTCCAATATGGCAAGACGAGTGCCGCAATAGATGTCATCGGGCGTCAGTTCGGCTTCTCTCTTCCATATATTGTTGAGCCAATCGAACAAGGGAAGGTCTTCACACCAGCTTCTCATCAGCGTCATTGCCGCATGGGTGTGCATATTATAAAAAGCCGGCATGACAGCCAAGCCTTCTGCTTCAAAAACTTCGGCTTCTGGTGCAACTATTTCGGGCGAAATTTGCTCTATAAGACCATTTGAAATCAACAAATCGACCTTTCTGCCTTCCAAGCGTGCGTTATGTATGAGTGTTTTTGTCATTTTGATTTTATTTTTTGCCTATGTATGAGATAAAGTCGAGGTCAAACGAGAGTGAAATGTAGGGAGTAACAATCCATTTCTTCGATGTGGGGATTGCCCAGCCCACGGGAAGCTCGTCTCCTGCCTCATAGCCGTCGGCAAGCACCGTATAGTGAGCCATTTTCACCCCTGCGGACAAGTGAAAGAAGTCAAGAAATTTGTAAGAGGGTCCCAAGTAGAAATTTTTGAACAGATTGTTGCCTCCAAAGCCCACATAAATACCCAAATCTTGGGTGAATTTTTGGTTTGGCTTGGTCAAATCAAGTAACATAACGGACGCTCCCACAACCAAATCGAAATCGACCACTCCTGCATTGGCGTTCTCTATGAAATTGGCGTACTTTCCGCTGCTATCAACCCTCGGACGAATGACCCAGTCGGGCATGGGAGCAAAGTGCATTGCCAATCCCTGAATTACTCTCACCTTTTTCTTGCGGTTGGTTGCCGTAAGGACTTTTTCTTCTGCCTCTTCGGCACGTTTTTTGGTGTATTTGAGTTCTTCCTCACGCTGCATTATGACAATCTGTGCAGCTTTGAGTTGTTCTCTCAGGGTGTCCGACATATTGAAATACCTGTCTCGCTCTTCCGATATTTGTCTTAGCTGTGCATCTTTGGTCGAAATATGGGTTTCTTTCTCGTTTATGCTCTTTTGAAGCAAAGATATTTCTTTGTCTTTGCCCTCTATGCTTGCATTTTTTGCCTCCACCAAACCCTCAATCTTGGCTTTGTCGATGTTGGAGGTGCTTATGGCTTCCTTATATACCTGTTCCTTTTCGGCAAAGAGGATTTCTTTTTGTTGAAGTATGCGGATTTTCTCTTCCAAAAGGGCATTCTTTTCGCTCAACTGCTGCTTGATTTCGTTGTTTACCACAACCAAAGTATCGTTGATAAGATGCAGTTCTTTGTTTCTTTCTTTTTGTGCTTCCACATTGGCTTTGAGGGTTGTGATTTGAGAGTTCAAATCCTCGATGTCAAGCCTCAAACTATTCAATTCAAACTCTATGCTGTCTTCGGGGTATATTTCTTGTGCAGAAAGCCGGTTGGCAAAAAGCACAAGGCAACACACAACAGCCATGCTTGAAATCAATGATGCAAAATTCCTTTTCTCCATTTATGAAAACTCATTTTTGTGGGGCAAAGATACGTTTTTTTGTCCGTTTTGAGGCTTTCGGAAGTGGTTAAACGACAAAAAAACTACTCCTTTTGCCAAAGGGCAAAAATAAAACGCCGTTTTGGCAAAATAAAACGGCGTTTCAGTCGAACAAAACGGCGTTTTATTTTGCTGAAACGCCGTTTTATTTTCGCCTTTTACGATATTTAATCAATCATTTCAAAACCAGTGTATTGCTGTAGGGCTTTCGGTATTTTTATTCCTTCGGGTGTCTGATTGTTTTCGAGCAATGCGGCAACTATTCTCGGCAAAGCAAGAGCGCTTCCGTTGAGTGTGTGAGCCAAAACGGTCTTTCCTTCCGAGTTTTTGTACCTTAGCTTCAAACGGTTTGCCTGATAGGTCTCAAAATTTGATACACTGCTCACTTCCAACCAACGTTTCTGAGCCGCAGACCAGACTTCAAAGTCATAAGTTATCGCAGAAGTGAAACTCATGTCCCCTCCGCAAAGTCTCAAAACCCTATATGGCAACTCCAACTTGTCCAAAAGCGAAGCCACATGAGCCTTCATCACCTCCAACTGCTCGTATGAGTGTTCCGGAGTGTCGATGCAGACAATTTCTACCTTGTCAAATTGGTGCAAACGGTTGAGTCCTCTCACGTCCTTGCCGTACGAGCCTGCCTCTCGGCGGAAACACTGAGAGTAAGCGCAGTATTGGAGCGGCAAGTCTTTCTCCTTTTGAATTGTATCCCTGAATATGTTTGTTACAGGGACTTCTGCCGTCGGTATCATGTAGAAATTATCGAGCGGAATGGTGTACATCTGTGCTTCTTTGTCGGGTAATTGTCCTGTTGCCAAGGCTGAGCTTTCGTTTACCATAAGTGGCGGTTGCACTTCGGTAAATCCGTCTTTTTCTGCTTCGTTCAAAAAGAAGTTTATCAACGCCCGCTGCAACTTTGCACCCTTTTTCTTGTACAAAGGGAAGCCTGCACCCGTTATCTTGTTGCCTAATTCAAAATCTATGATGTCATATTCCGAGCAAAGCTCCCAATGGGGTTTTGCATTCTCGCTTAAAGACGGCATTTCGCCCTTTTGCAAAACTACAACGTTGTCTTCGGCTGTTTTTCCCAAGGGTACATCTTTGTTTGGCAGGTTTGGAATAGTCAAAAGCAGACTGCGGATTTCGCTTTCGGTCTGTGCAAGAAGTTCGGACAGCTCTTTTTCTTTCTCTTTGCAAGCTGCGGATTGTTTTTTCATCTCTTCGGCTTGCTCTTTCTGCCCTTGCTTGTAGAGCATTCCCACTTGCTTGGCAATGGAATTGGCTTCTGCCTTGACCTTGTCAAGTTCGGTTTGAGTTGTTCTTCGTTTGTTGTCTTGTGAAATGACGTTGTCTATCGTTTGTTCGGCATCTTTGAAGTGCTTTACGCCAAGACGCTCGATTACATACTCTCTATTTTCGCGTATAAAACCAAGTTGTAACATATTATCGGTGTTTTTGTATTGTTAAATCGATTATTTTCTGTCAAAAAAGATGTTTTTGCCGCTTGCAGACAGCACTATGGCAAGCACAAGCGGGCAATCGTCAAGCAAATTCAGCTCTTTGGCAGCCAAACCTGCCGAGAACATGACGCGGCTGTCGGTTTTGGTTTGCAAAGCCGTCGAACAAGCACTGCCGATTGCTATTCCCAAATCGTCAGAGTTGAAAAAGCAGGGAACATTCTTTGGTTTGGCTCCGCAACTCGGGTATCCGCAATATCCGCAATCAAGTCCCAGAGGAACAATTCGGCTGCCTATTAAAACGATTGCCTCCGCAGCAAGAATATTTTGGCTGTCGCGATGCAAAAATTCCTGTCCTGTTTTCTCGAACAGCTCTTCCAATTTGTCGGAAATGCGTTTGATGTCATCGCCACTTGCAATCTTTATAACAAGATTGTCATTTCCTCTTGCCTTTGGGGCTGTCAGTGCAGCCAAACACATTTTCCTTGCATTGGAAAGCACAGTTTCGTGTTTGAAATCCTCTAAATTTTCCATAACTCTTACTTCAAAAGATATTTAATCAACTCTGCGGTTGCCTTTCCGCGATGTGAGATTTTGTTTTTCTCCTCTGTGGATAGTTCGGCAAAGCTTTCGCCATAGCCTTTGGGCATAAAAATCGGGTCATATCCGAATCCGCCTCTGCCATATCGCTCTGTGAGAATACTGCCTTCGCATTTGCCTTCAAAATAGCGGGCTTTGCCGTCTTCGATAAGGCATATCACCGTCTCAAATCTTGCATTGCGGTTGGTCTTTCCCTCCATATTGTCAAGCAGAAGGTCGATATTGTCATCAAAACTGCAATGTTCGCCTGCGTATCGGGCAGAATATACTCCCGGCTCACCGTTTAAGGCATCTACCATCAGACCTGTGTCGTCTGCAAAGCAGTTTTTGTGATATTTATCCCAGACATATTGTGCTTTTTGCAAGGCATTTTCTTTCAAAGTCTCACCTTCTTCGGGTATTTCTTCCTTACAACCCAACTCATTGAGGGTTACTATTTTTATCTTACCGTCAAGCAGGCGTTTTATCTCCTCTGCCTTGTGCTTGTTGTGGGTTGCGATTACCAATTCTTCCATTTGTCTGTCTCTTTCTTTCGATTTGCAAAATTAAAGTGAATTCTCGGATTTCACAACTTGCAGACCGTTCTTTTGCACTTGCAAGACGAAAATTCAAAAAGAGTTTGCCGATTTTTGACTTGCGAAAAGTCAAAAGCAGTATGGCTTGTCAGCTTTGCCCTTCCGAGAGTTTCTTCTGCACAAACGAGGTCTGTGATTATCGTCTTGCCTTCAGATTTGTCTTTAAGGTACTGTTGTTCGCTGTATTTGTCTTCTCGATAGAGCGTCGGCAGGTTTTGGTTTCCGTATTTGTAGAGATAGATGTTCTCGACAATGTTTTTGTCTTTCAAAACGAAGACTGCATCGGGATTTTGGCGGCAAAGTTCGGCTATGTCTTCATTGGGAGTAAGTCTTTGGCTTGCCTGTGGATACAAACCGAAATATACGTTCCACAAAAGCATTGCACACGAAAGGTAAAGCAAGTTTTTCCATTGTGAAAAGTAATATGAATGGAGCAAAACCAAGATAAAAGGTATTGCAATCATAAATTCGGCATTGCCGTTTGAGAATGCAGCAAAACCAAAGGTCAATATAAGGTATATCCACAGCATTCTGACAAATCGTCTCTCCTGAAAGAGTATCAGATTGCGGCGACTGTTTTTCTTGGTTGCCATTATGGCAAGGACAATCAGCGTTACAACTCCCGCAAGTACCACAACGGTCAAAACAATGTTGCTCTTGGCAAACTCAAACATATATCCGTGCAGCTGAACAAAGGTTCTCACAAGGCTCACAAGGCTCAACAGCACAACTTGTTTTGCCTGCGGCATCTGTGCTGTGCCGTTCATATAATCGGTAAGGGCAAATGCCACGGTATCAGAAAGACTTGCAGAACCGAATATTGAAAAAGCAGCAACAAAGTAGCCAATCGGAACAATAAGACTTACTGCAAAAAAAGCCAAAGGGTATTTCTTGTTGCGGTTAAGCACAATCACTCCGAAAACACAAAGCCATGCTATTATGGAAAGCTGATGGAACAAACAGCCGAAGCTGATTGCCACGGCAGCTTTAAGAAGCCGCGACACGGAATTGCGAACCAAGAAGACTTGAAGGTAATATATCGAAAGCAGACAAAAGAACAGCGGAACGATATAGCATTCGTTGTCGGTGGCAAACCGCACAAATCCGAAAGATGCCCCACAGAACAAAACAGATGCACAAAGGAATGATTCTTCGTGGTGTATGCGTTTGAGCATTCGCCTTACAAGAAGAAGGCAACCGCCTGCCACAACGGCATTTGCAAGTTGCAGCAGCCTTATTGGCTCAATCGGAAGAAAGCCGAAGAGTTTCAGAATAATGTTTCCGTAAAAGGCATAAAGCAAATGGTGAGGCGAGAACATATCTTCGCCGCTTGTCGAAGCGAAAGCATTGGAATAGGCATCGCCCACAGGATTTGCACTGAGCAAAAGAGCATACAGCAGTGTCAAAAGCAATATGACTACGTATGAACGGTTCTTCTTCAATTTGGTAAGCAGTTTCATAATCTTGATTTTTCTTTTCTCAAACGCAAAATTCCCAAAAAACGTATATAATCGACAAATCAGACTATTTTTTGCCCGAGCGTACATTTTCACTCTTCCAAAGACTTATGTCTGTGTGGGTTTCGAGACTGTCGATAAGCCGATTGTCTCCGCAAGAGGGGAAGAAATCCAAACCGGTAAGTCGTTCCACCTCCCTGACTGTACAACTATACTTATACACATTGCCTTTCATGTTGGCATTATCCATTACAAAGGCAATCATTTTGTAGCTTGGGTAAGATATATCGACCACTATTTTGTAGAACTTGCCACATACGCTCACTTTGTTCTCGCCTATTTCGGCTTTCTTGGTCGATAAAATCGGTCCTGTCAGCACAATGATGCTGTCATTGTCCAATGCCCAAGAACGAACCTGCTTTTCCAACTTCTTCCACAGCCCGTTGTTGAACTGTTCGCTCTGAGGAGAAACATTGGTCATGAAAAAAGTTTCCTTCATCGAGGCTTCGGACCAACACATATCCTTTGAGGGACACAGATGTCCCCTTACATATCCCGAATGTGAGTAATCCTTTGAAATCGCATAGTGTTTCCTCAAAAGAGGGTCTTTTTTGAAGTTGGTGTTTCCTCTGCTTGCATTGTCGTTTTGGCGAACCATGTCGGAGGTAAGAAGATATGCCACCCATGCAGCTTGTTTGTGAGAAGGATTATAGCCGACAAAGTAATACTTATGGTCGAGAGAAATCAGTTTTTCGTCGCTTGAAGGCATTGCCGCTGCAATAGACAAACACTTGTCTGCCAATAGGTTGCAATCTGTCTTGTTTTCGCTTTGACAAAACGCCGTTTCAGTCGGACAAAACGCCGTTTTATTTTGCTGAAACGCCGTTTTATTTGAGCCAAACGGCGTTTTATTTTCGACCAATCCGCCATAGAGCAAAACAACCGCAAGAATGATTACCGCAAAGGTCAAAAAAAATTTCAGTTTTCGTCCTGCCATTTTCCGTCTTCCTTAATCATTGAAACCAAAAGGTCGAGAGCGTCTTTGTCTTCGACGTTTGAGTAAACCAACTTGCCGTTGCGATAGAGGTGAACTCTGTTTTCACGACTGCCGATGTAGCCATAATCGGCGTCAGACATCTCTCCCGGACCATTAACTATGCAGCCCATAACTGCAATCTTCAATCCTTTGAGGTGTTTGCACCTTTGCTTTACTTTTTCGAGAGCTGTCTGTATGTCATACTTGGTTCTGCCACACGAAGGGCAGGCAATAAATTCGGCTTTGTAGATTTTTTCGCCCACAGCCTGCATAAGGTCTGCTTCAAACTCCTTGTCAATCAAACTGACGCTGCAAACGCCACCCTCCATTACCAATGCAGATACGTTTCCTGCCAAAAGAGCCTTGCTTTCGCACTCTTTTGTTTGAACAAGTCGCACAACATTGTCTTTTTTGCTTGCAATCTGCAAACAATCGTCAAATTTTGTTTGTGCAAGGTCGAGAGTTTCGATGTTCTCTTCGCTTTTTGCAATATCCTTTCGACAAAAAACATTTGCAAGAGCATATTCCTCTCCGCTACTTTCAAAAGGCATATCCTTGTAAGCAGCGACAATCTGCCTTGCAACGGGGATTTCGTTTTCCGGTTTCTCGGTAAGCGAAACTCTTATGGTGTCTCCAATTCCTATTGCGAGAAGGCTGCCAATTCCGCTCATCGATTTAATTCTGCCGTCAGCCCCATTGCCTGCTTCGGTTACCCCAAGGTGAATTGGATAGTTGAGATTGCTTTGCTGCATCAGTGCAACAAGAGTGCGAGTTGCGAAGTTCATCACCTTGACGTTGCTTGATTTCATCGAAAGCACCAAGTCGTCATAACCCATTTGATGACATATATTGACAAACTCCATTGCCGACACAGCCATTGCATAAGGAGTATCGCCATAACGGTTCATTATTCTCTTGCTAAGAGAACCGTGATTTGTGCCAATTCGCATTGCCGTATGATTTGCCTTGCATATTTCGACAAGTGGCTGCAAGCGTTCGGCAATTCGCTCCAACTCTTCTCTGTATTGACGGTCTGAATAATCCTTTGCAGAAGTGTTTCTGTCGGTATAGTTTCCCGGATTGATGCGAACCTTTTCCACAATGCCGGCTGCCACTTCTGCCGCCTTGGGATTGAAATGTATGTCGGCAATAAGGGGAATATTGTAGTTTCTTTGTGCAAGAGCGTTTTTTATGTTGTAGAGATTTTCGGCTGCTTGCACGTTTGAGGCTGTTATTCTGACCATTTCGCAACCTGCTTCGGCAAGTCTTATGCACTGTGCGACCGTTGCATCTGTGTCCATCGTGTCAGTGTTGGTCATAGATTGCACTCTTATCGGATTGTGTCCCCCGATTACAATATCACCTACCCTTACTTCCGAACTCAATCGTCTCTTTATCGGATTATTTACCCTCCATTGTGGTATTGTCTCTTCCATTTTCCAAAATCTTTTTTGTTGATAACAGACCGCAAGCGGCTAATATATCTTCGCCTCTTGAAGCCCTTATGGTACATATTGTATTTTTTGAACTCAATGTGTCTCTCAATTTTTCCATGCTTTGTTCGCTTGCGGCAATGTAGGGTGTGCCTTCGATAGTGTGAAACTTTATCAGGTTTATTCGACAAAAAAGTCCGTCCAAAAGCCTCAAAAGTGCAAGGATATGGCGTTTCTGATTGTTCAAACCCTCAAAGACGATATATTCAAAGGTCAATCGCCTCTGTGATTTCCAATCATATTGTTTCAAAAGCTCGACAACATCCTTAATTTTGTAGGATTTTTCTATCGGCATAAGGCGTTCTCGTTCTTGGGGAATGGGATTGTGAAGACTGACTGCAAGATGCACTTTCGTTTGGTCGAGAAAATCTTTCAGCCTTTTAAGGTATCCCGATGTGGAAACGGTAATTCGGTGAGGACTCATAGCAAATCCCCATTCAGAAGTGAGTATCTCTATGCTGCGAACGACATTATCATAGTTGTCAAGCGGCTCTCCCATTCCCATATATACTATATTGGTAAGACAAGAGAACTCCGGAAGAGAACGAATGATGTTCAAAATTTCGTTACAAGTAAGATTGCGAGAAAAGCCTTGGCGACCTGTTGCACAAAATTGGCAGTTCATCTTGCAACCAACCTGAGTTGATATGCAGAGAGTCGCTCTGTCTTTGTCGGGAATGAGAACTGCTTCCACAAAGTCCCTTTCGCCATATTGGTAAAGGTATTTTTTTGTTCCGTCTTTTGAAACCATTACAGAGACAGGCTCTGTAAGACCGACAGTATAGCACTCTGACAAAGATGCACGACCTTTCAGAGAAATATTTGTCATTTCCGATATTGAGGTAACGCCCTTTTTGTAGAGCCAGTCTGCCATTTGTTTTGCTGCAAAGCCGGGTAAGGAAAATTGTTCGCACACCTGCTTCAACTCTGAGAGTGTTTTGCCAAATAAAGTATCCATTTCGATTGATTATTGTTTGAATAAGCGTCCCTGAAAGGTCTTACGGTCTTTCATCTTTTGCTCTATTGTTGCCACAACTTGCTCGTTGCGTACCAAATTCCAGTTATTTACCGCCTGAAAACGAGGAGGCACTTCGCCGGCAAAACGTTCTATCACAATATTTGGGCTGAGGCGTTCGAGAAAACGAATAATAAAGTCGCTGTATCGCTCAAAAGACATAAAATCAAAGTCATTCGGATTTGCCTCATAGTCTTTTACCATTTTTGTTCCCTTAACCAAAAGAAGCTGATGAAATTTCAGACTGTGCAAACCAAGATTGCTCAAAATGTCTGCCTCGGAGAGCATCATTTCTTCGCTCTCTCCGGGCAGGGAAAAGATGATATGCCCTCCTGTTGTCAAGCCTCGTGAGACTGTTTGTTCGATTGCTCTGCGTGTTGTGGCAAAATCGTGCCGGCGATTTATCCTTTCGAGTGTCTTGTCATAGCAACTCTCTATTCCGTATTCTACTATTATATGATGCTTTTGGTTCAATTCTGCAAGGTAATCAAGTTTTGCTTCATCGACACAATCGGGGCGTGTTCCGATTACAAGTCCTGCAACGGCAGGGTGAGACAGTGCCTGAGTGTATCGCTCTTTCAACACTTCCAAAGGGGCGTATGTATTGGAATATGCCTGAAAATAGACCAAGTATCGGCTGACGTGCTTATATCTCCAAGCGTGAAATTCTATTCCTTCGTCAATCTGCTTCCGTATGTCCTTAAATCGTCGGCAGTATGAGGGGTTAAAGGCGGCATTATCGCAAAAGGTACAACCTCCGAACGACAAAGTGCCGTCGCGATTGGGGCAGGTAAAGCCTGCATCTACGCTTAACTTTTGCAGCCTCTGCCCGAAGAGTTTCTTAAAATGGTTTGAATAAGCATTGAAAGGACGACTGTGTCCCCACGGATAGGTGATTTGCTCCATCGATTACTTGTTATACATCAATAAATCGACAAGGTGAATGGTTTTGAGGTTCACTTTGTATTTGTCAATGCAGGATTGAAGGTGCAGAAGGCAGGAAGTGTCGTTGCCAACTATGTATTCAGCTCCTTCGGATAGTACTTTGTCGATTTTTTTCTTCGCAAGGGCTGCACTGACCGGCTCGTTATACACACTGAACATCCCTCCAAATCCGCAACAGAAGTTGTCGGAAGCATCGCTTGTAAGTTCCAATCCTCTGACGTTTTGCAACAGCAACTTGGTTTCCTCTTCCACATTGTATTCATTGAGACTGTGGCAGTTTGAATGCAGGCTTACCTTGTGCGGAAACTCACAACCAAGGTCTGTTTTGTGCATAAACGAAACCAAAAACTCGCTTATATCCATCACTTTGTCCCTTACAGCCTTGTAAGAGTTGTGATTGGCAGTATTGAAAAAGAGTTTACCAAAATTGTTCTTGATATAACCAACGCAAGAAGTCGAACACGTGATGACATATTCCGCACTGCGAAAATCATCTATAAACTTCTCTCCTATCTCTTTGGCTTTGTCCCAATTACCATTGTCATACAGCAATCTGCCACAGCAAGTCTGTTCGCTGTTATACTCGACCGTATGCCCCAAACTCTCCAATAGTTTTATCAAGTTGGCTGCCGTTGCGGGCGAAAACTGATCTACACAACACGGAACAAAAACATTCAACTTCATCTCTGCCTTATATTTTTTTACAAAGGTACAAAAAAAATGGGAGCGACAATAACAGCCGTTCCCATTGTGAAAGCAATTATGATGTATTAACAAACTAAAACTCCAATCTGAAGCCATTGCCTTTCTTCTTCAACAAGTCGTATTTCTCCCTGTTGAACTTGTATAGATAAGGTATCCTCGAAGGAGCGCCTCTTCTCTTTTCACCCTTATTTTCAGGGTAATCTTCCGGTTTGTATTCGCCTTTCATCTTGCTCAACCAAGCACTCTGCTTGCCGTCTGCTCTTTCCAAAATACCGAGAGTAAGTATCTTGCGGTAGAAATTGCGTCTGTCAAACTTTATTCCGAGTATTGCCTCATACAAGCGTTGCAAATAAGTCATGGAAAAGGTCTCCGGCATCATCTCAAATCCTATTGGTTCAAAAGCTATTCTTTCTCTTAGAGACTTGGATGCCATAGCTATGATTTCGGTGTGGTCAAATGCCAAATCCGGAATGTCGTTCAAGTCAAACCAACGAGCCTCCTTGACATCGTCTCCGCCTTCAACCTCTTTCAAATCGCTCAAAGCAAAGAACGCAATCGACAAAACGCGGTCTCTGCTATCTCTTTTGACTGCCGTAAAGGTGTGAAATTGTTCAATGTGAAATGGTTCTATCGAAGTTTCTTCCTTCAATTCTCGTTTTACACACTCTTCTGCCGTTTCGTTCATCTGCATAAATCCGCCCGGTAAAGCCCAATAGTCTGCGTAAGGCTCTCCTCCTCTTCTTACAAGTAGAACTTTAAGTCCGTATCCGTCAAATCCAAATACGACACAATCAGTCGCAACCATCGGACGCGGATAATCATACGAATATCTTTTCTCCATAGTATAGTAATACGACAGATGTATAGTAGAGACTGCAAAAATACAACGTTTTTTTGAAATAGCAAGCGTAAAAAGCAAAAAAATGAATTTTTAACACGCCGTTTCAGCTTTTTGCTCTTGATTGTCAAGAAGGTGGGTTATGGTTTCGGGAGTTTGGTTGGCAAAGTTGTCGATTATTATGTCGGCAAGCGGCATGAGGGTTTGGCGGCTCAGGGTGGTGGCAAGGGCTGCTATTTTCATCTCTGCATTCTTTGCCGATTGTATGCCTGCTTCCGAGTCTTCAAAAACGACGCATTCTTCGGGCAACACTCCGAGACGCTCTGCGGCAAGGAGGTAACACTCTGGCGAGGGTTTGCTGCGAGTTATGTCGGCGGCTGTGATAATGGTATCAAAGCTCTCTTTGATAAAGGGCAGTTGCTCATAGACGTGTTGCATCTTGCTTTCCGAACTGCTTGTTACCAAGGCGGTTTTGACATATCGGCGGCTGAGTTGAATAAATTCTGTCGCTCCTGCAACAAGAGGGTATTTCATGTCAGCTTCTTGGGCTTTGAGTGCTTGTTCTATCTGCTTTCTCGCCTCGGGAAGACAAGAAAAATAGTCTTCATATATTGTTTTGAGACTGCGTCCCTTGATTTGGTTGGCAAAGTCCGGCAGGTCTGGGAAGTAAATCCTGCCCTGAATTGTCCAAAAGTCGGTATAATAGTGTTCTGTATCGGCAATCACTCCGTCAAAGTCAAATAAAAATGCTTTGTATTTCATCTTCGCTTCCTTCAATCTGTGTGCAAATGTACGAATTTATCGGCAAAAAAGCCTTACCTTTGCAATCGACTTATTTGTAATGCCGATGTTCAGAAACATTATCAACACTTTGTTTACCAAGTTTTCGTCTGCTTTGTTCAGCTTCGCAATCGTGGTGCTTATAAGCAGGGTTTTGGGTTCTGAGGGCAAGGGTGAGCAGGCTATTGTGGTGTACAATATTTATTTGTTGATGCTTCTGTTTACTCTTGTTGGCAATTCGACCTTGGTTTATCTTGCTCCGAGACAGCACAACGGCAGCTTGTTGCGTATTTCTTTGCTGTGGGTGGCGGCAAGTGCCTTTGTGGTATTTGTACCCTTTGTTTTCATGGGTTCGGAAGCTCCCTTGTTTATTTTTGAGAGCATTTTGATTGCCGTTTTTGCCGCAATGAGTGAGATAAATCAGTTTTTGCTCATAGGCAAGGAAAAGGTGAAGCAGGCAAACCTTGTCAAATT
>JAEDJL010000011.1 GCA_016296345.1 Bacteroidales bacterium | reverse complement strand
GTTGTGTTTGCAACTGCAAAGATACTAATTTGAAAGCAATTCACAACCTTCTTCAGGTTCAAATCCTTTTGATTTAGGTTGTGTTTGCAACTGCAAAGATACTAATTTGAAAGCAATTCACAACACGAATACGAGAGTTTGTTTGCCGAAACAAGTTGTGTTTGCAACTGCAAAGATACTAATTTGAAAGCAATTCACAACGCAGCACATGTATCAATTATATACCCTTTGGTTGTGTTTGCAACTGCAAAGATACTAATTTGAAAGCAATTCACAACTAGTCGACGCCGTCAGAATAATAGTTAATAGTTGTGTTTGCAACTGCAAAGATACTAATTTGAAAGCAATTCACAACGTATAACTTGATAGTAGTTATAATCGTCGGGTTGTGTTTGCAACTGCAAAGATACTAATTTGAAAGCAATTCACAACAAACGAACGTATCGACCCACTATTGGACGAGTTGTGTTTGCAACTGCAAAGATACTAATTTGAAAGCAATTCACAACAAAAAGTTGATATTAACTATTATTCTGATGTTGTGTTTGCAACTGCAAAGATACTAATTTGAAAGCAATTCACAACTCTGCCATAATCGTTATTCTTTCTTTTGTGTTGTGTTTGCAACTGCAAAGATACTAATTTGAAAGCAATTCACAACGATTTTAAGGTTAATAAAGTGGGGGCAAGAGTTGTGTTTGCAACTGCAAAGATACTAATTTGAAAGCAATTCACAACCTGGTATTGAATTAGAATTTTTCGCAAACAGTTGTGTTTGCAACTGCAAAGATACTAATTTGAAAGCAATTCACAACAATGAAAGAATAGACCCCCTTTTAGACGAGTTGTGTTTGCAACTGCAAAGATACTAATTTGAAAGCAATTCACAACTACATTTTGCGACATTTCGGAGCATTTCGGGTTGTGTTTGCAACTGCAAAGATACTAATTTGAAAGCAATTCACAACACGATTTAGGTGTAGAAGCTGTAAATATCAGTTGTGTTTGCAACTGCAAAGATACTAATTTGAAAGCAATTCACAACCAGAAGCAGAAACAGCAATTAGTGCTAATGGTTGTGTTTGCAACTGCAAAGATACTAATTTGAAAGCAATTCACAACGAATACTCTCTGTTCCTCCGTCATACTTCAGTTGTGTTTGCAACTGCAAAGATACTAATTTGAAAGCAATTCACAACGCGTCAGAAAACGCAAACTCCAACTTACCAGTTGTGTTTGCAACTGCAAAGATACTAATTTGAAAGCAATTCACAACCTATCTTTGCAGCGCGTTAAACGCTAAACAGTTGTGTTTGCAACTGCAAAGATACTAATTTGAAAGCAATTCACAACACTACCTCTTTGCTCATCTCTCGCCGAATAGTTGTGTTTGCAACTGCAAAGATACTAATTTGAAAGCAATTCACAACCGGTTGTGGCTGCTCTGATAATCAGCCGGTGTTGTGTTTGCAACTGCAAAGATACTAATTTGAAAGCAATTCACAACTTTACCGCTCATGTCGTGAGACATCGGCGGGTTGTGTTTGCAACTGCAAAGATACTAATTTGAAAGCAATTCACAACTTGAGAGCTTTTGCAAGCTCATCGCTCTCAGTTGTGTTTGCAACTGCAAAGATACTAATTTGAAAGCAATTCACAACGTACGCACGCCACGACAAAACCGCCGTGGCGTTGTGTTTGCAACTGCAAAGATACTAATTTGAAAGCAATTCACAACGTGGAATTTCTCAGGACATTAACTCCTCAAGTTGTGTTTGCAACTGCAAAGATACTAATTTGAAAGCAATTCACAACTGTTGGAAATCTTTGATTTTCAATAAAGAAGTTGTGTTTGCAACTGCAAAGATACTAATTTGAAAGCAATTCACAACGTAATGCTGGGAAGTAAATCATTATAACAGTTGTGTTTGCAACTGCAAAGATACTAATTTGAAAGCAATTCACAACATCTCATGTCCATAACCGCAACTAATTCCCGTTGTGTTTGCAACTGCAAAGATACTAATTTGAAAGCAATTCACAACGAACCACATGTTGCAACTCTATATAATAAGTTGTGTTTGCAACTGCAAAGATACTAATTTGAAAGCAATTCACAACTGAAGGTATTGATTACAACAAAACATTTACGTTGTGTTTGCAACTGCAAAGATACTAATTTGAAAGCAATTCACAACAAACTCGTATGAGGGATAACAGATGTACAGTTGTGTTTGCAACTGCAAAGATACTAATTTGAAAGCAATTCACAACAAACAAGCAGGTTATCGTTGGGATAACAAGTTGTGTTTGCAACTGCAAAGATACTAATTTGAAAGCAATTCACAACTGAGCAAGACCAATCAACGGAGCGTTGCCCGTTGTGTTTGCAACTGCAAAGATACTAATTTGAAAGCAATTCACAACACCAATTGGATGGACTTTTTTGGGAACACAGTTGTGTTTGCAACTGCAAAGATACTAATTTGAAAGCAATTCACAACCAAAAGTAATGCGAGGAAGTGAGGAGCTGTGTTGTGTTTGCAACTGCAAAGATACTAATTTGAAAGCAATTCACAACGACAAAATTGCATAAACTTATAAAAATGGAGTTGTGTTTGCAACTGCAAAGATACTAATTTGAAAGCAATTCACAACTTTCTCTTGTTTACATTGTTTCTGCAAGAAGTTGTGTTTGCAACTGCAAAGATACTAATTTGAAAGCAATTCACAACAATTTCAAGGGATAATGTCGCATGGCTTTGGTTGTGTTTGCAACTGCAAAGATACTAATTTGAAAGCAATTCACAACCGAGCCTTTCTCGGAGTATTACTCACCGTGGTTGTGTTTGCAACTGCAAAGATACTAATTTGAAAGCAATTCACAACGAATCACATGATGCAGTTGTACACTATTTAGTTGTGTTTGCAACTGCAAAGATACTAATTTGAAAGCAATTCACAACAAGTACATGTCAAAAAGTGATAATTGGCAGTTGTGTTTGCAACTGCAAAGATACTAATTTGAAAGCAATTCACAACGGTTAGTCGTATAATAGCCGCAAAAGATTTGTTGTGTTTGCAACTGCAAAGATACTAATTTGAAAGCAATTCACAACTTCTACGACTCAGCAATTTTTGTTACTAAAGTTGTGTTTGCAACTGCAAAGATACTAATTTGAAAGCAATTCACAACATAGCAGTAGAAACAATGTTAGCACCAGAAGTTGTGTTTGCAACTGCAAAGATACTAATTTGAAAGCAATTCACAACTTGTCCGCAACAAAATCGAAAAAGGTCTAAGTTGTGTTTGCAACTGCAAAGATACTAATTTGAAAGCAATTCACAACTTCAGCAGCTCAACGATTCTCTTGTTAAGGTTGTGTTTGCAACTGCAAAGATACTAATTTGAAAGCAATTCACAACAAAAATTCCTAAAGCGTCTCCGCAAACGCTGTTGTGTTTGCAACTGCAAAGATACTAATTTGAAAGCAATTCACAACGATTGACTAACTCGGAGACGCTTTGTTTTTGTTGTGTTTGCAACTGCAAAGATACTAATTTGAAAGCAATTCACAACAGGAAGTGAAGATGTATATAGCGGTTAAGAGTTGTGTTTGCAACTGCAAAGATACTAATTTGAAAGCAATTCACAACTGCGTAGTATCAAGAAAATTGTCAGGTAACGTTGTGTTTGCAACTGCAAAGATACTAATTTGAAAGCAATTCACAACATGTAGCAAATTCGTTTACCGCAGCTAATGGTTGTGTTTGCAACTGCAAAGATACTAATTTGAAAGCAATTCACAACGTGTTTTTGTAAGGTCATCACAACAGCATGTTGTGTTTGCAACTGCAAAGATACTAATTTGAAAGCAATTCACAACAAGCTCTCAGTTACGCCTCCTCGCTTCTCAGTTGTGTTTGCAACTGCAAAGATACTAATTTGAAAGCAATTCACAACCGTTTGGTATCTCTATAAATGATTTTAGAGTTGTGTTTGCAACTGCAAAGATACTAATTTGAAAGCAATTCACAACTACAGAAGATAAAGAGTTTTTACAGCAAAAGTTGTGTTTGCAACTGCAAAGATACTAATTTGAAAGCAATTCACAACATTGCAACGGTTATCGTTGCACCGACCGAAGTTGTGTTTGCAACTGCAAAGATACTAATTTGAAAGCAATTCACAACCCGTTTGCCTCTTAAAGGTGACGGAAAAGTGTTGTGTTTGCAACTGCAAAGATACTAATTTGAAAGCAATTCACAACTTGCTTTGTTGTAACGTTCGCTATCTCCACGTTGTGTTTGCAACTGCAAAGATACTAATTTGAAAGCAATTCACAACACTATCCACAAGCAGAATTGTTCGAGTTGGGTTGTGTTTGCAACTGCAAAGATACTAATTTGAAAGCAATTCACAACAAAGAAGCGATGTAAAAAGGCTCGCAAAAAGTTGTGTTTGCAACTGCAAAGATACTAATTTGAAAGCAATTCACAACCCAAGCGAGGCAACGAGAACCACGACTTGTGTTGTGTTTGCAACTGCAAAGATACTAATTTGAAAGCAATTCACAACACTATTCTTTTTTTGTAGGGGGCGAAAAATGTTGTGTTTGCAACTGCAAAGATACTAATTTGAAAGCAATTCACAACTGTCTATGTTATCTTCCTTTATTTCTTTGGTTGTGTTTGCAACTGCAAAGATACTAATTTGAAAGCAATTCACAACTTTTGTTGGCTTTGCCTGCCAACAAGTCGTGTTGTGTTTGCAACTGCAAAGATACTAATTTGAAAGCAATTCACAACACCTCAATACCATAACTTTGAACAAAACCAGTTGTGTTTGCAACTGCAAAGATACTAATTTGAAAGCAATTCACAACCACTCTGGGACGCAAATACAACAAGTTCCGGTTGTGTTTGCAACTGCAAAGATACTAATTTGAAAGCAATTCACAACTGACCGAGACCAACAAGGTAGAGCTAATGCGTTGTGTTTGCAACTGCAAAGATACTAATTTGAAAGCAATTCACAACTCGCAGATACGTTATAAACAGAATGCGAGACAAGCAGAATGTCGAAAATGTTTTTGTGCTAACCGAAACAAAAGATTTTTTGATTACGCGTAAGGATATAAATAAGCCGAAAGCCACTAAATAATTAGTGGCTTTCGGGACGGTATGAAGAGCATAACATGCCCTTCAATCCATTTGCAAAATTACAACAACTTTACCAATCTACCAAATTTTTTCGCAAAAAAAGTTGATGATGTTATGGTTATATTCAAGGATTTCAGTTATCTACAATTCAAACCACAAAAAAAATAAGAGGAGACTTTTAAAGCCTCCTCTTACCCGGGGTCGAAGCTCGTTTCCGAGCGTTCATCCATTTGCAAAGATACAACAATTTTTCTTTCCCGCAAGCCTTTTTCGCAAAAAAAGCATTGGACGCCAATCTTTTTTTTGACGCCCAATGCTATTTACTTGATTATAACCCCATTAAGTTTTAACTCAATCCCGAGAGCCGAACAGAATTTCATCAGGGTCTGAATCGTCATGCCTCTCTTGCCTTTTTCGTAGCCGATGACATGATTATAAAGCATTCCTACTTCATCGCCAAGCTGCCTCTGTGTCATGTTCAGCTCCTGTCTTCGAGCCTTTATCACCTCTCCGACAACGCTGTAACAATCCCTTCCGCACTTCTTCGCTTTCTCAGCCTTCTCCGCTCTGGCTTTGAGAACCTGCACCTCTTGCAGGTTCTCCTTCGCCCACTTAATTACTTCTCTCTGTACTTTCCATTTTCCTTCTATATTGATTATTTATTCTCTATTCTTCTTCGTCCTCAGGCAAATCTTCCGGATAAAACCCTACCGCAATGCAGCGGTGTGTTACAGTTGTGTTTGCAACTATTTGAAAGCAATTCACAACCGACGCCCAAACAAAAAAAGACCGCCAAAAGACGGTCTGTAGATTGAGGAAATCAATAAAAACATCGTCGATATTGATTTTACAACTCCTTCCTTGTATGGAGCAACCTCAATTCGGCTGCAGAAATACGAAAAGATTGCAAAACAGCAAAGGAATAGTGCAAAAACATCGGCGATAAAGTCCGAATTATGCTTTTGTCAGCTCTGATTTTCAGTAAAGCAATATGAAAGAAGCATTGAAACACAGGCTTATTATATGTTTGTTCGCTTCAGAAGCGTTTTGGCGTCCGGAAAGAGAGAAACATACCAACGGGGCATATTGGCATTGTTTTATCATCTAATGAACAAGAAAAAGAAAGCTGTTCGAGGGCTTCTGATGATTTGATTGCATAATCATTCCACAAACAAATCATCAAGCTGCTCTTTCTTTGTTCCTTGATAAATGCCTGTAAAAACCAAAACTAAAGGTATCATTGAAGTAGTGTCTTACCAAATAAGTCTTACCAATACGACGTCTTCCGTAAATGGCAATAAACTCCGGAGACTTTGACTCCATACACTGACGCATAATTTCCTGCTCTGCCTATGGTAACATCTCTCATTTCTCAAATCATTTAAGCGTAGGCAAAAGCAAGCAAAAAAAATGTCATTGCCTTGGGAAACTTCTAAACATTGCTCCGCACACAAAAAAATAGAGTTGATTGCCGAATTGGGGTGAATGAGTTAAAGTCCGGGTTTTGTTTTTGCATAAAGGTTAAATAATCGCTCTGTTCTTTATTTTTGAAACAAATCAAGAGTGTTTGTTAATCGAGAGGTTCGGGTCGATTTTTCACCTGTTTTAAGAGCGAAATGAGAGTTTTTCGGACCAAGGTTTACTCTTGCTACAACAACATAAGGGTTTTTGCTCACTAACATGAAGTCTTTTTGAAAAAAGACGAAGGATTAGCACACAAAAGACGAAGGATTAGTGAGCTTAACTCTTCGTCTTTTTTCAAAAAGATGCAGTCTTATTTTACCCAAATCAACACTTGCTTTACTTAAATCAGCACTTATTTTGCAAACACCTGAAACACAATAAATTGCTAAACGCTCAAATTCTCGCAAAAATCGACCCCGACCACGACCGACCCCGAAAAATCGCAAGCATTCGGGCTTAAAAATCGCCAAATGTTAAACACTCACCTGACAAACTCGCCATACTATCATAAATATAGTTAAAAATAAACAGACTTTACATAAATCCACACTTGCAAACAACATATTTTGCAGTCATAGAAACAAAAAGTGCGAGTTTTGCACAAGCAACCGCTCTTGCAAGCCGAAAAGCTGTGCAAAAACATTGGGGCTTTCGCTTGGAAAAGTGTAGCAAAGTGGCGATTATTCCCTTGGAAAAATGTAACGAAATAGGCGTTATTCGGTAGAAAAAGTGTAACTTTGCGTTTGAAAAAGATAAATTTGGGGCTATGCTTAGGAGGAAAATCGAGACAGTCCTTGCCGAATGGAAACGCTCCAAAGAGAGAAAGCCTCTTGTGATAAAAGGTGTGCGTCAGTCGGCAAGGGGTTCGATGTGGATACTTATCTGGGTGTTGTCGCCAAAGGTTGCTTCGAGTTTATTCTCTACTTCGGTGGCTATGTCGTGTGCTTGCACTATGGTGTTGGTTCGCTCTACAAGGATATGACATTCGATTATCTTACTTTGTCCGTTGCATCGGGTTTTGAGTTTGTGCATGCCTTTCACTCCTTGGGTTGAGGTGATGATGTCTTTGATTTGTTGTTCGGTTTGCTCTCCCAAGGATTTCTCCATGAGTTCGTCAAACGGAGGCTTGAACATCTTTACTGCCACAACCAATATCATTAGTCCTATGACTACTGCGGCTATGGGGTCGAGTATCGTCCATTTGTCGCCAAGAACGATTGCTCCTCCTATGCCTATGAGCGAACCTATGGAAGAAAAAGCATCGGAGCGGTGATGCCATGCGTTGGCTTTGCAGGCTGCCGAATTGGTTTTCTTGCCCACATAGAGCGTGTATTGATAGAGAAATTCTTTTGAGAGAATGGAGACTGATGCTGCAATAAGTGCTATGTAGCCGGGCTTTGGCAATATATTGCCGTTTGTTACAAATATGATTTTTTCGACAGATGTGGCTATCAGTTTGGCTGCCACCACTACCAAGATAAGGCTTACTATGAGTGTGGCAAGGGTTTCAAACTTGCCATGTCCGTATTTGTGTCCGTCATCTCTGCTCTTTGAGGACATGGGTACAAAAATAAGCACTACTATGTCGCTTACAAGGTCGCTGAGTGAGTGTATGCCGTCTGCTACCATTGCTCCGCTTCGTCCCACAATGCCTGCAACCATTTTCAATGCCGCAAGCACCATATTGATAACACTTCCCAGCAGTGTTACTCGTGTGATTTGTCTTTCTCTTTCTTTCATAGCTCAAAAAAAATCGGAGAACCTACGTACGGTTTTGAGGGTTCTCCGATTGGATTGGATTGTTTGATTTAATCAACTAACTATTTTATCAAGAATGTATATTCATCATAATGTTTCAATGCCATGCCTGTTCCTCTTGCCACTGCCCTGAGAGGATCTTCGGCAACGTGTACAGGTAGCTTTGTTTTGGCTTGAAGTCTTACGTCCAAGCCTTTGAGAAGCGCTCCTCCTCCTGCAAGATATATTCCTGTATGGTAAATATCTGATGCAAGCTCGGGAGGTGTCATTGCCAAGGCTTCAAGAACGGCACTCTCGACTTTGGCTATCGATTTGTCGAGTGCGTGTGCTATTTCTTTGTAATTAACATATAGTTCTTTCGGTATTCCTGTCAAGACATCACGACCTTGAACGGCAAAGTCCTCAGGCGGATTTGCCAACTCCGGTATGGCTGCTCCGACTGCTATCTTTATTCTTTCTGCCATTCTTTCGCCAATGTGTATGTTATGTTGCTTACGCATATAGTCTATAATGTCTTGGTTGAACTCGTCGCCTGCAATTCGTATGGATTTGTTGCAGACTATTCCTCCCAAAGCTATGACTGCGATTTCGCTTGTACCTCCTCCTATGTCTATAATCATGTTACCCACCGGTTGGAGTACGTCTATTCCTATTCCTATTGCCGCTGCCATTGGCTCGTGTATCAATCTTACGTCTTTTGCTCCTGCTTGCTCGGCTGCATCTCTGACGGCTCTTTCTTCTACATTGGTTATTCCGCTCGGAATACATATAACCATTTTTAGTGAAGGCGGTATGATTGTCTTTTTGAGGTTAATCATGCGTATCAACTCTCTAATCATGTCGTTTGCCTTGTCAAAGTCGGCAATAACTCCGTCCCTGAGCGGACGGATTGTTTTTATTCCTTCGTGGGTTTTACCGTCCATTTGCATGGCTTTCTTTCCCACTGCGATAATCTTGTTTGTTGCTCTATCGACTGCCACAATAGAGGGTTCATCTACAACTACCTTGTCGTTACAAATAACGATTGAGTTGGCTGTTCCCAAGTCTATTGCGACCTCTCTGGTTAAAAACGAAAATAAACCCATTTTTTCTTTGTTGTTTTTCTGCTTTTACGTCTGTTTCTTATTTGAGTTTCAATTTTTGAGATAAATTTCTGTTTTTTAGTGTTTGAAATGTCGATTGCCTGTAACTGCCATTGCTATTTGGTGTTGCTCGCAATACTCTTGGGTAAGGTTGTCTCTGACGCTTCCTCCGGGTTGAATGACTGCGGTAATGCCTGCATTGTGGGCAATCTCCACACAGTCGGGGAATGGGAAGAAAGCATCTGACGCCATTACTGCTCCGCCAAGGTCAAATCCAAACTGCTTTGCTTTTTCTATTGCCTGCTTCAAGGCATCTACACGGCTTGTCTGACCTGTTCCGCTTGCACAAAGCTGCTGTCCTTTTGCCAATACTATGGCGTTCGATTTGGTGTGTTTTACTATTTTGTTGGCAAATTCCAAATCGGCTTTCTGCTCTTGGGTAAGAGGAGTTGAGGTTACGCTCACAAGGTCTGCTGCTTTCTCGACAATGGTGTCCATATCCTGAACCAAAACTCCGTTGAGTGCCGAACGGAACTGAGTTTTCGGCATAGGGCATTGCTTGCGGCGAAGGAGTATGCGGTTCTTTTTGCACTTCAATATCTCCAATGCCTTCTCGCTATAGTCGGGTGCAATGCAGATTTCCATGAAGAGGCTGTTCATTTCTTGTGCTGTTGCTTCGTCTATCGGTCTGTTGCACACCAACACTCCTCCGAATGCCGACACAGGGTCGCAAGCCAAGGCTGCCATGTAGGCTTCTTTGAGCGTAGGACGGCTTGCCAAACCGCAGGCGTTGTTGTGCTTGATGATTGCAAAGGTTGTTTGGTCAAAGTCGTCAATCAATCGACAGGCTGCATCTATGTCTCCGATGTTGTTGTAGGATATTTCCTTACCGTGAAGCTGCTCTGCAAAGCTGTCCAAGTCGCCAAAGAATGCTCCCTTTTGGTGAGGGTTTTCGCCATAACGAAGGCTCTTTGAGCTATGGCAGCTTTGTTTGAATACGGGCATTGCTGTCTCTTGATTGAAGTATTCAAAGATTGCAGTGTCATAGTCTGAGCTTTGAGCAAAGGCGTATGTTGCAAAACGGAAGCGGTCTTCCATGCTTGTGGAACATTGTTGCTTTGAGAGCAATTCGACCAATTCTCCATAATGTTCGACAGAAGGCACAATCAAAACATCTTTGTAGTTCTTTGCTGCTGCTCTTATGAGAGATATTCCTCCTATGTCAATTTTTTCGATGATGTCTTGGCGGCTTGCTCCGCTATCCACCGTCTTTTTGAACGGATAAAGATCGACTATCACAAGGTCAATCTCTGGAATTTCATATTGTTTGATTTGTTCAATATCCGAATTGTTGTCTCTGCGGCAGAGTATTCCGCCAAAAACTTTCGGGTGCAGTGTCTTCACTCTTCCTCCGAGGATTGAGGGATAGCCCGTAAGGCTTTCCACTGTCTTTGCTTTTATTCCCAAATTGCAAATATAGTCGTATGTTCCTCCTGTTGAATAAATCTCAACCCCGTTTGCATCAAGCAATTTAACTATCTCGTCCAATCCGTCCTTGTAAAAGACCGAAATCAATGCACTCTTTATCTTTTTCATCTTTACGATACCGTTTTTATGTTGTTAATCCTATTTCTTTTTTGTGTTTATTTGCTGTTTGTTGTATGGTGTTTTCGGCTTGCTATCCTCCGAACTCTATGCCCAAACCTTTGGCTGTCTGCACAAGGAAGCTGTCGGGCGAAACCAAATGAGGTTCTTTCAGTGCTTCTTCTAAGGTAACGGCAATAATGTCGGGGTGTTTGTAGGCAACCATTTTACCAAACTCTCCGCTTTTTGCAAGTTCAAAGGCTTTCACTCCAAACTCTGAAGCAAGCACTCTGTCGTATGCAATCGGTGTGCCGCCTCGTTGCAGGTGTCCGAGAACAGAAACTCTTATGTCGTGTTCCACTCCTGCTTGTTGCAACTCCAATTTGAGGGTTTGTCCTATGCCTCCGAGTTTGAAATTGCTATATCCGGGTTCGTCTGCTTTCAAACCGACCTTTTCTCCCCGTGCATTGCGGCTTCCTTCTGCCACAACAATGATGCAAAAGCCCCTGCCCTTTTTGTAGCGACTTTCAATCTTCTCTTTGATTTTGTTTATGTCGTATGGAATTTCGGGAATGACACACACATCTGCTCCTCCTGCTATTGCAGCATTGAGTGCTATCCAACCTGCATCGCGACCCATGACTTCCAAAACAAATATTCTGTTGTGGCTTGCCGCTGTTGTTACCAACTTATCGACCGCTTCGGTTGCTATCTGAACAGCTGTCTGAAAACCGAATGTAAAGTCCGTCATCGACAAATCATTGTCTATCGTTTTTGGCACGCCTATTATGTTCAGACCTTTGTCATAAAGAGCTTTGGAAATACGTTGAGAGCCGTCTCCTCCTATGTTGATGACAGCATCGACACCCATATATTGCAATTTCCTTATCATTTGGTCGCTCACATCGACCGTTTCCCACGTTCCGTCAGAACGTTTTACCGGATAGGCAAAAGGACCTCCCTTGTTGGTTGTTCCGATTATTGTTCCGCCTTGAATAAGTATGCCGGAAACGCTGTCGTTATCCAACACCACAACTTCGGTCGGCTCTCTCAAAACTCCGTTAAACGACTCTATACAACCAATCACCTCCCAATCCTTCTCCTGAGAAGCTCGCTTTACTATTGCTCTTATTACAGCATTCAAGCCCGGGCAATCGCCGCCCCCTGTTACTACCATTAGTCTTTTCATAATCTGTCCTGAGTTTTGAAAAATGGAATTATGCTTTCTATCTTATCCAAAACCTCATCTCTGCCATTGCTGTTTTGAGACGAAGTCTGCAAAATATCGGGCAACTCTTCCCAATATTCCGACAAGGCTTGCTTAAAACGCTCTACGCTTTCGGCTGTTTTCTTTGCCGTCTGCTTATCGGTTTTGGTAAATATAATTGTAAGCGGAACTGCATTCTCGCCAAGGAAGTTGATAAACTCCAAATCTATCTTTTGTGGTTCTAAACGAGAATCGACCAACACGAAAACACTCAACAAGTTCTCTCTTTGCAAAAGGTAATCGTTTATCATCTTTTGCCACTGTTTACGGTTGCTCATTGAGATCTTTGCATAGCCATAGCCGGGCAAATCGACCAAGTACCACTCTGAATTTATCAAAAAGTGGTTTATCAGCTGCGTTTTACCGGGTTGGGAAGAAGTCTTTGCCAAATCTTTCTTGTCTGTGAGCATATTTATCAGCGAACTCTTGCCTACGTTGCTCCTGCCGATAAAAGCAAATTCCGGCTTATCGGCTTTAGGACACTGTCCGACCTGTGGGCTGCTTTTGACAAACTCTGCTGTTTTTACTATCATGCTCCGATATTATATTGTAAGGTGTCTCTTCTTCTTTTCTTCATATATGTCGTCTATTGTAACGAGTATGCCCGTTTCTTCGACGTTTGAGAAGTGTTTGTTTATCGAAGTACCGAAACTTTTCATCGTCGAAGACAAATTCATATAAGCATTAACCAACGGAGGTATGTTTTCGTTCAAAGCTCTTACACTTTTGACCAAAATTTGATAGTCTTCCTTGTAGTTTTTTCCGCAAAATAGTTTGACAAGCAGGTTATAGTCTGTCTCTATCTCCACACTTTCTTTTGGGAACACCAATCCCTCATTGTCGGGGAAGTGTTTCTTGTAGAAATATAGTATATAGTCTCTCGCAGTCTTGTTCATTGAAGGATACATCGTTATCTTTCCAAAGAAATACTTCACACTCGTATCTTTGGCAGCCAATCCGCCCAAGCCGTCCCAAATGTTGTCCAAAGAATACATACCCTTACGCAAATTGACCGTCGGTTGATATTCCGGACGTACGAAGCTCCTGCCGAGTTCCATCATATTGCCAAGGTAACGCTCAACAAACTCATCTGTAAATTCAAACAAATCGGCTGTGGCACTGAACAATTCTCCGCTTTCTTGACGCATAATGTCTCTTCCCACAATAAATCGGTAGCCTCCTATAATCTCTTGGTCGGTCGGGTCCCACACCAAAAGCTGTTGATAGCAGTGAGGTTCCGGTGCAAGGTCATATTGGTCGATGTCGCACTCGGTCCCGCTACCTCCTCCGCTTGCTCCAAAACTTATCTCCCTCAACCGACCGATTTCTCTCATGATTGAAGGTGAGCGGTGGGCGTTTGTAACATATATCTCGCGGTTGGCATAATTCGTTTTTTTCAAAAAAGTCGCACTCTTCAACTCTTCCAAAATCAAGTTTTTATCTACCGGTGGTATAACGTATGATGTATCTATCGCTTTTTGCATTTTGTCCCTCTTGTTCTTTTTATGAATTAAACTCAATCTGCGGATTATCTTTCAATTTATAGACATGATCTCTGACCATTGCCGCCCAAGCAAGGTGGTTTTTGCTTTTGTCAAACACCGTGTAAGGAATGGGCTTACCAAAGGTAAGAGTAATTGTTTTGTTTTTGTATCTGAACATCTCGTCCGGCAACAAAATCATTTCCAAGTCGAATTTTATTCCGAAAAACATACGAATTTTTGACAGACGGTAGAACCTTTTGGAATTCATTCCCTCAATATATACAGGGGTTACATTTCTCTCAAACTCCACTGCCTTTCTGACGAATGTTTTCTTCCATGGAAAGTCTTGAAACTTGCCTTTTATGTATTTAGACTCTGTTCCGGCGGGGAAATACATTATGCAACTGTTGCCCTTGAACGCTTCGTTCAACACATCGTGGTTGTGAGAGTTTTTGCCGTACTTGTTAATCGGCACGAACGTCCCCTTAAACCCGGGCAAGGCACAAAGCAAATCATTGACGGGGAAAAGCACATCACTTCTCTTGCTCCCCAAGATACTAATCAGGCTCATACCGTCTATACTTCCTATGGGGTGATTGGCAACTATCAAAGGTCTGCCCTCGTATGGTATGTTTTCAGGATTTTTTACAACAATGTTTACATTGAGCATGTCTTTGAGAATACAATCTGCAAAGGCTGCTCCCTTATAATCCCGATATTTATAAATACCAGCGTTAATCTCATCAAGATGAACAAGTTTCTTAAACCATGAAAGCACGAATTTGGGAAGAATACGAAGTAGTTTTTTATTCTTGCCGGCTATCAGTCGTTCCAAACTGATAAATTGGGGGGTTATTTGCTGAGAGTCATTATTCTCCATTTCTTTTTTTGCCATGATTTCAACGGCAAAGGTACAAAATAATTAAGAACTGACGCTTATCAATCTCTCGTTTTCGCTGACAACATCAATTTTTATTGTAATAACATCCTCAGGAAGAAGCGGCAAAACTCGTTCGCTCCACTCCAAAAAGCAATACGAACCGCTGTAAAAGTATTCCTCCGTTCCAATCTGCACAGCCTCAGAAACGTCTTCAAGTCTGTAAAAATCAAAGTGGTAAATTTCTCCTACCTTTGGCGAGAGGTACACATTCACAATGGCAAATGTAGGAGAGCAAACATTATCTTTGCAATCCAAAGCCTTACAAAGAGATTTTGCAAAGGTTGTTTTACCTGCACCCATCTGCCCTTCCAATGCAAACACTCTGCCTGACGAAAAAACAGAAAGCACATCCTTTGCAACCTCGTCCAACTGCGACAAATCCTTTACTCTATATACCTTTTCCATTTCGCTCTATTTGTTTTTGAGATGTATGAAAGGAATGAGTACTTCTTCCATAGATATGCCTCCGTGTTGGAAAGTATTTTTGTAGTACTGCACATAATGGTTGTAATTGTTGGGATATGCAAAGAAGTCGTTTGCCTTGGCAAAAATGTAAGGAGAAAGTATGTTAAGCCTTGGCAGAAGAATATCCTCGGGTTTTGCAACTGCAAACACTTCTTTGGGATTGTAGTCCAAAAGTCTGCCGACTTTGTAACGCAAATTGACCGACGCTTCCTTTGTAGCTTTGATTTTAATCGGTCGGGCAACTCTTACCGAGCCGTGATCGGTGGTTATGAACACGTTTACGTCCTTATTGCTCAAAAACTTCAACACTTCCAACAGCGGAGAGTGAGCAAACCATGTTCTTGTAACGCCTCTATAAGCATTTTCGTCCTCTGCAAGCTCTCTTACCAAGTCTGACTCCGTTCTTGCATGCGAAAGCATATCTATAAAGTTGTAAACGATTACGTTCAGCTTGTTTTGCATCAAGTTTGGCAGGTTATCAATCATCTTTTTGCCATACTGCACATTCAGAACCTTGTGATAGGTTGTCTTTATGTCCATATTGTGTCTTGCAAGCTGCTTTTGCAAAAACAGGTGTTCGTTTTGGTTTTTGTTTCCCTGCTCGTCTTCGTCCAACCACAAGTCGGGATAAACTCTTTTAATGTCGTAGGGCATCAAGCCTGCGAACAAAGCATTTCTTGCGTACTGTGTGGTTGTGGGAATGATACTATAATAAAGGTCTTCCTTCTCTACCCTCAAATATTCCTCCACCATAGGTTGCAGAGCCTTCCATTGGTCAAACCTGAAATTGTCAATCACAATAAGGAATGTAGGTTTGTCTTCTTTGAGGTGAGGAAAGACTTTGTTGGAAAGAAGTCTGTGCGAGAGCAAAGGCTCGCCTCCGCTATCGTTTCTTATCCAATTTTGGTAGTTTTTCTCATAGTATTTCGAGAACTGCACATTTGCCTCAATTTTTTGCTGCTTCAATATCTCGAATATGCTCGTATCCTCGCTTTCGGACAGCTCCAGCTCCCAATAGACCAACTTTTTGTAAAGCTCAATCCACTCATTGCTGTCCATATTGCCCATAAGCTGCAAGCCGATGTTGCGAAACTCCTGCTGATAGTTCATTGTCGATTGTTCGCTCACCAATCTCTTTGTCTCCAAGTGCTTTTTGAGGGTAAGCAAAATCTGATTGGGATTGACGGGTTTGATGAGATAGTCCGAAATCTTGCTGCCTATGGCTTGCTCCATGATGTGTTCTTCTTCGCTTTTGGTAACCATGATGACAGGGAGGGCGGGATAGCGGTTCTTTACCATGTTCAGCACTTCCAAGCCCGTAAGTCCGGGCATATTTTCGTCCAAAAACATTATATCAATCGGCTTGGCAGCCAACACATCAAGAGCTTCGTTGCCGTCTATTGCCGCAGTTATCGAATAGCCCTTGGCTTCCAAAAAAAGAATATAAGGTTTGAGCAAATCAATCTCGTCATCTACCCACAAAATATTGACCATAAGACAAAACTATTTCGTTAAACGTTCAAACAAAGAACGTCTGAGAAAACAAAATGTTATGCAAAGGCGGAAATCTTATTTGAGAAATTCCACAATTCTGCCCTCGTCTATGGTGATAGAGCGGTACAAATCGACAACCTTTCCTTCTTCGAGAAGAACGACAAGGGGTTGCTTGCCCTTGGTTGCCGCAAGGAATTCACCCACAGGCACTATTGCCGAGGCAAGCGGCTCTGCTCCTGTTTCTTTGTAAAACTTTGCTATGTTCTCTTCCTTTCCCCAAAAGACGGTTGCAAAGTTTGCCTTGCACAAATCGTGCCTTTGTATCATCACATCAAGCTTTATTGCCGTTCGCTTGCAGTGTTTGCAACCTGTCGAATAGAGACAGAGTACTTTTTTGCCGCTTTTCAGGTTCAGATGCTCCAATTTCTCGTCTTGCAGGAGCAGTTCAAACTTCGGCATATCGAGTGAGGCACTCTTGTCGTAGAGAGAATAGACTATAATGTCAGGAGCTTTGACAACATAGGTCAAAGAAACCGACAAAACAAACAAGCCTGCAATTATCCACTTGTCAAATCGCAGCTTGACGCCTTTCTGCCAAAACATAAGGGCAGAAAGAGCCAACAAAACAAGGTTTTTGATTATCGTCTGTGTGTCGTCAAGAACCAAAACAGTGCCGAAGCAATGGCAGTTGTCTTGCGAAACATCAAAAAGCAAGGGTTTGACAAGCACATAGAGAGTAAGACCTGCCAAAAAGGCAATAGCCACCACTCGCACGACCTTTTGCCAAAAGCCACACACCAACACAAGCCCCAAGAAACCCTCAAAGGCTATGAGAAACCTTGTCAAAAATTGAGTAACGTCCCAAGAGAACAACTTGTGTTCAAATAAGAACATATCGACCGCTTCAATCGACAGCAGCTTTGTAACTGCCGAGGCAATGAAAACAAGCCCTATGAAAATCCTTGCAACAATTCCTATTGTTCTCTTGGCGTTCATCTTTGTTTACTCTTACATATCGACGCAACCAACCGAAGAACCGCTTCCCGGAGCTGCCTTTTTGGTCAAATCGATGACGTTGATTTGTGAGCAGTCTCCGCTCCAATCGTTCACCGTTGCCTCAGTTCCGTCTTCGTAGGTGCAGAAGCAATCGTTGGTATCGCTGCAAGAGTACAAAGCAAACGCAAAAGCACTTGCAACTGCAAGATAAACCAATCTTTTCATATCCAAAATAATTACCCGATTAAACAAAACATAGGGAGCTGTTCCCTCAAGAACACTTCCCTATGTCTGACTTTCAGAATTGATTACTTCTCAACGCAAGAGAAAGTTCCACCAAGTTCTTCGATGTCTTGCCACTCTTCTGGGAACAAGTTAGCAGTTACCTCAGAGCATTCGCCATCAAATTCAAGCACTTCGATAACAGGAACTTCAATATCTCCCATAGAGATTGTACAATCGCAGTCTGATGTTGAGTTGCAAGCTACAAATCCCATAGCTGCAACAGCTCCCAATAAAAACAAAGCTTTTTTCATTTGTATTAAATTTTAATTTTGTCTTCCCTACTCTGAAAAATGGATTTTCGGGTTCCTCCATCGAATTTGTTCAATCCGCACTGCAAAGATATACAAAAAAGAACAATTTGCTCAAAAACAAAGTATTTTTTTTGCAGCATTGAAAGCGACAAAACCACTTCAAACTCTGCAATCATTTATCCCCCAATAATTTACGCTACGCAAGGACTTGGCAGAAAATTCAGGGCAAAATACCGAAAATTTCATGTATTTCTCCTTTCGGAAAGCATGAAGAAAAACAACCCTTGCCAAAGAGGTAAAATAAAACGGCGTTTTGCCGCTCTGAAACGCCATTTTATTTTGACAAAACGCCGTTTCATTCTGCCAAAAAGGCGTTTTATTTCTATCCTTTCTTTGCTTCTGAATATCAGAGAGTTGTAAAGGAAGTATTTATTGTTTGTAGTAGTTTTCTCTTTCGATTTTTTCTCTCACCTTGTCGGCAACAAGGTAGCGTATGCTCTTGTTTTCTGCAAGACATCGGCGTATGTATGTCGAGGAAATGTCAATCATTGGTGCAGAAGTCAGCTTTACCGAGGGGTGAGAGAGCAGCTCGCAACTCTCGTAGTGCGGACGGGGATAGACAAATATCCTGTGGGAAGAAAGGATTGAGCGATAGTCTTTCCACAAGTGGAAGGTGTTGATGTTATCCTGCCCCATGATAAGGCAAAACTCTGTGTCGGGATAGCGTTTTTCCAATTCGGCAAGGGTATCGACCGTATAGGAAGGCGAAGGAAGCGAAAACTCCACATCGCAAGGCTCTGCCAAAGGATTGTCTTCGGTTGCAAGCCTGACCAATTCAAGACGCTTTTCGTCCTCAAGCAGTCCCGAGGGAGTTTTGAGGGGATTGAGCCTGCTGACAACAAACCACAGAGTGTCGATGTCGGTGTTTTCTATCATATATTGGGCAACTATCAGATGCCCTGTGTGAATCGGATTGAAACTTCCGAAGTACAATCCGACGGTCTTACTTTTTTGCTTCATGGTTTTGGTCAAAAGGCGTTTTTTTTGCCAAGGTTTACGAAAATCCATGGGCAAATGGTTACAGCCAAAGGCTTTTTTCTCGGCGTTTTGCCCTGCAAATTAAAAATAATTGTTAGCTTTGCAGACTTAAATTCAGAAAGACGATGAAGAAAATCATACTTGCCTTGTTGCTCTTTGCCGCAGGAGTGTTATCGGCTCAAAATGTGAGCATAGATATTTCGGGAGCTGACATAGGTGGAAAGCAAATCCGGCTGTTCCTTGCCGACGATTATTTGTCGGGCTTGGACAAAGAGGTTGCCGAAAAGACACTTTCGCAAGAAGATACCTCCTGTCGGTTCGGGCTTTTGACCGACGGAGTGAGCGTAATTACCATAAAGATTGATGCTTTCGAGTACAGCTTTATCTCTCAGCCCGGAAAGGTTTACTCTCTTTGGATTGACAGCATAAATTTTACCCTTGCCGATTCGGTAAATGTGCTTATGTACAAGCAGACTCTGCCGATAGCAATCACCAACCTTGCTCCCGACGACCTCAATCCCAAAATCGGACGATTTGATGCGGCGGTCGAAGACTTTGTGAGCCGAAATGCCAGAAGTCTTTTGGTTACAAGAGAAAAGGCAGTTACCGATTCGCTCGTTGCACTCATAGACAGCTTTTTGGAAAACGAACCGCAAGGGTCATATTTTGCCGAATATGTGAAGTATGAGAGCGGAAAGATAAAGCACGTCTTGCGTTTGGAAAGTCGAAAGGCTTTGAGAGAAGAACTATTTGGCGACAAACCTGTACAATATTATAATATGGGATATATGGATTGCTTCAATCATATCTTTTCTCACTACTTTTCGCAAGGCAACAAGTACATTTCGCAAGACGAATTGGAATTTTGGCTCACTACCAACAACTATGACGACCTTATGGACGCACTCGGCAAAGACAAGGTGCTGAAAAACGAGGTTTTCAGGGAGTTTGTGTTAATCAAAGGCATGAAAGATGCCTATTTGGAGGGCGGTTTTGACCGTGCAGACATCATTAAAATGTTGGAAAAGATTGCTTCGAGAACAAAATTTGAGCAGCACCGCAAAACAGCTCTTGCAATAGTTGAATACCTTTCGGGCATTTCTCACAGCGGACTTACAATCAAGGACTTTGAAACCATTGACATAAACGGCGAAAAGCAAAATATATCGCAGTTTTTGAACAAACCTTTGGTGATAAACTTTGTCAAATTAAACGACATAAGCTCGAAGCGAGAGTTGGAAGTGGTCAATTATATGTACGAAAGCATAAAGGACAACTGCAATGTGCTGTCGGTGTGTTGCGACAGGAGCCTTGATGCGATGTATAACTTTTTGAGAAACACCAAGGTGGGCAACAAATACAAATGGAACTTTGCATTTTTCAACTCAAACTACGACCTGTTGGAGTTCTTTCAAGTGAGGACGTTTCCTGCCTTCATTTTGGTTTCGCCGGAGGGCAAAATAGAAGAAAATCCCATGCGAAATCCGAGCGAAGGAGGCTTGTCAAGGTTTGCAAACCAAAAACAAGAAAAACAATAATGGTGTAAAAACAAGCCTCAAACAAGAAAAAAAGAAGTACATTTGCAGTTTGAACTCAAACACCTTGCCAAACAAGCAAAAACGAAAGGCAAAATCAAAGAAATAATAACCAATAAACGAACGTTATAACAAATGAACAAGGCAGACAGTGTGGTTATCATTCCTACCTACAACGAGAAAGAGAACATCGAAAACATCATTCGCTATGTCTTCTCGTTGGAAAAGGAGTTCCATATACTAATTGTGGAAGATAATTCACCCGACGGAACGGCTGATATAGTCAAAAGACTTATCGAAGAGTTCCCCGAGAGGCTTTTTATCGAAGAAAGGAAAGGCAAACTCGGCTTGGGAACGGCTTACATTCATGGTTTCAAATGGGCTTTGCAAAGAGGCTATGACTTTATCTTTGAAATGGACGCCGACTTTTCGCACCCTCCCAAAGACCTTTTGAGGCTTTACGATGCTTGTTCAAAGGGTGCTGACATGGCAGTGGGGTCTCGATATGTCGATGGCAAAATTTCGGTTGTTAATTGGCCCATCGGCAGGGTTATAATGTCATACTATGCCTCTTGGTACGTCAGACTGATTACCGGAATGAAGATTGGAGACGCAACAGCCGGCTTTGCCTGCTACACAAGGCAGGTTTTGGAACAGATTAAACTTGACAAGATTAAATTTGTGGGCTATGCCTTTCAGATTGAAATGAAATATACAGTCTTCAAGAAGGGATTTAAGATTGTGGAAGTGCCGATTATCTTTACCGACAGGGTGTTTGGCGAGAGCAAGATGAGCATGAAAATATTCAAGGAGGCATTTTTCGGGGTCTTTTCTTTGAAATTCAGAAATTGGAAGAAGTACTAATCAGATAAAATTCAACAATAAACATGAGAAAAATCACAAATATCCTTTTGACACTTGTGTTTGTATTTGCAAGCATGGGTGTTTTTGCCCAGAAAGGGCTTATCGACATCAAGAAACTTCAAGACAGAGAGTATTATCCTACTTCTGTAATGGTAAAGTACGTCAATGACAAAGGCTCTTACGCTTATACCGAAACAGGACGGGAACTTGTCATTGTGAACCCCAAAGGCTCAAAGACAACACTTGACTTGCAGAGCGTGGGAAAAGAATTGGGCAGCTTTGCTTCAATAGAATTTTTGTCAGATGACCAATTTGCATTTCTCAATCGAGAGAGAACTGCAATCTTTCACTACAACATCAAGACAAAACAGCTTGACAAGGTCTGCACTCTCAAAGAGGGTGGAGCAAACTTTGAGTTGGATTTGAAAAACGCAAGTGCTGCTTATACGATTGACGGTAATGTGTGGTTCTCTTCAAAGAACAGCAAACCCGTTCAGCTTACCACTGACGGCGGAAACGGCATTACCTACGGCGAAGCGGTACACCGCAACGAGTTTGGCATAGAAAAAGGATTTTTCTTGTCAAACGACGGCAGCAAGTTGGCATTTTACCGTATGGACGAGACGATGGTAAGGCAGTATCCTTTGGTTAATACCGACACAAGGGAGGCTGAGCCTGATCCTATCCGCTATCCGATGGCTGGAATGAAGTCTCACGAAGTTACGGTCTTGGTTTATGATGCTCAAAGCGGCAAAACAATCGAATTGCAAACCCGAAAAGACAACTCTCTTGAAGAAAGAGAAGCCTACCTTACCGATCTGACATGGAATACTGACGGTTCGCTGCTCTATATTCAGAAACTAAACCGCAAACAAAACCATTTGAAGATGTGCAGCTTTGATGTTGCAAGCGGCAAACTTCACAAGGTATTGTTTGAAGAGACAAGTAACAAATATGTAGAGCCGGAATCTCCGATTTTCTTCCTGCCTTCAAACAGCAATCAGTTTGTTTATTTGAGCGAAAGGGACGGATATAACCACGCTTACCTGTATGACCAAGACGGAAAGCTGATAAAGCAGCTCACTTCGGGCAACTGGATGATTAACTCGATAGAAGGATTTGACACAAAGGGCAACGAAATGTTCTTCTACGCAACCAAAGACTCTCCTTTGGAGAGAAATTTGTACGCTTTCAACTTCAAGAGCGGCAAAGTGCGTCGTTGCACTCCCGAAAAGGGTACTCACTCTGTTGTTTTCAGCAAAGACGGAAAGTTTTTCTCGGATAGTTACAGCAGTTCGACAGAGGCGAGACGCATTGTGCTGTATGACAACAAAGGAAAAGAAGTTTCGCAAATCCACAAGGCAGAAGACCCTTGGGCAAAGTTGGATAAGCCGCAAATAGACGTCTTTACAATCAAGGCAGAAGACGGAACAGACCTCTATGCCCGCATGATAAAACCGATAAACTTCGATGCAAGCAAGAAATATCCCGTAATAGTGTATGTATATGGCGGTCCGCACGCACAACTCATCACCGACAGCTGGCTTTCGGGGGCAAACAACTTTTTCCTCTTCCTTGCACAACAAGGATTTATCGTTTGGACGGTGGACAGCAGGGGTTCTGCCAACCGCGGTTACGAGTTTGAGAGTGCAATATGGCGAAACTGCGGCTCGATTGAGGTAAGCGACCAAATGGCAGGGGTAAACTATTTGAAAACTCTTCCTTACGTCGATAGCGAACGCATTGGCGTTGATGGTTGGAGCTACGGTGGATTTATGACAATCTCGCTTAAATTGAAGAACCCGGGAGTTTTCAAGGTTGCAACGGCAGGCGGTCCTGTCATCGATTGGAAATGGTACGAGATTATGTACGGTGAGAGATATATGTCCTCACCCGAAGACAATCCCGAGGGCTATGAGAAATCCTCTTTGCTCAACTATGCAGACCAATTGGAAGGAAAGCTGCTCGTAATTCACGGGGCGCAAGACCCTACCGTCGTTATGCAGCACTCTTTGGAGTTTATAAAGCGTTGTATCAAGGCTGGAAAGAACATAGACTACTTTATATATCCCGACCACGAGCATAACGTGATAGGAAAAGACAGAATACATTTGTACGAGAAGATTTACCGTTATCACAAAGAGAACTTGTAAATCGAATAAGAGCCAAACAATATATTAAATCCTTATCCTGATGAAAGTTTTTGAAGATATGAAACAAGCATTCGTTTTATTGTTGTCGTTAAGTCTGTCGATTGGTTCAGTGTTTTCGCAAAGTGAGTTGATAAATCCTCCAAGTGGTTTGATTGTTGAGGATTTGGACGTAACTCAGGCGACAATTCGTTGGAACAATCAGACCGATGCAGCCGCTTGGATAGTGAGTTACAGAGTTTTTCAGCAAGAGCAGGCAAACCAAATGACGACTTCGGACACTGTTGCGTATCTTCAAGAACTTATCAGCGGCACTCGCTATCTTTGTTCGGTAAGAGCGATAGACATTAACGGCGACACCACTTCGGAAAGCGAAATTTTGAGCTTCGTAACCTTGGGATTTGACAGCGATTGTCCCCAAGTGGAAAATCTTAGTATCGCAAGCATGAACTCCGGCGGCATTACCGTGCAGTGGTTTGCCCAATCGGAAGCCTCAAGCTGGGAAGTGGTATGCTCAGACCCCGGAACAAATCCGAGCCTTGAAGGAAATTCGAGACAGACCGCCAACTTCGAGCAACAAATGGGTGGTTTGACAAGCTGCAATCGCTATCAGATTGCAGTACGTTCCCTTTGCTCCCAATCGGTCAGCGATTGGAGATACATTTATGCCAAATACCTGCCCTACAATGTGCAGTCGCTCCCCTTGCAGTTCGATTTTGAGAACGCAAACGACAATATAAATGTGGGATTTATCAATTCGGCAACCAACGCTTGGGAAATCGGCACGGCAACCAACGCAAGCAGCATAGGCTCTTCGGCATTGTACATATCGAATGACAATGGTGTAACGAACGCTTGCGACAATACTACCGCTGCAATCAGCTATGCTTACATCGACTTCGACATTCCCGAAACGGCAGTGAGCTTTTATATCGATTTTAAGTACAAGACGACTGCCGTTTTGCAAAATGCGGCACTCAAAGTCTTCCTTGTAAGTCCCGAAAGTGCGATAAGCATCGACCAACTGCCCTCGGCAGACAACCAAGTGGGCGAAGCGGCATACATAGGAGCAAACAACACTTGGACAGATGTGCATATCGAACTGCCGTCTTTCCACATCGGTACAACAAAACGAATACTCTTTGTGTGGCAAAACCAAGACAATGCACCAAGCAGTGCTGCCGTTGCAATAGATGACATATATCTTACGGCAAGGTACTGTGCCACTCCTTCAAATCTCAGAGCCGAAAGCGTATCTGCCAACTCCGCAATTTTGGCTTGGGAAGTAAGAGATAACCAATCGTCCTACAATTTGGAGTACAAGCCTACCAACCAAAGCGAATGGACGCTTTTGCAAGACGTAATGCCGAACAGCGTGTTCAACAACCTGCAAAGTGCCACTTCTTACACTTTCAGAGTGCAGGCAGATTGCTCAGACGAGCAGAGCTTTTGGTCTGACACCGCAGTATTTTCGACAAGTGTTCCTATTGCAACCCCTTCGGAGGTGGTTGTAACTGCCTTTGACGATATGAGTGCGAGCGTTTCTTGGTCTTCTGACCCCGAAGCACAAAAATGGCTTGTGGAAACAACCAACCAAGAGACCCAAAACACCAATCAAACCGAAGTTACACAACCAACGGTACAGCTTGACAACTTGTCGGAAAACACTTTCTATGCAATAAGAGTAAGAGCTGTTTCGATAACAAACGACACAAGCAACTATTCTTCGGCTGTTTATGTTCACACTCTTTGCTCTCCTATCGACCAATTTGCCTACGAGTGCAACGATACCATAAAATTCACCAACGAAGCAGGCTTTTGCTACACTCGGGACTGCTGGCGGGAAAGCACAGACACGCTTTACAGCCCTCTTTTCAACCTTTCGGCAGGTGCAAACCCTGTTTTGATGTTTGAACTCCTTTCAGAAGGAGGCAATGTTCCCCGATTGCTCTTTACCGACTTGGACGGAAGTTTCCAAACCATTGCTCCGCTTGCTTTGGGCAGCAATGCGATAGTTCTTTCCGACATTATGGCAAGAGAAAGGGTGATGTTTGCATTCCAAAGCGAGAGAATAGAAGAGAGAGATTGCAATTTCAAGATTATAAACTTCACAATCAAAGACACCTGTCTTACTCCCGACAATCTGACTGTCAATCAAATTGAGGCAAACTCAGCAGTCTTGGAATGGGAAGCATACTCCAACAACACCTCTTTTGCAATCGCGTTGGTCAATCCTCAAACAGAAGACACCATACGCACAACTGCAACCGGCAACTCCTACATTTTTGAAAACCTTGAACCAAATACAGAATATATTGTTTGGTTTTCGGGCTTGTGCGGAGAGCTTTCGGCAGAAAATCTTGCCATGATAAGTTTCACAACCGCAGCAGAGGCACAAGGCTGTCAAACTCCTACCAATTTTGTTTGCCAACACTATCAAAGCAAAGGAGACGAGACCATAGTATGCACTTGGGACGACGTGGAGGACAACCCTTATATACAATGGGAAGTGAACTATAAGGAGGCTTATGCGGTCAATTTCTCTTCGGCAACGGTGGCTCACTATCCGCGATTTACTCTTCGCAACTTGGATTTGGGCAGTCGCTGGGAGTTCAGGGTGAGAGCGATTTGCTCTTCGGCAGATGTTTCCGATTGGACAGAAATTCAGACCGTCATTGTGGGCGACCAAGGAATTGATGCAGCTTCTTCAAAAATCGAAGAGCTGAAAATATATCCCAATCCTGCAACTCACATCTTGCACGTCAAGTGTGGCACAAGCAGAATAACCAACGCACAACTTTCCGACGCAAACGGACGAGTTGTAAAGGCGTGGGACATTTTGCCCGAGGAGATTGACATAAGCAGTTTCGAGAAAGGATACTACTTTTTGACCATGACAATCAACTCAACCCGCATATCAAGAAAAATAAGCATACAATAATTGCAAAAAAATGCCGTTTTGGGCAATATTCCGACCAAAAGAATGTAACAAAACGGCGTTTTGTTCGTAAAGTGTTATAGTTTTGTTTGAAATTTGAGATAGAAGAATGAGACAACTGAAAATTACAAAGCAGCTGACAAACAGAGAAATTACTTCTTTGGACAAGTACTTGCAGGAGATTGGCAGATTGGAAATGCTCTCTCCCGAAGGAGAAGTACAACTTGCCCAAAGAATTAAAGCAGGAGACCGCATCGCTTTGGAGAAACTTACAAAAGCTAATCTTCGTTTTGTAGTCTCTGTGGCAAAACAGTATCAAAATCAAGGCATGAGCCTTCCCGATTTGATAAACGAGGGTAATCTCGGATTGATAAAGGCAGCACAACGATTTGACGAGACAAGAGGATTTAAGTTTATCTCCTATGCCGTTTGGTGGATACGCCAATCGATATTGCAAGCCTTGGCAGAACAATCGCGAATTGTGCGTCTGCCACTGAACAAAATCAGTTCGCTCAACAAGATTACCAAAACATACGCTCAGTTGGAGCAAAGATATGAGCGTGCGCCCAATGCAGGCGAACTTGCAGAAGAGTTGGATATGCCGCTTGCAGAAGTGAGCGAAAACCTACGCAACAGTGGCAAGCACCTTTCGATGGATGCACCTCTTGCTTCGGACGAAGAGAACAATATGTACGACTACATGAGAAACGACGACGGCTCTACACCCGAGTCGGAGCTGATGTACGAGAGCTTGAAGACCGAAATAAATCGTGCAATCTCCACTTTGTCTCCCAAAGAAGGCGACATCATCAAGATGTTCTTCGGTTTGGAAGGCTATCCTCCCATGACATTGGACGAAATCGGTGAGAAGTTTGACTTGACAAGAGAGAGAGTACGCCAAATCAAAGAGAAAGCAATACGACGATTGAAACACACCTCTCGTTCTCAGATTTTGCAATCATATTTGGGTTAAATATTCGTGTTTTTTTATCTTTTTGAGACGATGTCTTCGGCACAAATAACAAAGACATCGTCTCTTTTGTGTTGCAGGCACAATTCCTGTCTTTGTAAAACGCCGTTTCAGAGCGACAAAACGCCGTTTTATTTTTTCAAAACGCCATTTTATTTGAGCCAAAGGGCGTTTTGCAACCGATTTATTTGTTGTACCTTTGCACCGAAAATAGCTTTTGGAACAATCACAACAAAGATACAAATATGTCAAAGCAAGAATTGAACACTCTGTTGTCAAGACGTACAATCAGAGAATACTCGGACAAAAAAATAAGCCGCGAAGATTTGGACTTGATACTTGAAGCAGGCATAAGAGCTTCAAATTGCGGCAATATGCAACTTTATTCCATTATAGTAACAAGGCAGCAGGAGCGAAAAGATGCCCTTTGCAAGCTGCACTTCAACCAACCTATGGTAAGCACTGCCGATACTGTGCTTACGGTTTGTGCAGATGTCAATCGTTTTCACAAATACTGCGAAAAAAGAGGAGCAAAACCCGCTTACAACAACTTCTTGTGGTTTCAGGTTTCGACCATTGACGCCACTATATGCTCCCAAGCCATGGTTTCGGCAGCCGAAGCCTTGGGCATCGGGGCTTGTTACTTAGGCACTGTTACCTATATGGCAGAACCTATTGCCGAATTGCTTAATCTTCCAAAGCACGTAATACCGATAACGACCATAACACTCGGCTATCCTGCCAAAACGCCTGCTCTTACCGAGCGTCTGCCGCTTCAAGCCGTCGTCCACAGCGAACAATACCAAGACTACTCGGACGAAAAGATAGAAGAACTCTATTCGGACTTTGAACAACTGCCGCAAATCAAAGAATATATCCGTCAGGCAGGGCAAGACAATCTTGCAAAAGTCTTTACCGAAGTACGCTATCCCGAAAGGGACTCTGTCGCTTTCTCAAAATCCTATATGGAATTTGCGGAAAAACAAGACATGATGTAGAACAAATAAAACAAAAAGAGAAAAGAGGTCTGTCAAAACGATTGACCTCTTTTCTCTTTTGTACTCCGGACGGGACTTGAACCCGTACGAACGCAATGTTCACAGGATTTTAAGTCCTGCGTGTCTACCAATTCCACCACCAGAGCCCGTATGGCTAAAAAAAAATCCGAAATAATCGGATTTCTTTTTTGGAGAGCGGAAAACGAGACTCGAACTCGCGACCCCAACCTTGGCAAGGTTGTGCTCTACCAACTGAGCTATTTCCGCCTGATTTGCGTTTGCAAAGATACGCCGTTTTTTCATTTCCACCAAATAAAAATCAAATTTTTTCCAATCTTTTCTTGATTTCGTACAGCTTGTTGAGAGCTTCAATAGGTGTAAGATTTTCTAAATCAACACTTAGAATGGTATCTTTAATGTCTGTTAAAAGTGGGTCTTCAAGCTGAATAAAACTCAACTGAAAGTCGTTTTGAGGCTTCTTTTCGGCTTTTTTCGCCGTTTTTTTGCCTTTTTTCTCCTTGCTTTCGAGCTGTGAAAGCATATATTCGGCTTCTTCTATCACGCTTTTAGGCATTCCTGCAAGCCGTGCGACGTGTATTCCGAAGCTCTGCTCGCTTCCGCCGCTTTCTATGGTTCTCAAAAATATTACATCCTTGCCGCTCTCTTTCACCTTGACGTGATAGTTCTTTATTCGCTCATATTGCCCCTGCATGTCTATCAATTCATGATAGTGAGTTGCAAAAAGGGTTTTGGCTCTGTGCTTGTCGTTGTGAATAAACGAAGCTATAGCCCATGCAATCGACACTCCGTCGTATGTAGATGTGCCTCTGCCAATCTCATCGAGCAACACAAGACTGCGGTCCGAAAGATTGTTCAAAATACACGCCGCCTCGTTCATTTCGACCATGAAAGTACTCTCTCCCGACGAGATATTGTCGCTTGCACCCACCCTTGTAAAAATCCTATCGACCACTCCGATTTCGGCAAATCGGGCAGGCACATAAGCACCAACCTGAGCCATGAGAGTGATAAGAGCAGTCTGTCGGAGGTATGCACTCTTTCCCGACATATTCGGTCCTGTTATTATGCAGATTTGCTGATTGTCCGGGTCAAGATAAACATCGTTTGCAACATATTCCTCTCCTGCGGGAAGCGATTGCTCGATTACGGGGTGTCTTCCCTGCTTTATCGTGATTGTCTTTTCGGAAGTGATTACAGGTTTGGTGTAAGAGTTTTGCCTTGCAACGTTTGCAAATGACAGAAGGCAGTCTGTTTGAGCTATAATGGTTGCATCTTCTTTCAACTTGTCGATATATTCGGCTGTCTTGGCAACAACCTGAGAGTAAATCTCGCTTTCTATTTGCAAAATGTTCTCTTGGGCGTTTATTATGTTGTTTTCCAATTCTTTCAGCTCCTCTGTGATATATCGTTCGCAGTTTGCGAGAGTTTGTTTCCTCACCCAGTTTTGCGGAACTTTGTCTTTGTGAGAATTTGTTACCTCCAAATAGTAGCCAAAGACGTTGTTGTAGCCCACTTTGAGCGAAGTGATGCCGGTTGTTTCGCTTTCCTTTTGTCTGATTTGCTCAAGCACCTTTTTGGAATTGCCTGCCAACATTCTGAAACTGTCCAATCGCTCATCAACTCCGCAAGCTATCGCACCGCCTTTTGCAATGCTGTTGGGAGCATCGGCATCTATGTATTTGTCCAAGTATTCTGCCAAATCCTCGCAGGCATACAACCGACTGCCTCGCTCCTTTATGAGGTCATTGTCTGAATTGGCAAAAAGTTCTTTGAGCTTTCCAATTTGCCAAATAACCATTTTCAAGCTCACAAGCTCCGATGGCTGCACTCTTGCAAAGGCAACGCGGGACAAAGCCCTCTCCAAATCGCCTATGAGGCTGATTGCCTCGGCTGTTTCCATGGATAGTTCTTCACTATCGAGGAATGCCTCCACCATATCCTGCCTCTGCTTAATCTGTTCGATGTCCAAAAGCGGCAAAAGCAACCATCGCTGCAACAATCTCAATCCCATAGAGCTTCGAGTACGGTTCAAAACGCTCAAAAGTGTCTTTGCGTTCTCGTTTGAAGACGATACAATTTCGAGATTGCGGATTGTAAACTTGTCAAGCCAGAGATAGTTACGAGAATTTATCTTTTGAACATTGCTGATATGGGCAAGCTGAGTGTGCAATGTCTCTTTCATATAGGTAAGGGCTGCACCTGCTGCAATCACTGCCTGCTCGCAATCCTCAACTCCGAAACCTTTGAGCGAGTTTGTGCCGAAATGCTCCATCAAGGTTTGGTTTGCATAATCTTTTTTGAACACCCAGTCTTCGTAAGTCTTGATGTATGCCACCTCGGGGTGCTGTTGTTCAAATTCTCTGAAATATTTTTTCTGTACAACGACCTCTTTGGGCGACAAAGACTGCAACAATTTTTCTATCTCCTGATTATCCCCTTGACTTATGAAGAACTCACCTGTCGAAATGTCGATAAAGGCAGCACCGACGCCTTTTTTGTCATAGTGAATACCGCAAAGGTAAGTATTTGCAGGGCTGTCGCAAGTTTTTTCGTTGTAGCTCATCGATGGAGTAACCACTTCGGTAACCCCTCTTTTGACAAGACCTTTCACACTCTTGGGGTCTTCCAACTGTTCGCAAATGGCAACTCTCTTGCCTTGACGTAAAAATTTTGGAAGATAGGTATCTATCGCATGGAAAGGGAAACCTGCCAATTCGTTTTCGTCTCCGCCTCCGCGTTTGGTAAGAGTTATTCCCAAAATTCGGGAAGCCTCAATGGCATCTTGCCCGAAAGTCTCATAAAAATCGCCAACTCTGAAAAGCAAAATGGTGTCGGGATATTCGGCTTTCAACGCATTGTATTGCTTCATCAAAGGAGTGTCGGTTTCTTTTTTGCCTGCCATTGTCTTGTATCGTTTTATTCTCAGAGTGCAAAGTTACAAAAGTTTCCCAAAACGAAAGAAAGCCGTCTGCACTCGGTCAAGGCAGGCGGCTTTCTTATCATTTCAATCAAATTCCCCTATCGTTTTATCTCCACTTTTCTGAGCGGTTGTTGTTTTGTCTTGTCCAAAAGTTCTGACTGATACTTCACCTTTGCAAAGTCAATCTCCGCAAGGTCAAAATATCTTATCTCGCTATTGAACATGGTGCGGTAATATATCTTTCTGTTTTTCAAATCCGTTGCCACAGTCCACTGAGTTGCACTCGGAATATCGGCAACCGATTGACCATCTGCAAATTGTATTCCGACAGGAATGTCAAAATTGTTGAGGATATGAAAAGCCTGCAAAACGGTTTCGGTAGTTGTTGCGAGCTTTGGAGCTGCTGTTTGAAAGAAAGCTGCACGCACAAAACGCGAAGGCGGTGTCATATCACCCGGAATGCCAAGCAATCCGGAGCCTCCCCCGATTGGAGAAAGAGCAAGAGAACCCATTGTTTTGTTTGGGGCAGCTCCCGTAAACAAATTGATGTAATTGTTCAAGTTTGTCAAGTGCCAATCAAACGACGGTGAGTTTGTGAGTACTCCTATGGGGTTGTCATGGATTTTCACTTCTTGGGAGACAATCTCTATGACAATCTGCTTTCCCGAAGGGTCGATAACTCTCCAATGAACCGTGCTGCTGCGAGGGTCAATCGCCGTAACTCTCACTGTTTTCATTGCCTGCTTAACCTCATCGACGCTCTTGAAGTTGCCAAGTATCCAAGAAACAAGCTGAAAGTCGCTTATTGTAGTGCTATTCTTCGACTTGTCATACGCAGGGTACTCTCCGTATGAAGGAAAGTAGAAAAGACCTGCCGAAAGCCCCGCTTCATTTACTCCTTCGACCACAAACTCGGCTTGTTCGACCGCAAGACCCACATAACCATAGCGAGCAGCAAACTCCATTCCCTCCTTTGCTCCACCGGGAACAAAAGACCTCTGAACATATCCTCTCGGAACAATGGTATAACGGCTTCCGATTTCGGTATAAGCCCACTCGATTGTACGAGCTGCAACAACCTCGTTATTTTTGGTTGTCAATGTTATTCCCGTGCAAGCGTTCGCTCTGCCAAAAGCACAAACGACAACAAGCAAGACGAGAATTGATAGATGTTTTTTCATGTCTGTCATGTTTTTTTTGATTAAACCACAAAGGCAAAAGCAAACCTGCCCTGCCTGCTTACTTGATATAATACGCACTTTTGGGCTTGTTTGTTTTATGACTTGTCACAAAAAACAATCAAAACTTCAACCTCTTATCTCGCCACAGCTCAACACTTCTATCTCTCCAAACATTTTTTCGGCATAGAGACGAATGATTTTTTCCGAATCCCGCTCTATCAATTCGCTTCGCTCAGCCTTTGTAAAATTGTTGAATATCAGCGTATCAAGTCTCATATTCCTTGCTTTCATTGCCTCAAAGGACAAAAGGCTGTGGTTTATCGAACCAAGGAAAGGGTTTGTTACAAACACAACTTTGTAATTCATCGCTGCAACATGGTCAATGGTCAAGAGGTCTTGTCTTATCGGCACCATAAGTCCCCCTGCTCCTTCGACCAACACCCTGTCAAACTTCTCCGAAAGGCAGTTCGTCTTTTCTTCTATTGCTTTCAAATCAACTTCGCTGCCATCAATTTCGGCAGCAAGGTGAATTGAGGCAGGATATGAGAAGATTGCTCCGCAGGTTGTTTGATTTGTGTCTTCGGTGCAAAGAGGCATATTCATCAGACGGCGATGAACCATAATATCGTCCGAAATCCCTTTGCAGCCTGTTTGAATGAATTTTTGCGTTATCACATTCATTCCTTCCTTTCGCCATTTGTTTGCCAAAAAGGCGGTGGCGTAGGTTTTTCCAATGTCTGTTCCAATTCCCGAAACAAAATAAATGTTGTCTTTCATGCCGTTTTATCGTTTTTTCATCATTAAATAAATAGGATTATAAGTCAGAGAGAATTTGCCGTCTTGGCAAAAGTTTTTGTTATATTGGTCAATAAACTCAATCTGACGGCTCTTGCTCCAAGGGACTTTGCCAAGCGAATTGACGCCTGTTGCCTTGAGCGAACGCAGTATGTCAGTGGGAGAATCGAACCACTGAACTATGTGCTGCTCTTGTGCATAAAGGACTTCAAAGTCTTCGGACAACATTTGCAACAAGTCGTCCAAAGGCAGATAGTCCAAAGATTTGATACCCAAGGAGGCAAATTCAGAAAGGTTATCCCTGCCAAAAGAAGACACAAGCATCAATCCGCCCTCTGCCAAAGCCTTGTGAGCCTTTTTGAAAAAAGCTCCCACATTTTCAAACCACTGTATGCAAGAGGCAGAAACAAGTATGGAAATATCCTTGGGGAAATCCATTCTCTCGGCATCGCCTTTGCAAAACTTGACCTGAGAAGGCAGAGAAACAACATCGGCAATGTCGTTTGCAACATAGCTTCTACACTCGAAGTTTTCGAGCATTTTTCGGGTCAGAAGTCCGCTTCCGCAACCCACTTCAAAGACCCTTTGAAACAAAACGCCGTTCTGCTCAAATAAAACGCCGTTTTGTCCGCCTGAAACGGCGTTTTGTTTTGCTGAAACGGCGAAATAATTTTGCAGCATAACAATCAGACTGTCAGCTATTTGATTTTGAACAACTGCATACTCTTCGTAGGTCTTCCAAGCCTTGGAAAATCGCTGTGCAATCAAACCTTTGTCTATCATAGTTCGGCAAATATGTTTCTCATCTGTTCAAAATCAAAATGCTCACAGTCGATTGTTTCGCTCTCTGTGGTGCTTTGCCATGCCGAGAGCTGATTGTCCGGCGGAAAAATCTTGTCTCTGCCGCTTATATACGCCTTGTCGAAAGCGAAATTGCCTGTCTCTTCTGCACTATATCGCTTCTCTATCGAAACAAGAGCCTCTTTCAGTTCTTCAATATCGCTATCCCTTTCTCCGAGTGGAAAAGTTTTCAAACCCTCTGCCCCTCCGCACATTCTGAGACGAAACTTTCTAAGGGCGGCAGGGCTTAGTGTATTAAGAGTAAGCTCATATATTTTTGGGGGAATGCCTTTGGCATTGTCAATCGGCTGCAATGTGCCTGCAAAAGCCACAGAGCGTACAGGCTTTTGAGAACAAAGGCTCATCACTTCGCCCGAAGCAAACACTCCCAAGCTCCATGCAAACAGTTTTATCTGCTCATAACCTTCCAAAAGGGAGTAATCGAACGTCCAATCTCTGTAATCCCACACCAAAAGCACATCGCAATCTTCCGAAACAAAGAGTCTCTCCATTGCATCGTCTGCCGACCAACCGAGAAAGACCGCTTTCACACACCTGCTTGGCGATTTTGTCCTTATAAGTTTTGTTTTCATGTTTTCAAACCACTTGATTGAGTTTACAAAATATCGATAAGATTATCCAACTCTTCAAAGCTCATTGCCGAATTGAGAGACAGCCTCAACCGACAGCTGTTTTGCGGCACTGTAGGCGGTCTTACTGCAAGGCAATAGAAGCCCTGCTCTGCCAAAAGCTCTGCCTTTTTCACTGCCTGCTCGGAGCTGCCGACAATTATCGGCACAATGTGAGAAGAAGACGGAGTTTGCAAACCTTTTTCCTTCAATCTGCCGAGAAAATGGCTTACATTGCTTTGCAGCTTCTTCCTTTGGCAATCAAAAGATGCCAACTTATCAATCACAAAGCCCGTCCACTGCATTTGAAGCGGCGAAAGAGCTGTCGAAAAGATGAAACCCCTTGCCTTATTGACCAAATAGTCTTTGACAACTTGGCTGCACACACAAAAAGCTCCGTAACTTGCAACAGCTTTTCCAAAGGTTGCAACAAGCAAATCAATATCATCGATAACCCCCTGCCGTTCTGCCTCGCCCAAGCCTCCCTTGCCAACAACGGCAAGGTCATGGGCGCAATCGATATAAAGATATACATTGTTGTAGCAACGCTTCAACCCTGCCAAAGCCCTCAAATCGCACACATCTCCGTCCATCGAGAAAGTACTTTCGCTCACCACAATAACCTCATCGTACTTTGAGTGCTTGCTTTCCAATATGGAGGCGAGCTTTTCAAGATTGTTGTGAGCAAAACGAACAAAGTCGCACTTGGAAAGCAACATGCCGTCAATCAAACTTGCATGGACTAACTTGTCTGCCACAATCAGCGTCCGCGAAGTAGTGATTGCAGGCAAAATGGAGGTGTTTGCATGATAGCCGGAGTTGAAAACAACTGCCGCAGGCTTGGAATACAAATCGGCAAGCGTGCTTTCGAGACTGCAAGTGCAAGCATCAAATCCGCTCATAAGCCTCGACGAACATGAGGAAAAGGCTTCGGGAGAATTGGAAGCAAAGAACTCCTGCCTCAAAGTCTCATCAGAGCCTATCGAAAGGTAGTCGTTGGACGAGAGATTGAGCATCTTGCGTCCGTTTTTTGCCACAACAAAGCGTCCCTGCACCATAACATCGGGCAGAGTGCGGAACATACTCTCGTCTTTCAAGGCTTGCAAATCCTTATTCAAGCGTTCTAACATTCCTTTACCACTTTTAGCAGTTTGGTACAAAGAAAGGTCAAATCCTCTTCGGAAATGATATAAGCAGGCATCACATATACCAACTTGCCAAAGGGTCTTACCCAGATACCTTCCTCAACAAATCTTCTCTCTGCAAATTCCATATTGACATCTTGCTTCATCTGCACAACGCCTATTGCTCCCAACACCCTGACTTGGGCAACGTTGTCAAACTCTCGGGCAGGCGAGAGAAGCTCTTTGAGTTTGGCTTCGATGTTTCTTACTCTCTGTTGCCAAGGAGAGGCAATCAGAAGATTGATACTTGCCAATGCCACGGCACAAGCAAGAGGGTTTGCCATGAATGTTGGTCCGTGCATAAAGGCATGGGGAGGATTTTCAGAGATTGCAGAAGCTACTTTGTCGTTTGTAAGAACTGCCGAAAGGGTAAGGTATCCCCCTGTGAGGGCTTTGCCTATGCACATAATGTCAGGCACAACCGACGTATGCTGATAGGCAAAGAGCTTGCCTGTTCTGCCAAAGCCTGTTGCTATCTCATCAAAAATGACAAGCAAACCGTTGTCCTTGCAAATCCTTACAGCCTTATTGACAAACTCGGGGCTGTAAAAGTGCATTCCTCCGGCTCCTTGAACTATCGGTTCGAGAATAAGGGCTGCCAGGTGGTCTTTGTGTTCTCTTACAATCTGCTCCAACTCGCTTGTGTCTTCGCCTTCGGGAGAGGAAACAAAGTATCGTTTCGGCAAGTCGTCTCCAAAAAGGCTGTGCATTCCCGTTACAGGGTCGCAAACGCTCATTGCATTCCAAGTATCTCCGTGATAGCCCTTGCGAATGGTTACAAAATTGTTCTTTTGTGGCTGACCTGTTGCGGCAAAGTACTGAACTGCCATTTTCATTGCCACTTCCACTGCAACAGAACCCGAATCGGCAAAGAAAATCTTTTGAAAGCTGCTATCGACAAGGCTGAGTATTTTCTCTGCAAGCAGGATTGCAGGAGCGTGAGTGAGACCTCCGAACATTATGTGGGACATTTGGCTGATTTGTTCGCAGGCTGCGGCATTCAATGCAGGATTGTTGTAGCCGTGAATGGCAGCCCACCACGAACACATACCGTCTATGAGCTGTCTTCCGTCAAACAATTCTATCCTTACGCCCTCTGCTCTTTTTACTCCGAAGACTGTAAGCGGATTTGTGGCACTTGCGTACGGGTGCCAGAGGTGTTGTTTGTCGTATTCCAAGAGTTCGTTATAGGTCATAGCCTGCGGTTTTAATCATTTGCTTATCTTCCGAAACATCATTGCCAAGCGTTGTGAGCATATCCCCTACTATTGCAGAGTTTACTGCAATCCTCATTGCCTGTTGCACTATCGATTTGTCCAAAAGACGTCTGCCGCCTGCAAAACGTATTTGCACTTTGGGAAGAATAAATCTGAACACGGCAAGTGTGCGAAGTATGTCTTCTTCTGCAAGAGGCGGTGTATTTTCGAGCGGAGTGCCTTCAATAGGATTAAGAATGTTCACAGGGGCGCTTTGTAATTCTGTTTCCCTTAGGGCAAAGGCAAGTTCCAAACGTTGCTTTGCACTCTCACCCATGCCGATTATTCCTCCGCTGCACACTTCCATTCCGACCTCTCGGGCAGCTTGCAGAGTTTTCAGCTTTTCTGCCGTGGTATGTGTGCTGCATAACGTTGGGAAATAGGAAGGTGCTGCCTCCAAGTTGCAGTGATAGCGGCTCACTCCTGCATCATAGAGTTTTTTAAGTGCATCTTTTTCCATCAAACCGAGACTTGCACAAATGTGAAGCGAGGTATCCTTTTTCAATTCCCTCACCATTTGGCACATCTTGTCCACATCTTGATTGCTCAATCGCTTTCCCGAACAAACCAAAGAGTATCTCTTCACTCCCTGACGCTCATTCATCTTGGCACAAGAAAGAACTTCATCATAGTCCAAGAGCGAATAAACATCGCATTTGCCGTTATAGTGAGCCGATTGGGCGCACCACTTGCAGTCTTCGCTGCATTTTCCGCTTTTTGCGTTGATTATCGAACACATCTCGAAGACCTTGCCGACCATTTTGGCGGTTATCTCTTCTGCGGCGGCAAACAGCTCTTGTTTGTCGGTCGAAAAATACAAAAATTCAGCCTCTTGCATGGTGATTTTACCACCTGACAAGACTTTTTCTTTAATCTGTTGTATCATGTCTGTGATATATTAAATAAAAAAGTCGCAAACGGACGCCCTGTCCGCCTGCGACAATAACCAATCAATGTAAATATATTTTCGCCCTGCTTTTCGACAGCAGCTTCCACCCTCTCAGCTTGGCAAGAAGGCATAAAAATCCCACAAAAACAGCTCCTCAATTCTGCCAATAAAAGAAGCAAAAAATCATCTCGCCGTTTTGGTAAAATATCTCGGCGTTTTAGCAAAATAACTCGCCGTTTCATTTTGCCAAAACGGCGTTTTGTTTTCCTTAGTGAGGCATCTGCTATATCGACTGATAATCTTGCAATTACGACAACTCTTTTGAGTGAGTTGAAAGCCGAGGAAGACTTTCTCGACCAGCGAAAAAATCTGCAAACACTTCCTGAATTTGTCTTGCCGTGGCTTTTCATTGCGGTGGATTATCTTTTTGGTGTCTTATTATCAAAATTGGTATGAAACACTCAGTGTTATGTAGTTGTGGAATTGGGCATTGACTCTTTTGAAGTCAAAGTTGATAAAGTACAATTTGCCGCTTCTGAAACTCAAAAGCGAATAGTTGTACGCTGCATTGACAGCCCAATGTTCTCCAAAGGAGTATGAAGCTCCTGCCATACAGAGAAGGTTCAGCGGAGTAAAGCCTATGCCCTCCGAAGGCTCATATCCGTAAGAGTTTTCTTCTTTGTGGGAAATTAGAACCGAGGGTGTGAGACCTGCTTTCAAGACAATGTTGTCCGTAAGCCTGTATCCGCAACTGAAAACAAAGTCTATGTATGACGCACTGATGTTTGATCTCGAATAATCGTAATCTTTGCTACTCTTTTGCCTGCTTCCCTTTGTGGTGTAGGCTATGTCTATCTGCCAAACTATGTTTTTGCCCTGCTCCAAGCTCAAATAAGCTCCGGCAGTCCAACCAATTTTGTTAAATCCGCTCATGTTGTCTCCATCAACCTGCGAAGGCACTGCTCCTGCAAGCAAGCCTGCCTTGAAGTTTTGGGCTTGCAAGCCAACCAAAGCAAAAACCATGAGGATAGAAAAAAGAAATAGTTTTTTCATCTGTCAGTCTGCTGTTTGATTATAGGAAAAAGGGATTGTAATCCTTCTCGTCGCCAATGGTGCTTTGCGGTCCGTGTCCCGGATATACCACAGTCTGCCTTGGGAGAGTAAGTATATTTTCTTTGAGGTTTCGCATCAGCAAATCCAAGTCGCCTCCCTGCAAGTCGGTTCTTCCTATGCTTTGGCAAAAGAGGGCATCGCCTGTAATGACATACCCTTCTGCTTCGTTATAGTAGCAAAGGCTTCCCGGGCAATGACCCGAACACTCTATTGTTTTTATCGTCGATGTGCCGAAAACAATCTCTTCGCCCGGCACAATGGTCTTTGTAGGTATGTTATTGACGTTTATGGGCAGAAATCCCATGGCTTCAGCCTGCCAAGAGGCTGTTTTCAAGACCTCGACAGCATCGACCGACATACTGAGAGGAAGAGCAAACTCCTTGCAAGCAAACTCTGCTCCGCAAAGGTGGTCGATATGTGGGTGGGTAAGCAAGATATGCTTTACTTTCAAGCCGTTGCAATTGACAAAATCGACAATCGCAGCTTTTTCTCTCTCGGTTTGCGAACACACATCGACCAATACGCATTCTTTTGTTTGGTCATACAAAACGTAGGTGTTCACTTCAAAATGATTTTGTGGTATTATCTCTGTCATAATGTGCCGTTTTTATCTTTGTGTTGGTTGGAGTGAGTATTTACTTTTGGTCTTTTGGTTGGTGCTTTGCCTGTTGCCATAGTGCTTCCATTTCGTCCAAGCTCATCTGTGGCAGGGTTTTACCTTCTTGTTCGGCTTGTTGCTCTATGTATTCGAAGCGTCGGATAAACTTCTTGTTGGTTTGTTCCAACGCATGGGAGGGATTGATGTCCAACTTGCGGGCATAGTTTATCATTGCAAAGAGTAGGTCTCCGAATTCTTCACTTATCCGCTCTTTGTTGTCGGCTTTGGCTACTTCTTGTCTCAGTTCGGCTGTCTCTTCTTCTACTTTTGCCCAAGTCTGTTCGGCATTGTCCCAATCAAAGCCCACTCCTGCGGCTTTCTCTTGCAGACGGTATGCCTTGATTATGGATTCCAATCCGCGGGGAACGCCCGAGAGTACTCCCTTTCTGCCTTCGGTTAGTTTAATCTGCTCCCATGTCTTGCGGACTTGGTCGGCTGTTTCTGCCTTCGCCTCTCCGTAAATATGAGGGTGGCGTCTTATGAGCTTCTCACAAAGAGAATCAATCACCGACTTGATGTCATACAAGCCTTTCTCTTCGCCAATTTTGGCATAAAAGACGATATGCAGCAACAAGTCGCCAAGTTCTTTCCTTATGTCGTCAGTGTCGTCGTCCTCTATGGCTTGTGCCAGCTCGTAAACTTCTTCTATGGTGTTGGGCTTCAAGGAAAGGTTGGTTTGTTTCCTGTCCCACGGACATTGTTGCCTCAATGTGTCCATTATCTCCAACAGATGTTGAAACGAAGTCAAAGCTCCTTTGTAGTCTTTTTCCATTGTATTGAGTTCTTTTGCGTGTTTCAATTTTCACTCCAAGAGTTTACAATCTCTGCCATGGCGTTTACGTCTTGTCGTTTCATGCACTTGAAGTGCCGCTTCGGGCATTTGTCATATCCCAACTTGCTGCACGGACGACATTTCAAGCCTTGCACTTCAAAATTGTAGGTCTTGCCCTTTGAATTCTTGGCTCTGTAAGGATACATTCCGAAAGCCGGCACTGTGTTTCCCCAAACCACAACGATGTCTTTGTCAAAGGCTGAGGCAATGTGCATAAGTCCTGTGTCGGGAGCGATAACTCCGACGGAGTTTTTCAAAAGATATGCACTCTGATTGATATTGTATGCTCCGCAAGCGTTAAAAACCTTTGTTCCCACGGTCTTTTCCACCGCCATTGCCTTGTCTCGGTCGTTGTCGTCGCCAAGTAAGAGTATTGGTTTTTGAATAAGGCGGCACAAAGAGACCATTATGTCAATCGGCATCTGCTTTGTGCTGTGCTTACTGCCGACAACGCAAGCCACATAGCCGTTTTGGAAGTCCAACGGCAGAAAATCGGGGCTTACAAAGTCCTCTTCCTGCAAGAAATAGTCCAATCCCATGCCGTCATTGACCACTTCGAGCGGCTTGACTGCCTCAAAGTATCTATCGACAACGTGAACCGGCGGAAGACACTGACGCTTGAAGCGTACAAAGAGCCACTTCTTGAAGTTCAGCTTGGGAAAAGAGGAACTCTCTACGCCCAAAGAGCGTTTTATTCTCCCCGAACGGAAGTTTTTTTGCAAATCTACAACATAGTCAAACTCCAAAGAGCGTAACGATTTGAGCATTCGGGCATAATCTGAGGTCAATATATGAACTCGGTCTATGTATTTGTTGTTGGCAAGCAGGGCAGCATTTGCCGGTTTTGTCAGATAGTGCAACTCTGCCTGCGGAAAGCTCTTCTTTAATGCTCTGACAACGGGCGTTGTCAGCACAATGTCTCCAATAGAACTAAATCTTATTACAAGTATTCTCTTAATTTCCATCAGTATTTTGCCCTTCAAACCTCATCTTTTCTCATTCTCACTCTACCCGACTGAGCCGTCAAGGCTTATGGAAAGAAGTTTCTGTGCTTCGACAGCAAACTCCATCGGTAATTTATTCAGGACTTCTTTGGCGTATCCATTGACTATAAGTCCTATTGCCTGCTCTTGGCTTATTCCTCTCTGACGACAGTAGAACAGCTGGTCTTCTGATATTTTGGAAGTGGTGGCTTCGTGTTCTACAACCGAGGATTGGTTTTCCACTTTGATGTATGGGAAGGTGTGAGCGCCGCAAGTGTCGCTCAAAAGGAGCGAATCGCACTGCGAATAGTTCCTTGAATTTTCTGCTCCCTTGTTTACTTTCACCAAACCTCTGTATGAGTTTTGGCTTTTGCCTGCCGAAATTCCTTTACTTATGATTGTACTCTTGGTATTGCGACCTATGTGCAGCATCTTTGTGCCTGTGTCTGCCTGCTGATGGTTGTTTGTAACAGCAACAGAGTAAAACTCTCCGACACTGTTGTCTCCCTGCAAAATGCAACTTGGATATTTCCAAGTGATTGCAGAACCTGTCTCGACCTGTGTCCAAGAGAGTTTGGCATTGTTGCCCTTGCAAATTCCTCTTTTGGTAACAAAGTTGTATATTCCGCCCTTTCCGTCCTTGTCGCCGGGATACCAATTTTGTACAGTGGAGTATTTGACTTCTGCATCTTGCATTACCACAATTTCTACAATGGCTGCGTGCAACTGGTTCTCGTCTCGCTGCGGTGCAGTGCAACCTTCCATATACGAAACATAGCTTCCTTGGTCGGCAACGATGAGTGTTCTCTCAAACTGACCAGTTCCGCCTGCGTTTATCCTGAAATAGGTCGATAATTCCATAGGACAACGCACTCCCTTGGGGATATAGCAAAAGCTGCCGTCCGAAAAGACTGCCGAATTGAGAGCTGCAAAGTAGTTGTCGCCTGCCGGAACAACGCTTCCCAAGTATTGCTTTACAAGCTCGGGATATTGCTTTACCGCCTCGCTGAACGAGCAGAATATAACCCCTGCCTTTTGCAAGGTGTCTTGAAAAGTGGTCTTCACGCTCACCGAATCCATCACCGCATCGACCGCAACACCGCTCAGACGCTTCTGTTCGTCCAACGAAATGCCCAACTTGTTGAAAGTATCCAACAAAGCAGGATCGACTTCGTCCAAACTCGACAACTGTTTTTTCTTCTTGGGAGCTGCATAGTAGATGATGTTCTGCAAATCTATCGGCGGAATGTCGAGATGAGCCCAATCAGGACACTTCATCTTCACAAAACGACGGTAAGCCTGCAAACGGAACTCCCTCAACCACTCAGGCTCTCCTTTGAGCTCCGAAATCCTGCACACCACTTGTTCATTGAGACCTTTGTCTATCAGTTCTGTCTCAATATCAGTAACAAAGCCGTACTTATACTGCTCGTTAGTTACACTGTCTATAAGTTTTTTGTCATTTCCCATACCAAAGAAAACAATTCATGACTGCAAAAGGTCATATCACTTTGCAAAAATACTGCTTTTATGTATCATGACAAAATTTAGACTTGATTTTTCGGTCTTGTCGATTGCAAAAAGCAAACAAAATCAAACGCCGTTCTGCTCGGATAAATCGGCGTTTTGGAAAAATGAAACGGCGTTTGGTTTTACTCAAACGCCGTTTTGGTTGCTCGCAAAATTCGCTTAATTCAAATCCTCATTGCATATCACAAAAGTGTAGATATGTGTGTCGGCTTTGCGTTGCTGCGTCCAGCTGCTTTTGTCAAAAAATTCTTTGCCAGAAGAGTTCTTGGCTTCGTCTTTCGACCATATTTTGAGGGTTTGTCCGTCTTTATCGTTCAACTTCACCACGCAATTATCAAATTCGTCAAGGGCATTGTCGAAACAATTTCGGCTGATTTTATCAACAAGGTGTTCTTGTGTTTCTTGGTTTTCAAACAAGCATGAGCTGTGATGTGCATAAATGGTGTTTGATGCTCGATTGTCGCCTGCAAGTTCGATATACAATGTGGCGTCGGTGTCGTTTTGTATCTCCAATATGGTGAAGAAATGTCTGTCGCAGGAACTAAAAAGCGACATTGCGGCAAAAAAGCTCAGCAAACATACTATTTGTTTTGTTTTCTTCATGACTTACTCCTTTTTTTATTGGTTAATCAATTCCAAATCATTGTCATTTATCGAAAAAATGAACTGAGTGCCATTCTCTCTTTCCTCTGTCCAATAGCTTCTGTCGAAAAATTCTTTACTCGAAGAGGAGAGGTCATAGTTTCTGTACCACTTTTTTACCACTGCTCCGCAGGAATCGTCCAAGCGAACAATGCAAGAGTCTGCCATAGAGAGGAATACTCTTATGTCTCCCACAAAATCGGTCGAGAGAAACAAGTCCAAGTCAGATTTACTTCCGACTATTCCGCTGCACAAGGGCTTTTGTTTATCGGTAATGCAAGTGTTTTCGATTGCAGAAGGGTAAACCGTAATGTGCAAGGTCTCGTTGCTGTTGTTGCTCACGGTGTAACAGCTGTCCATAAGCGGGTCGCAAGAGCTTGCCACAAGCATCAGCACAAGCGACTGTGCAAAAATTTTAATCTTGTTCATGCTTTTCATATTCTCTAAAATCCATAGTAGTTAAACACTGAATTGATTCCATTAGCGTATTGAGGATAAAATGTTGTCAATTTAGTTTTCAACGTCGCATGAGAAGTAACATCATTAGTTAAGCAATCAAATACATTTTTCATGGAAAGCATTTGACCATTCATTAAATCAGACATTATATGCCACTTAAACCAATAATCGCCACTTGGTATTGATATTGAATATTTATTATATGTCAATAGATTACCCATTGCAAATCCCCACATTTCACCAACTCCACAAATTCCAGCATTGTTATCTGTAATCGAACCATATGTTCCATACGTCATAATAAAGCTTATATATTTTGCCCAATACTCACTACCAACTTGAGCAAAATGACTTGAATGGGACAGTTCATGACAAACAACTTTATAAAAACTACTTGATACATTTCTACCATCTGCACCTATGGTAACATCTGGTCCGACCAACTTCAGAATAGTATTATTTATAACTGTAGCTGGCAAACCATAAAGGATATTTACAAAAAAGTTTGACCACGATGAAGAGGAATTTGCCCCTATTGGATGCCAAACACGAGTAAGCATCGGAGCAGAGCTACCACTTGTTAAGTTTGTCATCCATATTTTCAAGTTATTCGGAGGCGTCAGTATTTTATTTTTATTACAAATACTGTAGTATTCATACGCTGAATTATTGATGTTTGCGATTTTCCACTTATTTTTGTTCGTTATATTCTCACTATAGCCACTCTTATTATGCACTCCTAAATAGCTGTTTGCTAATATAATCGGATAATGCACAGAAAATCCTTTGCTATTACTCCACTTTATGGAATACGAAACATTTGTATGGAATTTCTTATCCATCTTATAATTTCCATCTACTCCAATTCTTGCCCTACCACATTTTACAACATTATGACAAACAGCAACTACATTTTTAACAGGAACATTTGCATTAAGACTATTATCGAAGAAAGTGTACCTTCCACTAGGTTTCTTTGAAGACAACCAACCTTTTGCCCCCAATTCTGCAGGATCAACAAATTGATTTTCCAGTCCTAAACGTCTAAATGACATTTGTTCCAATTTATCATCATCTGTTATTATGTTTTCATTGTTATCTTGTGCAATATAACAACTATCAAGTATTTCATACTTAATTTGTGAGTCAAATTGATAATCTATAGGAACAGTTGTATAGAGCCAAGTGTATTTTCCTTCTTCTATTTTCGGATCGTGATAATAATCTCCTTCCACTAAAATTTCGCGATCCAAAGGGTAATCGAAAAGCACTAAAGTTGTATCCTCATTAAGCTGATTGTACTGTGCAATGTTTGATGGTAGAAACCTCACATACAAATCTGTTGCTCTAATATTTATGTTACCAATAGCCTCTCCCATATTTTTTAGCGAAGAATACGCTGCCTGCATATTTGATACAGAATATGGGTTAGGATACTTATCTCCCAATACAATCATTTCACCGTCAGCCATTGTAGAAACCTTTGTTCCATAAGCAACATCGAAATCGTCATTTAGGCTGTCTTCGTTACACGAAGCGAAACTCATCATAAGTAATGATGACACAATTAAAAACTTTGACTTTTTGTTCATGTTATTTTCTCCTTTCTTTTTTACGTTTTCTGCAAAGATACAGATATTTCTTGAATCTACAATAAAAAGCCTATATTTCCGGCGAAATATAATTGGAATGGAACAAAATAAAACGTCGTTCTGTTTGAATAAATCGGCGTTTTGGAAAAATGAAACGGCGTTTGGTTTTACTCAAACGCCGTT
>JAEDJL010000010.1 GCA_016296345.1 Bacteroidales bacterium | reverse complement strand
ATGAGCGATTTGAAAATCAAGCACTTACAAAGGCGATTTTTTCGCTTGAAAACGCCTTGAAAAAGTCGCTTTTTTGAGTGAAAAAACTTGCCGTTTTGGCAAAATAATTCGATGTTTTTGAGTGAAATAATTCGCCGTTTTGCTCGAATAATTCGCCGTTTTATTTTCTTGAAAGGGCGTTTTATTTCGGCAAATCGGCGTTTGGTTTTTGCTGCAAGAAAGAGTTTTGAGACGCTTATCCGCCTATGCGTTTGGTTTTGTAGCCTTTTTGGGTCAGAATGTCAATTACTTTGTCGCGATGATCGCCTTGCAGAAGGATTTCGCTTTCGTTGCAGCTGCCTCCTACGCCACATTTGGCTTTCAATTCCTTACATAGGTCTTTGATGTCGTCGCTTGTGGCAATGATGTTGCCAATCAGGGTTACTTGTTTGCCTGCCCGCTGTTTTTTGTCCAACTGTATTTTGAGGGTTTGCTTGTTTGGCGGCAGGGTTTCAATCACTTCGTCTTCTTCGTAGGTGTATTCAAAGTCGGGATTGGTCGAATAGACTACACCGATTTTGTTGTTTTTCTTTCCCATTGTGCGTATGTTTTTTCGGTTTTCAAATGTCAGGGTATGATTACTTTGAGGCTGTCGGGCATTATCTCGAATGTGAGGTCTGTGTCAAACTCTGTGTATTCGCCGTCCAAGTTTACTCCTGTCGGTGTATTGCTTTTCACTCTTACTTTCTTGGCTTGGTAGGCATTTACATAGATTGAGTTGTCAAATTTCTTCCAAAAGAGCCACTGTGCTGTCCAAAACAACAGCGGCAAAGGTGGTTTTTGTACAATGACTACGTCTATCAATCCGTCGCAAAGGCTTGCATTGTTTGCAATTTCCACATCGAAGCCGAATTGATTGGAGTTTGAAAAGCTGACAAAGAGGGCTTGTGTGTTTATTTCTATGTCGTCAATTATCAGAGTGTAGTTTTGCGGTTTGTATTGCGGGTAGTTTTGCAACACAAGTTTGAGATAGGGTTGAAAACCTCTTGTGTGTGTTTTGGCAAATTCGCGAGCTATGAGTGCATCGAAGCCAATTCCTGCTATGCTTGCATAGACTGTGTCGTTTAGTTTGATGCAATCGATTTGGGTTGTCTTCATTTGGTTGATGGCTTTTATCGCCTGCTCTACCGAAAGTGGTATGTTGAGGCATCGAGCCAAGCCGTTTCCGCTCCCTGTCGGTATTATGGCAAGGGTAACTCCCGTCGATACAAGCCCTTTGACGCAATCGTTTATCGAGCCGTCCCCTCCTACTGCAACAACAATGTCAATTCCTTTCAATACTGCTGCCAAAGAGATTGCTGTTGCATGATGTGCGTATGATGTGTAGGCGATTTGGTAGTCGAACTTGTCTTTGTCAAGATAGGTATCGACTGCTTTTTCTATCACTTTTTGCTTTCCTACTCCCGAAATGGGATTGACAATGAACAGTATCTTCTTTTTTGCTTCCATTTCAGTCTATGGGTGTGTGGAGTTTGAAATAATGTTGTTGTTGTATTGCTGAATGATTGCTTTGGTGAGGCGTTCATGCTTTGCGGCAATGTCTTTGTGTTTTGCGGCAATGTTGTTTTTCAATCCGGGGTCTTCTTTTTCAAAGTACAATTCCAAAGGACAGCCTTCTTTGTACTTACTCAACCAGCCGTTCATGAGAAGGAGATATTCTCCGTTGGTGTAATACATATAGTAATGTTGCTGTGGGGAGAACACACTGCGACCAAAGCAAAATATATCGTTGTTCAAATGTAGCAAATCGGCTATTGTTGGATAGATGTCGGTCTGTTGCATTGTCATATCGCTCACAAACGGGTGTTTGAGCGAAGGGTGGTAGATTATCATCGGTATTCTGAACAGTCCGATTTGGGTTTTGAACTCTTCTTGTGAGGTCAAGGCACTGTGGTCTGCCGTTATGACAAAGAGAGTGTTGGAAAACCAATCACTTTTTGAGGCTTGCTCAAAAAATCTCTTCAAGGCATAGTCTGAATAACCCACGGTTTCATGTACTATCATGCTGCCTTTGGGAAATCTTCCTTTGTGTTGAGCGGGTATTTTGTAAGGGTGATGAGACGAAAGGGTGAAAAGGGTTGCTACAAAGGGCTTTGAGATTGTGTCAAGCTGCTTTGCCATGTATTGTAGGAAAGGTTCGTCATATATTCCCCAGTTTCCGTCATAGTCTTTGTCGTTGTTGTACTCGTCTTTGCCGTAATAGTATTCGTATCCTATCTTTTTGACATAGTTGTCAAAGTTCATTGTGCCGTTATATCCCCCATGAAAGAAGGCTGTTGCGTAACCTTGCTTTGACAAATCGGCTGCAAGCGAACCCAAATTGTTGTCTCCATAGCAGCTTGTCAGATAACTTTCTTCCATCATCAAAGGAAGAGAGGACAAAACGGCAGGTATGCCGTCTATGGACCTCTTTCCGTTTGACAGACCTTGAAATACCATGGAGTATTGTGCCAAAGAATCCAAGAAAGGGGTGTAAGAAGTGCCTGTTGTGTTGTAAGTTTTTGAGTATTCGGCAGAAAAACTTTCCAAAACAATGATTACGACATTTGTTTTCCCAACTTGCAGAGGTGAAGCAAAGAGTGTGTCTGCCCAAGTGGAGCTTTGCGGTGTGATATGTGGGTTGTAGATTGATTTTATTTCCTCTTCCGAAAAGAAATGCTTTGGTTTGAGTGTTGGTTTGCCGAATGTGCGATAGAGAGTAAAGGGTGTGTTGAGTACAAGTGCAGTGTTTTGGGTTTCACAATACATACTTGCGTGCATAAGATTGAGAGGTCTTGTTTGCAATCCTCCTCTTTGTGCCACAATCAGCAGTGCAGAGCAAAGAACAAACACAATGCTGCGAGATATGTATTGTTTTGCAGAGCGGATTTCTTCTTTTGCCGAAAAACGTCGGCGTATCATGCGGTCGATAAGAACAAAAAAGCTCAAAAGAACAACAAACGAAAGGACTATGTGCCAATAATCTCTCAAAAACTGAGGGATAAGCTCGTCAAAATCGCCTCCTACTCCCAAATATCTCGTAATGTCGGCAGTCAGTCTCTTGAATGTGAAACGATAGTAGCCCGTATCGATAAGGTTTACCACCATCATGAAGATGTTTGCCAAGTAAAAAAATATGTTTTCCACCGCTTTGTAAATCTTGTTTGACTTAAAGGGCAGCGGCATAAGGCTCATAAGCAGACAGGGTGCAAGAAAAACGCTCAAAGACGAAAGAGCGTAACGAGTGCAACCGCAAAATATTTTCCAGACGCTCGAAAAACCTTCGATATGAAAGAGTTCTGTATTAAAAAGATAAAACACTGCCTGAGTGAGATACAGCATCAGCAGGCTGAGAGCATATCTTGACAAAATCAATTTGTAGGATTGTGGTATTCTTTTCATTTTGCAGTCTTTTTGGGTTTGTAGCCTGAGGCTTTGAGTATCTGTTCGGATTTGTCAATCTTGAAAAGGCTGTCGAGAGTTATGGGATTTTTGTCCATATATTCGCAAACGATTTTATAGCCTATGTAGTTTCCTATTCTCGAAGGGGAATTGTTTATGCCTTTTGTCGAAGGTCCTTCGGCAATGAGGGAGAGATATTTCGTTCTGTCTTTGCAATAGAGAAGCTGGTTTTGAATTATGTACGTCCAAATGTTATATTCGTTTGCCTCTACCCACTGTTGCTGAGAGGGAGTGTAGCGAAAAATTGTGTTAAGCCCATATTGGGGCAACAAAGCTGCAACTGCATACGAGTATTTGCCGTCGTCGATTATGCAATCCAAGAGAGTGGCTTCGGGATTTTGAAACGCCAAAGGTATATCTCTGAATGTGATTTCTTGAAGGTAAGTTCTCACATAGTCGGGTGCAATATTCTCTTTTCTGAGGCAGTCTCTGAGATATTCGGGCATGGTTTTGTAGTATGGATTTGCAGAAAGAGAATCCATACAATAGAGATCTATGCTTATGGCACTGTATTCCGGATAGACAAGTATGCGGTTTTGATAGGCAAAAGAGTATTCGGCAGGTCCTAAAATGAGGGTGTAGATGTTCGTTTTGGTGCTGTCGGGACGTATTTGTCTTATTTTGCTTAGTGCTTTTGCCAAGTCGTCTTCCAACCACTTCAAATCGGAATACATACTTACCACTGTGTTGTGAACAGACTGCATCTGCCTGTCTTGAACAAAGGCTTTCACAACCTCAATATACTGTTTGTCCGAAAGGCTTGCTGCAAACATGGGCTTAAAGTCCTTTTCGATTGAGAGAAGGTGTTGTTCTACAGGAGTATTTCCGTTTTCAAACAAAGCCCTGTCAAATCTGTGTATTGCAACTGCTTCTTTCTGTGCCTTGTCTTCGCCAAAAAGCACCTTGTCGTCCTGAGTTCGTTTGTTGCCGCAGCCTGCAAAAATCATAAGTGTTGCAACTGCAAAAATAACTCTTCGTTTTGCTCTCATAACTCTTCGTTTTATTTTTTCAAAACGCCGTTTTATTCCGATGAAACGGCGTTTTGGTTTTGCTATTGTTTACTGTTGTTTGTGTATTGCGTCCAACGGTCAATCACACTCTGCATATCTTGCGGCAAATCAGAGGTAAAGGACATTCTTTCGCCGCTTTTGGGGTGAGTAAAGCCTATGGTGGCGGCATGAAGAGCCTGACGAGGCAAAATTTGGAAGCAGTTCTCGACAAATTGCTTGTATTTGCTGAAAGTAGTGCCTTTAAGAATTTTGTCGCCTCCGTAGGTCTTGTCGCCAAAGAGCGGATGACCGATGTATTTCATGTGAGCCCTTATCTGATGTGTCCTTCCTGTTTCGAGTTGGCACATTACTTGGGTGATATATCCAAATCTTTGTTGAACCTTGTAGTGAGTTATTGCACTCTTGCCGTGTTCGCCGTCGGGAAAGATGTCCATTATCTTTCGGTCTTTGAGACTTCTGCCTATGTTTCCCTCAATCGTGCCTTCGTCTTGCTGAAAGTCTCCCCACACAATGGCGATATATTGTCTCTGAGTGGTATGTTCAAAAAACTGTTTGCTGAGAAATGTCTGTGCATACTCGTTTTTGGCTACCAAAAGCAAACCTGTGGTATCTTTGTCGATACGATGAACAAGCAAAGGCTTGGGTGCTTCGCCTTCTTCTTTGTGATTTTTTTCAAAATGGAAGGTTAAGGCGTTCAAAAGAGTACCATAGTAGTTTCCATAGCCCGGATGTACTACCATGTTGGCAGGTTTATTGACCACAACCAAGTCTTCGTCTTCGTAAACGATGTCTATCGGAATGTCTTGCGGTATGATTTCTATCTCTTGTGGCGGACGAGTGAGGAAAATCTGTATAATGTCGCCGCCTTTTACCCTGTAATTGGATTTGACCACCGCATTATTGACCTTGATACAGCCTGCCTTTGCAGCAGTTTGTATCTTGTTGCGGCTCGTTCCCTCTATTCTCATCATCAGGTACTTGTCTATCCGAAGGATTTTTTGACCCTTCTCGACCTCAATGCGATAGTTTTCGTATAGTTCTTGTTCTTCGTTTATGTTTTGCTCTTCTGTCTGCATTATTTGGTCTTTATGATTTTGGTGTGCTGCGTTTCTCCGTTTCTATTAGTGATTTGGAGAAGGTAAATGCCGCAGTCAAAACCTGATAAATCCATTTGGTTGTCTCTTGTTTCAAGTATAAGTCTGCCATTGGTGTCAAACAAACGTTTGACACAGCCGTCTGTATCTTCTGTTATAAGTTTGCCACTTGTAGGATTTGGATATACTTTGACTTTCTCTTGCTCAGGGCTGTTCAATCCCACTGCTGCCGCACTGCCAAAGCATGGTCGCAACATAACAGAGCCTTTCAAAAACGATTGTTGCCAATCGCCTGTGGTCTTTGTGAAGGTATATTCGGCAGAATTGGTGTTGCGGTCAAATCCTATGTTGAGATAGTCGTTTCCTTTGGTTTGCAAGCTCACGAAAAACTTACCTTTTGGCAACAAAACCGCCTCTTCCAAAACGTAACGCACAAATCGGTTTAAGCTGTCGCTCTTTGGCGTCAGGCGTTCTGTTTTGTATATTATTTCGTTCGGAAGATTGTTTTCGCTGTTCCAAATACAAATATAGAAAGGTTTGAAGTTGGCATCGTTCAAAGTGCGATTGAAGTAAATATCTACGGCAGAAAGGGTGTCGATTGCGTTAAGCGTGTAAGCTATTGCAAGATGTGAACCGCTGATTGGCTCTACTCCTGCTCCGTTTTCGGCAGTGCCGTCGTCGTATGCAAAATAATCATCGAAAATTTGGCGAAACCTCACCGTGTCGTTTGCAGAGAGATTATCCTGTCCCACTCCCTGCTTGATTGTATGCACTATGTCAAAAGCATACCGGCGATTGGCAACTAAATCGAAAGCAAACGCATGAACAGGACTTGCATGGGTGGGAGCTGTTTGGTATTGATTTGCCTCCGAATAGGGTGAAATGTTTTCAAAACCGCCATCGTATGAGTACAACAACAGACCTTCTTCATTTTTGACTTGAAACTTGTATGTCGAACTGAGGGCTTCGTTATACAGATTGACAATTTTCATGCTCAAAGTGTCTGACATTTCTTCTTGAACAAAATGTTGAGAGGGCATTGATTGATAACGTTTCAACATTGAGGGGGCAGGCTCGACAAAAGCGATGTCTTTGAACACCGTATCGCTGCAATGGCGGTTTCTGTTCAGATAAACATAATCTACATTCCACTCATCGCAATTTGATATGTAGTTTTGTGGTGAGTTGTTGAGCGAAGCGATGTTTCTAAATCGGAATTGAAACTCTTTTGTGAAGTATTTTTCGTCCGTAATCGGGATAAGCACATATTGATAATACGTTCCATACTTGGCATAGAGGCTGTCGGCAGATATTCCTCCGCTTGCCCAAATCCAATTCCAACCATCAGCCGGAGAATAGAACTCCAAAATGAGAGAATCTGCCATCGAGGGTTGTGTTCCTACCGTTTCCCAAGCATTGCTTCCGCCTCCTGCGGGCTGAAAGAAGAAACTAAGATAAACAGAATCTTTTGCCGAAAGAGCAAGTGTAAGAGGTGAGAAAACAGAGTCTAATCTTATTGGCTGACTTGTAAGAGTGTCGGCAGCAAAGGGGCTTCCTATCGTCTGACTATAAAGTTTGCCATAATAGTCTATTGCATCTAAGGTTGCAACTCCGACTGTCGGAGGATTGAATTGGTAGTTTGGATTGATTACAACTCCTCCCGAAAGCCATTTGCTTTGATTTGGCAAACCCTCATAGTCCGAAAAATCATCTATAAAGGGCAAAAGATTGTATGTTGCGACCTTTGTAAGTCGGTTTTGGTCAATCTGCCTTGACGCAGGACTGAGAATAAGCTGCGAAAACGCCGAGTGTGTGCAACAAAAAACCAAAACAAAGAGACATAGTACTGCTTTGTTTTGGTCAAAACTATTCTTCAACTTCCTCTTCATAGCCGTTTTGTTCCAATATCAGTTGTTCCTCAAATTGTCTCAAAGTTTTCTTATAACTATTCTTGGTATCGTTGATAAAATGAAGCGAAACGGTTGTTCCGAGTGTGAGACCTTTGAAAGTGGGGTCGTAACTTACCACTCTCGAATGGTTGTTATCTTTTTGTCCGTCAAAAGTTTTTCTGCCCACATTCAAGCCTGCCGACCACAAGAGCTTCTCTGCTTCTGCCTCTGTCTTGCCTAAGATGTCAGGCATGTTGGTTGTCGTGCTGTTTACGTCCATTTCCACAACCAAGTCGATGACATCGCCTCGTCTTACCTTCTCATTCTGACGTATAAGCTTGCCTGACTTTCGCTGTTCGATAACAATGTTTGATATATCCCCCGGACGAAATGATATATTGCCAATTCTCAAACCTATGTCGGTAAGTGATTGCACTGCTGTTTTAAGACTGATGTCTGTACACAAAGGCATATTAAGTTCGTCGCCGCTTAATGAAGATACTGTAACGTATATCTTTCTTCCTTTCTTGACTTTTGAGTCTGAAACGGGTTCTTGGCTCAGTATTGTTCCCGAAGGGACGTCTTCTTTGAAGATTGAGTCTATCACAACCAAGTCAAAGTACTTCATTTCGCTCATTTGTTCAATCTCGCTCACCAACTTACCCTCAATATCAGGCACTGTATATTCTTGACCGTGGCGAGTGTAAATCTTCAAGGCAAAAAACGATATGACCAAAAGCAACAAGAAACTTGCAACTATCAGTCCCAAATGAATGAAAAAGGTTTTGCTTTTTATAAACTGTTTAAATGACATATTTCAAATCTCTTTTAATCGTCTCTGCCTCCCAAATATATCATCACATAATAGAATAATGTTGCAAGGGAAGAAAGAGCGGCAACAACGTATGTGTAAGCTGCAAGACGCAAAGCGTGTTGTGCCTTCGGGTGAGTGGCATTTGATGTTATTCTGTGAGCATCAATCCAAGCCAATGCTCTTTTTGAAGCATTGATTTCGACAGGAAGCGTAACGAAACTAAACAATGTTGTCAATGCAAACAAGACTATTCCTGCCAAAAGCAACTGTGGAAACGATTGAATCAAAATCATTCCTGCCAAAAGCACCCACATAACCCACTTGGAAGCGAAATTGACAACGGGAACCAAGCTACTGCGAAGTTGTAACCAAGCATAACCCTCGGCATGCTGCACTGCGTGTCCGCATTCGTGAGCTGCAACGGCTGCAGACGCCACACTGTTGCCATAATATACCGCTTTGGAAAGGTTTATCTCCTTTGTAACGGGATTATAGTGGTCCGTAAGCTGTCCTTCCACACATCTGACACTCACATCTGTTATATCATTGTCGCGTAACATCTTTTCGGCAACGTCTTTCCCCGTAAAGTTGTTCTCGGTCGGGATTTTGGAATAGGCTTTGAAGCTCGCATTCAATCGGTTTCCGATAATCCAGCTCAACAAGCTGAATCCTATGAAAATTATCCAATACATAATCTCATTTTATTTGGTTTATACTGCAAAAGTAACAAATTTTACTCTAATGACTATTTGATACAACGAATAATCAAATGATTTTGTATTTTTGCTGTTTGATTTTTTTGACTAAACACCAAGATACGATATGATAAAATCGATGACAGGATTTGGCAAAGCAAAGGCTCAATGCGGAGATTTTTTGATTGCTTTGGAAATAAAATCGTTAAACGGAAAGGCATTGGACGCTTCGGTAAAGCTGCCTGTGCGTTACAGAGAATTGGAACTTGAAGTAAGAAATATCTTTTCCGAAAAGCTCACAAGAGGAAAGATAGATTGTATTGCCACAATCGAGAAAACGAATGCCGAACCGTCTTTGGGGATTGACCCCGAGGCGTTTACAAGTCTTTATAAGTCGCTTTACTCTCTTGCAATGAAAGTCGGAGCTGACACAACCAACCTTTTGACATACGTTCTCAATCAACCCGAGGTCAAATGCAGCGAACAAACAGAGCTTGACGAGAAAGAAATATCTGCTTTTCTCGATTTGGCTCGCAATGCTGCCGAACAGTTGGACCAATACAGGGTTTGCGAGGGTGCAATTTTGGAAAAAGACTTTGTAAAACGCATAAATATAATAGGAGAACTCCTCAAAGAAGTGGAGAAGTACGAAAGCGGAAGATGCGAAAGAATAAAGGACAGACTGATTGCCCGATTGAAAGAAATTGAAAGCGTAAAGACAGACGACAACCGCCTCGAACAAGAGATGATTTACTACATCGAGAAGCTCGACATCACAGAAGAGAAGGTTCGTTTGAGACAACATCTCGACTATTTCTTGCAATGTCTTTCCAAAGAGGAGTGTCAGGGTAAGAAATTGGGCTTTATCGCTCAGGAAATGGGAAGAGAGATTAACACTTTGGGTTCTAAGGCAAACGATGCCGACATTCAAGTCTTGGTTGTCAAGATGAAAGACGAGCTTGAGAAGATTAAGGAACAGGTTGCCAACATTTTGTGATAGTATGTCGAGGTATGCTCTGATTGTTTTCTCGTTTGTGTTGCTTTCTTTCCAAGTTGCGTTTGCCCAAAAGGACGTTTCTCTCGGACAGGCTGCCGCTTTGGAAGCAGAAGGCAGGTGGGAAGACGCTGCAAACCTCTATCGAGACTATCTGAAAAAGAATAAAGACGAAAAAGTCTATGATTTGCTGTTCAATCTGTTGAAAGAAAACGGAGATATTGAGGGAGCGGAAAGCTGCATCAAAGAAGCAATCAAGTTTTTTCCTCAAAGGGTCGAACTGCCTGTTGTTCTCTACAATCTGTACAGGCAGAACGGCAACGACAAAAAGGCAGAAAAGCAGTTTGAACGCATACTTAAAAACCTCAAAGCCAACAATTCCGACATTCAACGCACGGGAAATGCTTTCATGTACTCGAAAAATACAGAGCAGGCAAAGAAAGTCTTTCTCAAAGGCAGAGAATTGTTGCACGACAAGTCGGCTTACGGCTTTCAACTCGGAAATATTTTCCTCCAAGAGGGAGATTATGAAGCCATTGCCAAAGAATACCTTTTGATGTTGGAAGAAAATCCCCTCAATATTCCGAGAATACAAACCAATCTTGCGGCTTTGTTTGCCAAAGACTCGGCAAACCTCATCAAATCTGTCGAAACAAATTGGGAAAAGCTCTACAAAACAAACAAAAACAGCCTTCCGATTGCTCAATTCGGGCTTTGGCTCTACTGTCAGGCAGACAAAACAGACAAGGCTTTTGATTTGGCAAAACAAATCGACAGAACATTTGACCACAGCAGCGGTGCAACGGTTGCAGACTTCGCTTCCGACATGGATAATGCCGAAAAGTTGCTTGCAGCCGAGAAAGCATACAAATATATCATCGACAAGGGTGAAGAAAACGTCTTTTACCAACGCTGTCTCTTGGGATATGCCAATGTGAAGTACAAAGCATTCATGCAAAATCCGAAAAACAAAAAGCCTCTCGACGATTTACTCAAACTATTTGACGAGATTTTGAACAAATATGGCTTTTTGCGAGATAATTTCAGCCCTATAATGCAAGAGTGTGAGCTTTTGGCTTTCCATGCAGGGCAACCACAGAGGGCAGTCGATATTTTGTCGCAATGTATTGCCTCAAATTCTTTCTCGACAAATCAAAAAGCCGCAATGAAACTGCTGAGTGCCGAAATATATAACGTAAATGGCGACAGCTGGCAGGCAAGTCTCTTGTGTTGGCAGGTAGAAAAGGATTGTCCAAACTCACCTTTGAGCGACAGAGCCAAGTTTTTCAAAGCCATGTTGAGCTATTACAACGGTGAAATCGAGTGGGCGTTATCGCAATTCAAGGCTTTGAGAGCTTCGACAACCAAACTGATTGCCAATGATGCCTTGGAGTACAGCGTTTTGATTGAAGAGTGCAGAGATGACGACAGTACATTCAGGGCAATGCAGTGGTTTGCATACGCCGAAAGGGAAAGAGAATATCACAACTACGATAAAGCTGAAGCATATCTTAATACGATTATGCAAAGCTACCTTTTCCACCCTGTTTTTGACGAATGTATCTATCTGAGGGGCGTAATGGCAAAAGAACAAGGAGATTTTGACCGTGCAGACAGCCTTTTCAAAGAGCTGCTTTTGAAATATCCTTACGACCTTACGGCAGATGATGCTCTCATGCAGCTTGCCGACATTGCACAAAACCAATATAACGACACTGCCTTGGCAAAAGAGTACTACCAAAGGATAATTTTGGACTATCCTGCAAGCCTTTATGTTACTCAGGCTCGCAAAAAGTTCAAGCAGTTGGAGAAATAAAAGACTCTCTGTCGAAAGTTTATCTTGTTTCTTCCAAGAGTTCTTTGTTTACTTCCAAAGGACTGTATTTCTTATCGCTTTTGCAGCTGTCTGAAAACACATTGCTCTTGCCGCAAACGCATGAAGTGCGGTCGCCTGTTATCGGATCTACACTCGCACAACGTCTTTTGAACTCTCCGTTCTTCTTTACAAACATCTTTATTCCTATAAAGCAGAAGCTCAATGCCAACAATACGACTGTTGCTCCCAATACTAACAGCAGGGTTTTCATATTTCCTTATTCTTTGTTCTTTGTATCGATTAAAATTGTCGTCGGTCCGTTGTTTACCAACTCTATTTGCATATCTGCCCCAAACACTCCGGTAACCACATTGTACGAAAAGGTTTGCTTGGTGTAAGAAACAAACTTCTCATACATTGGTTTTGCAAACTCGGGCTTTGAAGCTCGAATGTAAGTCGGGCGATTGCCTTTCTTGGTGCTTGCATGGAGAGTGAATTGGCTCACAATCATAATCTCTCCTTTCACATCTTCGACCGAAAGGTTCATAACCGAGTTTTCGTCTTCAAATATTCTGAGCTTTCTTATCTTGTCTGACAACCATGTTATGTCTTCTTCTGTGTCGCTGTCTTCAATTCCCAACAGCACCATCAATCCTTCGTCAATCTTTGAGTACTCTTGGTTGTCTATTGTGAGCTTTGCTCGTTTTACTTTCTGTATTACGGCTCTCATGTCTTTCGTTTTGTTATTTGGTGTGCCATTGTTGCATTTGCACTTCCTCTCCATTGACTATGTTAAGGTAGTTCAGGTATCTCTCTTGTGCTATTTCGCCATTATCGACCGCACGTTTGATTGCACAATCAGGCTCATGAATGTGAGTACAGTTGTAGTAGCGGCACTCAGACAGCCTTTCTCTCATTTCGGGGTAGTATCCTGCAACTTCTTCCGGCGAAAAATCGACCATTCCGAAAGACTTGACGCCCGGGGTGTCTATTATGTTGCCTCCAAACGCCAAGGGATACATTTGTGCAAAGGTTGTGGTGTGTTTTCCCTTGAAGTTGCTGAGCGAAATGGACGATGTTTTGAGGTTGAGGTTTGAATCCAAGGCATTGACCAAGGCACTTTTGCCAACTCCCGAGTGTCCGCAAAGGAGTGAAGTCTTGTCTTTCAAGACTTGTTTCAACTCTTCTATGCCTGTTTTCTCGATTGCCGAGGTTTCCATGCAGCGATAGCCGACTTTTTCGTAGATTGACTTCACATAGTCGGCATATTCTTTGGTCTCTTTCTCATAAAGGTCTGTTTTGTTGAAGACCAATATGCAGGGAATGTGGTATGCCTCGCAGGTAAGCAAGAATCGGTCGATAAAACCGGTGCTTGTGCGTGGCAAAACGGCGGTAACAATCAACAAGGCTTGATCCATGTTGGAAGCAATGATGTGTGTTTGTTTTGAAAGCTTGGTTGCTTTGCGTATGATGTAGTTTTGCCTTGGTTCTATGGCACATATCAATCCGTAAGACGTCTTGTCGGAAGGGATAAACTCCACTTTGTCGCCAATAGCCACGGGATTGGTCGATTTGATGCCGCTTATCTTGAACTTGCCTTTGATGCAGCATTCAAATTCCCTGCCTTCGGCATTCTTGACCGTGTAATGACTGCCCGTAGTCCTTATGACTGTACCTTTATCCATTGTTTTCTTGCTTTCACAAAACGAAAAAGTATTCTCCAAACTCAGATTTTGCGTCTTTGTTTGCTGTTTTTGCCTGCCCACAAGCCGTAAACTTCGCTCACATTGCCTGCTGTAACAAAGGCATCTATGTTTTCTTCTTCTATGAGCTTCATCAGTCTTGTGAATTCGTCCTTATTCAGCAGCACTTCTATCTCTGTTTTCTTCTGATTGCTGTATCCTCCGGTTACTTCGTAGAGTGTAACTCCCCGAACCAAGTCATTGACTATGAAATCTCTCAATCTCTCGTGTTGGGAGGAGATTATGCAAACTCTTTTCTTGTTGTTCAGTCCTGCGGTGAAGTAATCGATGACCAAACCGTTAATCCACGTTCCTATAAGACCGATGACAACCATGTGAAAAGGGTTTATGGCAAATGCAGTGCAGCAAATCACCGCTCCTGCAACAGAAACCGATGCTCCTATGTCGAAATGCAGATATTTGTTTACTATTTTTGCCAGAATATCAAGTCCGCCGGTAGAGGCGTTAATCTTGAAAAGAACGGTCTGTGCCGCACTCAAAAGAAGAACAAAACAGCAAAGGTCAAACCAAATATCGCCCATTACAGATGGTATCGAACCTCCTTCTCTGATAAAGTTCTCGTATGGGAAATAGGTTTCCAACACTCTCATCATAGGACCGAGAATAAGTGCCGTATAAACGGTCTTTATGCCGAACTCTTTTCCAATAAGGAAGTAGGCAAGAACCAAAAGGATTGCATTGATAACGAAGATTACCGTCGAAACAGGCAGTGCAACGCCGAACAGTTGCTCCGAAACGCCGCTCAAAACTATTGACAATCCCGAAATAGTTCCTATAATCAACTTGCTCGGAACAAGGAAATAGTAAACCGCACAAGCCGTAACCATCATTCCGACGGTCATAATCAACAATTCTATCCAAAACTTTGAGGTTTTCAATATGCCTCCCGCTTGTTTAAGTGTAGCTGTCAAATCCATGGTTTGTTTTTTTTGGTTGGCAAAAGTACAAAAGAAATTCCAATCCGAACAAGACTTGCAACACATAATTGGCTCTTTGCCACATTTTTTTCAAAAGCCTGTGCAGAAAAATCGGACTTTCGGGACGGGTTTTCAGGATTATCAAAAATTTTTTGGCTTGATAATCGGATTATCACGGCGTGATAATGGTATTATCTTGGTAAGATAATCCGATTATCAACAAGAAAAAATTTTGATAATCTTTTATACTTTTTTCACACTTTGAAACGTTATCAAAGAAAACGGCTTAAAAATGACAGAAAAACAAAAACTTACCAATATGAAAACAGCAGATATTGATTTTGAAAAGAGACCTTTGAGGTATTTGAACTGCCTGAGCGAAGAGTGTCCGCTTGCAGAAAAATGTATGCGTCGCATTTCTGCCCGATACAGTGAAGAAAACGACGAGTTTTTCATGGTGTTAAATCATCGAAAACTCGATACCGACAACTGCAAATACTATGTCGAAAACAAAAAATCGGACATAGCATACGGCATGACAAAGTCTTTTGAAGAAGTAAAGGCAAAAGACATCGTCCAAATCAGGAAAGCACTTTACAATTACTTCGGACAGGCTGAATATTTCCGAAGAAGAAATGCCACAAAGCCCTTTACTCCCAAAGAACAAGAGTTTGTAAAGAAGATTTTTGCACAATTTGGCTACGAGGTTTCCTTTGATAAAATCGTCAAAGAAACTCTTTGGTAGAGATTTGGTTCAGATTTATGGAAGCCGAATGAGAGTTTTTTCTCCCGCACAGGGGTGCTTTCGGCTTGTTTTCTCATTTTTTTCGTACCTTTGCACGATATAGACATTAAAAACAGTATTTGGCAACCCTGCTGACGTTATGAAAAATATAAGAAACTTCTGTATAATCGCACATATCGACCACGGAAAGAGTACTTTGGCTGACAGATTGTTGGAATTTACCAATACCGTATCCCAAAGAGACATGGAAGCACAGGTTTTGGACGATATGGACTTGGAAAAAGAAAGAGGCATCACAATCAAAAGCCATGCCATTCAGATGAAATACCAATATGAGGGCGAAGAATACCACTTAAACTTGATAGATACCCCGGGTCATGTCGATTTTTCTTACGAAGTTTCTCGTTCGATTGCAGCCTGCGAGGGAGCTTTGTTGATTGTAGATGCCACTCAGGGCATTCAGGCTCAGACAATCTCCAATCTCTATCAGGCAATCGACAACGACTTGGAGATAATCCCCGTTTTGAACAAAATGGACTTGCCGAACGCAATGCCCGAAGAAGTTACAGACCAGATTGTCGAGCTTATAGGTTGCAAACCCGAAGATGTAATCCCTGCAAGCGGCAAAACAGGCTTGGGAATAGAAACCATATTGGAGAGAATTATCAGAGACATTCCCGCTCCGAAGGGAGATGCCGACGCACCTTTGCAAGCCTTGGTGTTCGATTCGGTGTTTAATTCTTTCAGAGGGATAATTTCCTACTTCCGAATAATGAACGGAGAGTTGAAAAAGGGCGACAAGGTCAAATTTGTCAATACGGGAAAAGAATATTCTGCCGACGAAATAGGAGTATTGGGGCTGAAACTCATTCCGCAAAACAAGCTTTCCTGCGGCGAAGTGGGATATATCATTTCGGGAATAAAGACTTCGAGTGAAGTAAAGGTGGGAGACACAATCACTTCGGCAATCAACCCTTGCGAAAAGGCGATTGAAGGATTTGAAAACGTAAAACCCATGGTCTTTGCAGGAATTTATCCTGTGGATTCGGACGATTATGAAGAGCTTCGCAGCTGTATAGAGAAATTACAGCTCAATGACGCCTCGCTAACCTTCGAACCCGAAAGCTCACTCGCCTTGGGATTTGGTTTTCGCTGCGGATTTTTGGGACTGTTGCACATGGAAATAGTCCAAGAGCGGCTTACACGAGAGTTTAACATGGATGTAATCACCACGGTTCCCAATGTAAACTACAAAGTGCATACAACAAAGGGCGAAATCGTCGATGTATATAACCCTTCGGGGCTTCCCGAACCAAATTATATCGATTACATAGAAGAACCCTACATTTCGGCATCGATAATCACCAAAACAGACTTCATAGGTCCGGTTATAACGCTCTGTATCGAGAAAAGAGGAGTGTTGAAAAACCAACATTACCTTTCGACAGACCGAGCCGAAATAACTTTTGAGCTTCCTTTGGGTGAAGTTGTGTTCGATTTTTATGACAAACTCAAATCTATATCGAAAGGATACGCCTCTTTTGACTACCACCCTTCGACTTTTCAACGCTCAAAGCTCGTAAAGTTGGAAATTTTGCTCAACGGAGACCCAGTAGATGCCCTTTCGACACTCACACACTTCGACAACGCCTATCCGCTTGGCAGAAGAATGTGCGAAAAGCTCAAAGAACTCATACCAAGACAGCAATTCGACATAGCAATTCAGGCAGCCATAGGCTCAAAAATCATTGCTCGCGAAACCGTAAAGGCTGTAAGAAAAGACGTAACTGCAAAATGTTACGGCGGAGACATCTCTCGAAAGCGTAAATTGTTGGAAAAACAAAAAGAAGGCAAGAAAAGAATGAGACAGGTAGGCAGTGTTGAAGTTCCTCAATCGGCTTTCCTTGCCGTTTTGAAACTCGATTAAAAACCAAAAAACATAGAAAGGAAATGACAGTATCAGTAATCATTGTTGCCATATTGGCTTTGGTTGTCATCGTAAAGGAGTTTTACAGCAGCGAGACAACAAAAAAATTCATCGAAAACGAACAAAAGAAAACCATTCTCGAAATACAGAAAATCCAAGAGAGCGAAGTGAGAAAAGTTGTTACCCCCATACAACTGCAAGCCTACGAACGCTTGGTGCTTTTCTTGGAAAGAATGACGCCGAACAACCTTGTGTTGCGTTGTTATCAGCCTCAGATGAGTACACAGTTGCTAAAAGACGTCATGATTCAAAATATAAGAGACGAATTTGAGCATAACCTTTCCCAACAGCTCTATATTTCCTCACAAGCGTGGGTTTACATCAAAAATGCCAAAGAGGACATGATAAATACTATCAATTCCATTCAGGCAAAAGAAGGAGAAAGCCTCTCTCCCACCGCTTTTGCAGGCAGATTGTTTGAAATGCTTGCAGGAAAGGAAAGTCAGATTGAACTGGCTCAGGATTTCTTGAAAGAAGAGATACAAAAGAGGTTTCAATAAGCCGAAAGGACAGCAAGATGAAGGCTTCCGAACTTGCAGAACTGCCTTGTTTGAAGTTGCTGACCACGGATTTGTCGCAAACAAAAGAGCTTTCGGGCATTTATTGCGGCGATTTGCTGAGCGATGTTCTCTCTTGTGCAGAGGAAAACAGCGTGTGGATTACCGTTCAAAGCCACAAAAACGTGGCAGCTGTGGCTTCCATGGCAAAAATTGCCTGCATTGTTCTTGCAAAGAGTGCGGTTGCAAGCGAAGATATGCTGAGACTTTGTTGCAAAGAGGGGATTGCGGTCTTTCAATCGTCGCTTGACACATTCAATTCCTCCATTGCAATTCACGATTTTATCAAATGAAAGAGTTGTCTTCTCACATTTTGGATTTGATTGCAAACAGCATAGAAGCAGATGCAAGTGTTGTGAGCCTGTCGGTTGAAGAAAGCAGGGAGAAAGACAGTCTTGATATAACGATTGCGGACAATGGTTGCGGAATGAGCCGAAAAAAGCTCCTCAAAGCGACGGATTGTTGCTCCACAAGGCGGAAAGAAAGGCATTTCGGCTTGGGTTTGGCTCTTGCAAAGCAGAGTGCGGAACGCTGTGAGGGCAGTTTGTCGATAGAAAGCGTGGAAAACAAGGGAACAACGGTCAAATTGAGCTATCGTTACAGCCATATCGACCGCCAACCGTTGGGGAACATGGCTCAGGTGGTCGCAATAGTTGTGTCAAATCCCGATGTGAGGATAGTTTATCGACATTCGACCGACTGCGGCAGCTTTTTGTTCGATTCTTCGGAGCAAATGCAAAAAATAGATGCAACTTTTCCCCTCACAAGCCGTGAACTTATGGCAATAAGACAAGAAGTGGAAGAAAATCTTGCTCGAATACAGTCAGAAAATCATTAACACAACAACATAAAAACACATAAGAGTTATGTCATTGGAAGAAAAAATCAACGCCGACATCAAATCGGCAATGCTATCAAAGGAAAAAAGAAAATTAGATGCCCTCAGAGCGGTCAAATCTGCCATTCTGCTTTTGAAAACCAATGGTTCGGCAGCTCCGATTAGTGAAGAACAAGAGATTGCGTGCCTGCAAAAATTGGTGAAACAAAGAAAAGAATCGGCTCAGTTGTTCAAAGAACAAAACAGAATGGACCTTTATGAGGAAGAAAGCTTTCAACAATCGGTCATAGAGGCATATCTTCCCGAGCAGATGAGCGAGGAGGAGATTAAATCGGCACTTCGACAAATCATAGAGCAAACAGGAGCAAGCTCGATGAAAGATATGGGCAAAGTAATGGGTGCGGCACAGAAGGCTTTTGCAGGAAGAGCCGACAACAAATTGGTTTCGACAATGGTCAAAGAGCTTTTGGGATAGAATTTTGAGGCAAAAGCGAACTATTTTCGGCGGTTTGGCAAAACAAATCGCCGTTTTATTTTGCCAAAACCTCACTTCAATTCATTATCACGGCTTGATAATCGGATTATCTTGGCGTGATAATGGTATTATCTTGCGAAGATAATGGTATTATCTTGGCGTGATAATAGGATTATCAAGCCAAAAAATTTTTGATAATCCTATTATCACGCTGTGGAATAGAGGTTTACAAACAAAAAAGCTGCAAGTTTGCAGCATAATTTGGCGGTTGAAAATAGGAGTTTTTACTCTTGGGAATTTGACAAGAGGAAGCTGTCTGTCAATTTTGTCAATTCGTACTTCGGAACTGCTCCTCTGAGAACTCTCACTTCCCCTTTTGTGGTGATGAAAAGCAGTGTAGGCACGCTGCGAATTGAAAGCATTGCAGCCAAGTTTTGCTCTGCATCTACATCTACCTTGTAAATGTTGATTTTGTCCTTGTATTCGGCTGCCAACTCTTCCAAAACAGGCGACAACATCTTGCAAGGACCGCACCATGAGGCATAAAAATCGACTATTGCGGGCTTTTCTCCCGAGCGAGTGAAGGTTTGATTTTGAAAGTCGTAGCTTCCGAACATTTGTTCAAAGCCCGATTGGCTCAAATGTACTATTCCCATTTTTGTATCATCTTTTTGTTTGTCCGACAGCTCGGACTTTCCGCAGCCCGAGGCACAAATCACAATTAAACTCAAAGCAGCAAGAAAACAAATCTTCACTGCCTTTGCACAAAAGCAAGGTTTGAATTTCTTTTTCATATAATGATACAATCCAAAGTCCGTAAAGTTCGGTTCAAATCAAAATTTTTGGGGCATTTCAGAGCCATTTTTCTTTCTTGTACCAAGCTATCGTCTCCTCCACTCCCCTTTGCAAGTCGTATTGAGGCTCAAATTGCAAATCTCTTTTGAGGTCTTCTATGTCGCAATCCCAATTTCTTGCAGCCAAAATGGAGTATTTGTCTTTGTTGAGGGTGAATTGCTTGCCGATAAGCCCGCCAAAAGCGTCCAAGAAGCAGGAAATCCATCTGACAATGAAGAGAGGAAACTTCAATTTGAGAGTTTTCTTGTTCAAAACCTGCTTCGAGATTGCAGCATACTCAGAATCCAAGTACATCTTGCCATCGCTGACAAAGTAAGTCTTGCCTGAAATATCGCTTTCGAAGGCTTTGATGCACACCTCGACCAAATCTTTCGAGTAAATGAAAGTCAGATGTTGCGGAACGAAGCCAAGGTACGGTTCTATGTGATTATCAATGGTTTGGAAGAAGACAAAATAATCTGTTTCACGTGGACCATAGACGCCTGTGGGGCGAAGAATGACGTATTTGCCCTTAAAGTTGGTATTGATGTACTCTTCTGCTTTGAGTTTTGAGCGACCGTATGCAGTGTTTGGCTTATTCTCGTCGCTAACCTTTGCTTTTGAGAAATTAACTTCCTCTCCCGGACCGTGAGCAGCAAAAGAAGAAAGGAAAATCAGCTTGGTTGTTTGCGGATTTATTGCATCTGCAAGATTTTTTGTAAGATTGAAATTGACATTGTCAAAATCTTCGGGACGTTTTGCCTTTGTCAAACCTGCAAGATGAAAAACGCAATCAAATTGTTCTCTATCCAGCTGTTGTTTTAGGGCAGTCGGGTCGGAGAATGCAACATCAATGAATTTGATACGACTATCCTGCAAATATTTTCGGCTCGATTTTGCCCTCACTCCTGCATACACTTCGTAGTTTCCCAAAGATAGCAATCTGTCAATAAGAGTGCTGCCGATAAATCCGCTTGCTCCCGTTACCAAAACCTTTTTCATATCTCTATTCTATCGTTTTAATGTAAGCCCTTCTTCTTATTGCAATACGACTGTCGTATTTTTCCCAAATGTTTGCAGCCTGATTGGTTTCCAACTGAGGATTTGCGATTGCCATTTTTGAACCGAGCTTGATATATCGCTTATTCATTTCGGCATAATAGATAGAATGCACTCCCTTGTTCTGCCATTGAGGTTTTACTCCGTTGAGGTAAAGGTCTATGTTCTCGAAATTCTTCAAAGCCTTCAAAAGATAAACCCAGCCAAATGGGAAAAGTCTGCCCTTACACTTGCGTAAAGCATTGCTCAAAGACGGCATCGACACTCCGAAAGCCACAACCTCATCGTTATTATCTACAACCAAACAAATAAGACGCTTGTCGAGGAAAGGAAAATACTGATTGATGTAGAATTTCTTTTGCTTTTCGTTTAGGGGAACGTAGCCAAACAAGTCTGCAAAAGCCTCATTGATGGTGTCAAAGAGCTTTGTGCCGTAGCGTTTTGCCATTTGCTTTGCACTCAAACCCTCAACAACTTTGAGTTCATACTTGTTTTTAATCATTTCATTGATACGATGAACCTTGTCAGGCACCGGTTGGTTTGCAGGAATTTGGTATTGAATCCAATCAACCTCCTTTTTGTAGGACAATTTCTCCATGCAGACAGGATAATACGAAGGATTGTAATAGCAAGCCATAGGACAATCGACATCAAAACCCTCAATCATCATTCCTTCTTTGTCCATATCGGTAAATCCCATAGGACCTACAATCTCATTCATGCCATTTTGCTTTCCCCAAGCTGCAACAGCATCGAGCAAAGCCTTGCAAACATCGGTGTCATTCACAAAGTCAAACCAGCCAAATCTCACTCTGCTCTCTTTCCAAATCTGATTGGATTTGTGATTTATTATTCCCACAATGCGGCCTGCGGCTTTGCCGTCTCGGTATGCCATGAAGATTTTGTAGTCGCAAAACTCCAAAGCAGGATTTTTCTTTTTGTCAAACGTAGTCTTCTCATCCGTTATCAAAGGCGGCACCCACATTTTGTCATCTTTGAACAAATCGTACGGAAACTTCAAAAACTCTCTGAAATCTCTCTTTGCAGATATTTCTTTAATTGTTATTTCACTCATCGTTTCAAATAATGTACTTCTATCTTATTATTCCATGCTTTTTGAATGTGGCAGTCAGTTTTTCGACAGCCTCATCTACCTGAGCCTTTGTGTGAGTTGCCATGAGAGAAAAACGAATCAGAGTATCATCAGGCGAACAAGCAGGAGGAATTACAGGATTGACAAACACTCCCTGCTCATAAAGCTCTTGTGTAATGACGAATGTCTTTTCCATATCCCTTATATACAAAGGTATTATCGGCGTTTGAGTGTGTCCAATCTCAAATCCGAGACTTCTGAACGCCGAAAGAGAATAGTTAGTTATCTCCCAGAGATTTTTAATTCGCTCAGGCTCTTGCTTGATTACGTCCAATGCTGCAATAACACTTGCAGTTGCCGCAGGAGAAATTGAAGCCGAGAAAATATATGAGCGAGAATGGTGCTTCAAAAAGTTAATCGTTTCGGCATCTGTTGCAATAAAACCACCGATTGTTGCAAGCGACTTGCTGAATGTTCCCATTATCAAATCAACTCGGTCGGTTAAACCAAAATGATTACATATTCCGCGTCCCTCTTGACCGAAAACTCCCAAGCTGTGGGCTTCATCAACATACACAGAGGCGTTATATTTGTCTGCAAGGGCAACTATTTCGGGCAACTTGGCAACATCACCCTCCATAGAGAACACTCCGTCCATTACAATCAACTTTGTACTCTCGTAAGGTATCTTTTTTAGTACGGTTTCCAAAGACTCCATGTCGTTATGCTTGTATTTGAGATAAGAAGCAAACGAAAGACGGCGTCCTTCCACTATTGAAGCATGGTTAAGTTCGTCTCCTATGATATAATCTCCCCTTCCCACAATCGTAGGTATTACTCCTATGTTGGTGTGAAAGCCTGTCGAATAAACTATTGCTTTCTCTTTTCCGACAAAATCGGCAAGTTTTTCTTCCAATTCGATGTGAATATCCAACGTTCCGTTGAGAAAAGGCGAACCGGCACAGCCTGTACCGTATTTTTTTATCGCTTCAATACTTGCCTGCTTGATTTTGGGGTGATTGGTCAAGCCTAAATAACTATTAGAACCAAACATCAATACCCTTTTTCCATGCATTATCACTTCGGTATTTTGTTCGCTTTCAATAGGTCTGAAATATGGATAAACGCCCAAGGCTTTTACCCTTTGCGGTTCTTGATACCGAGCTAATTTAGAACGTAGTTGTTTCATATATTACTTATTATTTTTTCTTCAATTTTCGTTTTGTATTTCCGATTTGAGATTGTCTAACAACCGACTGCAACCAATTCGGAAATTATCTCTCAATTCAATATTATCATTTATGAAATACTCAAACAATCTCTTGTATTTGACAGCTTCCAAAGGCTCTCTTATTCCTCCGGCAACCTTTAATCCTTTAATAACTCCGCATTTGCGATAATGTTTTCTAAGAGCCAAAAGCATGACAGAAGCAGAATACACATCAGCTCCAAGAGATATTTTGCCGGTGGAAGTTTTTATAAAGTCGGCTCCACTTTCGAGTGCAAGCAAAGACGCTCTCCACACGTTGGAAAGCGTTTGTAATTCTCCCGTTTCCAAAATTACTTTCAACAAAACCTCTCTCCCATGGCTTGAAATCAAGTCTTTCAAAACCGAAATCTCTTCTGCGGCTTTGGTTTCGCTACCGGAGAGAAACAAAGCCCTGTTTAAGCAAATATCTATCTCGTCCGCACCATTGCAAACTGCATATCTTACCTCTTCTTTCTTGGCTTCAAGGGGCATTTGCGAGTGAGGAAATCCGGCAGACACCACAACATTTTTTACCCTCTTCGATTTGTTGTACTCATTCATCAAACCAAGAAGATTAGTAAAGCTGCAAACACCTGCAATTCTATAAGTTACTCCGCCAAAATCAAAATCTGTGTTATCAAATAGTTGTTTGATTTGCTCTCTTTGGTCTGTTGGTGAAAGGGAAGTAAGTTCCAAGTGAGGAATAAGGCTCAAAAGCTCCTTTTTATCCAAATCCGCATTAACGTCAAGGCAATTCAAAGCATCTATGCTGCGACCAAACTCCCCTACCCTGTCGCTTTCAATCAGCTCAATCAACTTTTCTTCGTTTTCTATGACGTTAATATCAAACTTCATCGGCTATTCTGTTTGTTGTTTTGTCGTTATGAGGTTAAAACTCTCCTTTGCAAATTCGGGAGAATACTTAGATTTGAGGACAGAAATGCCTATCGGAGCATTAAGTCTTTGTTTCTTTCTCCAAGGGCTTTCATTCATCTTTTTGCGAGAAGAAAGCAGCTTCTTCAATCTTGAAGCCAACACTCCGTCAGACCAATCCATTATTTTGTTCTCAAAGAAAAACTTTCTGTTTTCTACCATCAAATCGCTCAAAGGAATATTCATCGGACAAACTTTTGAACAATTACCGCACAAAACCGAATTGAAACTCAAATGTTTGTAACTATCATAATTCTCAATGAAAGGAAGAATGACATTTGCTATCGGTCCGGTGAAAACATTGTTGTAAGGCTTATCCCCTATTGTGCGATAAACAGGGCAAACTCTCTTGCAAGCACCGCAATCTATACACAAAAGAGCCTTTCTTTGAGCTTTGAGAGACAGAAGGTTACTCCTACCGTTGTCAATCAAAAACACATGAGTTTCGCAGTCCGAATTGAGCGACTGAGGCGTAAATACGGAAGAAAGAAACGGAAAATCGACATTGTCTCTATACACAGACAAAATATGGGAAAAGAGTTCCAAATCTGCCAAATTGCATATAAACTTGTGGATTGGAAGAATAAAAATCTTCAACTTTGAACCCATTACAAGCTCCATGTCAAACGCCGAATTGAATACCGAAAACAAACTTCCGGAGTTTACAATTCCCAAAGAAGGTTCAAATATCGAGCAAAAATTATCGGTAGCCAGCGTAGAAATATTCTCTTGCAACAAAGCATCGTCAAGTCCCAATTCACTGTTAAAAGCAGACGGAAAGGTATTTACCGCCTTCACCTTTTTCGATTTCAAGAGAGAAAAAAGACCGTCAAGAAAATCATCATAGGCAACGCACCAATGCACAATCCCCTTGTTGTCAGTGAATTTTCTTTCAAACACAAGAAGATTTTCATCGATGTTATCAATGAATTTTCTCCTCAATTCGGAAGCTTTGAGGCAAGCCTGGCGAGGATTTTTGAACACTCCGTGAGCCAAATCCGAAGTAGTATCGAAAGATAAATCCATTTCAGAAAAATCGATACTCTCCTTACAATCAGATAAGAAAGTCTTGTACTCCTTGGTGTTCATAAAATCAAATCAAAGCTACTTTACAGGGATTTTTTCTATCCTTCTTTGATGTCTTCCTCCCTCAAATTCAGCATTATAATAAGCATCAAATATTTTCAATGCCTCTTGAGGTGAAACAAATCTTGCAGGAAGTGCAATTATGTTGGCATTGTTGTGTTGTTTTGCGAGCTTTGCAATATCCTCATTCCAACAAAGGGCGCATCTTACTCTCTGATATTTGTTTGCAACCATCGAAACACCGTTTGCAGTTCCGCACATAATGATACCAAAAGCAAATTCACCATTGTCAATTGCCTTTGCCAAGGGGTGAATCATGTCGGGATAATCCACACTTTCAGCAGAATAAGTACCCATATCCTTAATCTCGAAACCCCTTTCGGTAAGGTGCTGTTTAATAAACTCCTTTAATTCAAATCCTGCATGATCGCACGCAATAGGAATAGTCTTACACATAAGCAATAAATAGTTTTTTAAAGATGACAACATCACATCACGGCAACCTATACCCGATTTCTCAAAGTATGGCGGCTACCAAAGAGCAAAGGTAGCAATTATTTTTCAAAGAAAACCCATTAAAGGAGCAAAAAAAGGAAGAAAGCAAAACTCAAAACTCAAATCACACTCAAAATAAAACGCCGATATATTCAGATAAAACGCCGTTTTAGCAAAATAATACGGCGTTTTAATTTGCCAAAACGGCGTTTTACTCGGTCGAAATAAGCAACTATGGTTAATAATCTTGGTTTCAATACATTACAACTTTACCCAAAATGTTGAAAAGTCGATAACAAGTCTGTTGATAAGCATAAAATCAAATTGTTGATAAGTTTTGATTGTTGATTAAAGCCGATTTTTTCACAAAAAACGAACGATTTTTTTAACCAATTCCGACAAGAAAATTCCAAATCGATGTTTTCAACAAGCAAGATAATCAACCATTTGTTGAAAATGAGCTTAAAATACTGATATGTAAAGTCTTCAAATGTCAATAAATCGGTTTGATTTGTTGATAAAAAGTAGTAATTTTGCAAGTCGAAACCTGAGAAGAACAGGTTTTCAACACAATCAACACAGACATAATAATAACAACAAGATTTAGTAAAAGATATATGTTTACAGATAGCAACGAAATCAGAGAACGAATACTTGCATTGAAGAAAGAAAAAAATGCGGTAATACTTGCTCATTACTATCAAATACCTCAAATACAGGATATAGCAGATTACATTGGGGATAGTTTAAATCTTGCTCAAAAGGCAAAAGAAACCCAAGCTGACATAATAATGTTTTGTGGTGTTCACTTCATGGGGGAAACTGCGAAAATACTCAACCCAAACAAAAAAGTGATAATCCCAGACATGAATGCAAGTTGTTCATTGGCAGATTCTTGTCCTTATGATGATTTCAAATTATTCAAAGAACAACATCCAAACCACACGGTTATTTCATACATCAACTGTTCTGCTCAGATAAAGACCCTTTCCGATATAATATGTACCTCAGGCAACGCAGTACAAATAGTAAATTCTTTGCCGAAAGACGAAAAAATTATATTCGCTCCCGACAAAAATCTCGGAGGATACATAAACAGAATAACAGGAAGGGATATGCTTTTGTGGAATGGCAGTTGCGAAGTGCATGAATTGCTGACTGCCGAACACGTTTTGAAGATGAAACAGCAAAATCCCGACGCAATAATGGTGGCACATCCCGAATGTAATCCTGCGGTATTGGAACTTGCAGACTTCGTAGGCTCAACTCAGGCAATGATAAAGTATATTGCTTCTTCAAAATCAAGACGCTTTTTGGTAGCAACCGAATCCGGCATTACTCACAAGCTGCAACAAGATAATCCTGACAAGGAATTTATAATTGTAACGCAAAACGAAAGTTGTGCTTGCAACGATTGCCGACACATGAAGCTCAATACAATGGAAAAAGTTCTCGACACACTCGAAAAAGAAAGCAACGAGATAATTTTGAGCGAAGATTTGATTTTGCAAGCCGAAAAGCCGATAAATCGAATGTTGGACATATCAAAACAGCTCGGAATTATAAAATAGGGAGATTTTGATTCGATTTGCTATTTAACAATTTTGGAATTGTAAAACATTGAAACATTGAGTTTTAATCTCAAAAAATCGAAAAAAATGCTGCTTTTTTAACATTATACGTTCAAAAAAAATCAAGCCACTGACCAATCGGCTTGATTTTTTTGAAAATTCAGCCCTTTAAGACCATGTTTAAGAGAGTGCGAAAGTGCGTAATTTTGCTTTTTTCCTTTGTTTTGATTTTTCAAAGCCTCACTTTGGAAGCTCAAAACAACAAATCGCTTTTTCAAAAAGTCAATCGCTCGATGAGTTTTCAAGATAAGGTGTGGGCAGTTCAAAATATCAAATCGGTGAAAAAAGCATTGGACATATCAGACGGAGTAATGAGTACAATGGACAGCCTTTATAAATCGGGCTTGTTTGAAACCAATGCGGAGGGAAGCCGATACGATGCTTTCAGACACCTTTTCTGGATGTATTCTCTTGCTTGCGAAATAGGGGTTTCAAAATCGAGGAGAATAGGTCTTATTTATGAGAACTACAATCAGTATGTTTTTGAAACAACACCGCTTTCGGGCTATGATTTTGCAGGAAGAGAAATGGACGAATACAACAATGAGGTTGGTTTAAGCCTGTTTTCGAGAATTGGAAAGCAAGAAAACAGCATTGTATTTGACAGTATAAGTAATTTGATTTCAAAAGGTTGTGCAAAGATAATCGCCAAAGATAAATCTCAAAGGAGCTTGGACAGAGAGGGCAGGGTGATTTGCGACAGTGTTTGGAAGTCTCAATGGAACAATGACAGGTATTTAATAAATTCAAATGTAGAGTTATGAGAAAAATATGCTTTTTGGTACTATTGTTAGTTGGTTTCAGCTCGTTTTCACAGTCTTACAACTATGCCATTTACTGTAAGGATACTTTGACAAGTCCTTTTATGGCAGGAAGAGCCTATCAGGAGCAAGGGGATAGGAGAGCTGCAGATTTTATCAGGGGAGAATTAACCAAAAACAAGGTGGAATTGCTTGGAGACAATGGTTTTCAGCCGGTTGAAATTTGCGTAAACAACATCAAAGACGCTCGTTTGACACTCGGAAAGGAGAAAAAGACGCTGCAACTTGGCGAAGAATTTCTTGTTGCAGGCTTTTCGCCTTCGTGCAATGTGGAATTGAACAATGTTAAACCCCTTGTTTTCAACACCAAAGCCTCTTTGGAAAAAGCAAAAAGAGCGAAACTTGCTTCCAAAACATTGGTTTTCAACACAGGAGAGCTGTCTTATTATGATATAGTGGTATTTTTGAGGAAGTTAAGCACCGAAGGAATAAATCCTCAGCTTGCAATAGTTCAGGGATATGACAAAATACAATACTCAATAGGCAGCAAACCTTGGCAGTTTCCTCTTTTGCAGCTGAGCGGAAAGCCTATTGAGAAAAAGATTGACTATCTTGCTTTGTCAATTTCGGCAGATTTTCAACCGCATTACCAATCTCAAAACGTATGGGCAAGAGTACAGGGAACAAAATATCCTGACAGCAGTTTTGTTTTTGTTTCCCATTACGACCATCTTGGAAAGATTGGACAGACTCACTTTCCCGGAGCAAACGATAACGCAAGCGGTGTAAGCGTTCTTCTTGATTTGGCAAAGTATTATGCTTCCAATCCTGCGGAATGCTCGATTGTTTTTCTCTTTGTAACAGGGGAGGAGATAGGTCTTGTTGGTTCTACGGCAGCTGCCGAAAATCCTTTGATAAATCTTCAAAAGGTCAAGTTCTTGTTTAATTTGGATATGGTGGGAACAGGTTCGACGGGAGTGGCTGTGATAAATGGTCAGAAAGAACGCTGTGCAGGAGAATTGTTACAAGAAATAAATTCGGAAAATCATTGGTTCAGCAAAATAGTATTGGGAGAGGAAAGCTGCAACAGCGATCATTGTCCTTTTGTTCAAAAAGGTGTTGCCGCACATTTTCTTTTTACTTACGGATGTGAGTACAATGAGTATCACACTGTGCATGACAACGGCAAGGAACTTACTTTCACAAAGCACATAGACTTTTGTAATTTACTCAAAGAGTTTGTCAGAAGATACAAATAGAGGAAAGACCGCAATGTTTCACGTGATAAAGCGATAGAAACAAGCAATAAAAACACTGAAAAACAGCAATTTGAATAGAGATTGAAGAGTTGATTTCGTAAAACGGCGTTTTGGCAAAACAAAACGGCGTTTCAGAGCGACAAAACGCCGTTTTGTTTTTGTGAAACGCCGTTTCGTTTTTGACCGATTGAAGAGTTGAAAAAACAAGATTTGAAACAGATAAAATAAACCGAAAACATAATGAAGAGAACAGCTTTAATCATTGTTGCAAGTCTGCTTTTTGTGGTTTCAAATGCTCAAAACATTTCTCAAATAAGGCATGATGTGGAAGTATTGAGCAGCGATAGTTTGCAGGGAAGGTATTATGGCACTGTCGGAAACAAGAAAGCTCAAACCTATATCACAAACAGCTTTGTGAACTCGGGACTTACAACTCTCAAACAGACTTTTGACGTCAATGGAAGCAAGGCTGCAAACATTGCAGCTTTGATAAAATCTTCTGAACCCTCAAACGAATACATTGTTGTGGGCGCTCACTACGACCATTTGGGAACAAAGCTCAAAAATGGCAAGGAAGAGATTTACCATGGTGCAGATGACAATGCCTCAGGCACTGCAATGTTGTTGGAACTTGCACGTTTGTTCTCTCAAAATGCAACTTCGCTCAAACGAAACGTCATTTTGGTGGCTTTTGATGCCGAAGAAGTGGGATTATACGGCTCTGAACACTTTGCTTTCGAGCCTTTGTTTGCCCAAAACGCCTCACAGATTAAACTAATGCTCAACTTGGATATGGTAGGCTGGCTTAAAGACGAAGAACTGAAGGTTTCGGGAGTGGGAATGCTCAAAGAGTGGGAAGAATTGTTTGAAAAAGCCAACACAAACGCTCTGAAACTTTCAATCAAAAGCCTCGACAGGTCGGTGTTTACCGATTCGGATTTCACTTCTTTTGCCAAACGCCAAATTCCTGCGATAAGTTTCACAACAGGAACGAAGTCTCCGTACCACAAACCCGAAGACACAGCCGACAAGATAGACTATCAAGGCATGGAAAAGCTCTCTTCTTTCCTTTATAATCTGATTTGCGAAGCTGCAAACAGCTCTTCGCTCACATTTTCGGGCAAGATAGCAAATCGACACAACAACAAACCATCGCGATTTGCTTTCGGAATTGGAGCAGGAGCAGGTTATGCTTATCAGAATTACCACTTCGGCAACATAACGGGCAGAGCAGGCAGTATGTATCAGGCAAATATTTTCTCGCAATACAATTTCAACAAAATATATGCTCTGAGATTGTCGGCAAGTGTGCAAAAAGACAAAACCAAACGAGCAGAAGGGCAGATAAGTCAGACAAAACTCTCTGTGCCTCTTGTATTTGTCTTGCAAACTCCTCTCAAAATGGTTGCGGGACTTGATGTCCGATTGGGAATGTTTTATGATTATTGTTTCGATGCCGATTTCAAATCGACGGGACTTGACTTTGATACATTTTCTGCTCATGATGTGGGATTGGTGTCGGGATTTGGTTTCAGAATAGCAAGTTTCGGCTTCGACATGACGTGCAAAACAGGTTTTGTAAACCTTGATAAAGGCTCTGAAAACAAGATTACTTCTTCTACATTCAGTTTCGGATTGACTTATTATTTCAAAAGATAACACCAAAAACCAAGATAATATGGGAGATTTGAAGAAATTGGCAGGGCAGACCGCCATTTACGGAATACCAACCATTGTGGGAAGATTTCTAAACTACCTTTTAGTTCCCGTTTACACCTATTCGCTCACGGCAGACCGCTATGGAGTGGTTTCGGAGCTGTATGCGTATGTGTCTTTCCTCATGATAATGCTCACTTACGGCATGGAGACGGCTTATTTTCGCTTTTCTCAGGAGGCAAAGGACAAAAAAACCGTCTTTAACACCACTATGCTCTCGCTTTTTACCACAACAATTCTCTTTCTTGTGCTTACGATGTGCAATCTCGGCTCTTTGAGCAGTGCAATGGGCTATTCTTCTCACAAAGAGTACATTGCATTGTTCCTGATTATCGTTTCTCTCGATGCACTCAGGGCAATCCCTTACGCAAAACTCCGAAGAGAGAATAAAGCTGCACGATTTGCACTGATAAAAAGCGTAGATATTTTCTCCAACATACTCTTTAACCTCTTTTTCTTCTTTGTTCTCAAACCCGACGACTTGGTTTTGTGCATCTTCCTCTCCAATATGTTTGCAAGTCTTATCGCAATGCTGATGTTATTGCCCGAATACTTGCAGTTTCGCTTCAAGTTCGACTTCCGTCTTTTGAAACGAATGCTTCTTTACGGGCTTCCGGTAATGGTTGGCGGCTTGGCAGGAATGGTAAACGAGACTTTCGACCGAATAGCCTTGAAACACCTTGTGCAATGTCCCCTTTCGGTGGCAGATTGCGAGAGTTATGTGATGAGTAACATAGGAATATACGGAGCTTGCTACAAGTTGTCAATCGTAATGAGCCTCTTCATTCAGGCATTCAAGTTTGCAGCCGAGCCATACTTCTTCTCCAAGATGAAAAACGCCGATGCAAAACAAACTTACTCCGATGTGATGAGCGTATATACCCTATTTCTGCTCACAATCTTCATAGGAGTTATGGCATACTTGGATATATTGCAATACTTTGTGGGAAGCGAGTTCAGAAGTGGCTTGAAGGTCGTTCCTCTCTTGCTTTTGGCAAATCTTTGCTTGGGAATTTATTACAATCTCTCCGTTTGGTACAAGGTAAGCGACAAAACGATATACGGAGCTTACATTTCGGGAATGGGAGCTGCCATAACGCTGGTTTTGAACTACCTTTTGGTGCCACATTTGGGCTATATGGGAGCTGCATGGACCACTTTGATATGCTATTTCGCCATAATGGTGATATGTTGGGCTTTCGGACAGAAGTTCTATCCGGTAAAATATCCCGTAAAGCGGCTTTCGCTCTACACACTGCTTGCTTTGGTGATTGTGGGTGCGATAATGTGCAATCCGGTTGCCAATATGGTACTCAAACTTCTGATAAACACAGTATTGTTGCTTGTTTTTGTGGCTGTGGCATACCGATTTGACGTTCGCAAACGACTATCCTGAAAAAACATATCCCGATACCAATAGAAAATATCGCTAATTTTGTCGAAAAATATCGGCAATTATTTTTGCTAACTCTCACTCCATGCGGTTGATAGTAGGATTATCAAAAATTTTTTGGCTTGATAATCGGATTATCACCGCATGATAATCCAATTATCTTGGGAAGATAATACCATTATCACGCCAAGATAATACCATTATCATGGCAAGATAATCGGATTATCAAATGCTTTTAGAAATTGATAATCCTTTTTTCAAACAACAAATGCCGTTTTATTTCCGAGAAGTCTTCGTTTCAGCTGTTTTATTGCAAAGCAGCTGTTTGCAAATTACAGTCTTTCCAATACCAAATCGATTAAATCGTCCATCGATTTGTGATAATCTTTGCTGAATTTGCCCGATGTTCTGCCTGCAATGACGTTGCAAACCGTCAGAACGTTGTGTCCCAGCATTTTTCCCAAGCCATAAAGAGCCGAAGTCTCCATTTCGTAATTCGTTATTTTGAGATTGTCAAACGAAAAGCCCTTCAATCGTTGGTTAATCGTTTGGTCTGCAGGGCTTAACCTTATTTTTCTTCCCTGAGGAGCATAAAAACCTGCCGCAGTCAGCGTTATGCCTTGCGGAATGTCGAAAGCAATTTTGTCAATCAGCGTTTTGCTTGCACCGATTGCGTAAGGAGTGGGTAAATTTGGCTTCCAACCGACTTGTTTGCAGAAGGTTGCGACCATTTCCGCATGATTTACTCTGTCGATGTCCCTATAATAATATCCCAAACCGTCAGTGCCTATGGCAAAAGCAGAAGCCACACACATTCCCACTTCCAATTCGTCTTGCAAAGAGCCGCAAGTGCCAATTCTTACCAAGTCGAGAGTTCTCTGAACGGGCTTTGGCTGTTTTGTTTCGAGATTTACGTTTGCACAAATGTCCAATTCGTTGATTACAATGTCGATACAGCCTGTTCCCATGCCGGTTGAGAGTACGGTGAGGGGCTTCGATTTGTATGTTCCGCTGTAACTGACGATTTCTCTGTTGCTTGTGTGAGCCGAAACCTTGTCAAAGCGTTTTGAAATAAGCTCTGCCCTTGCGGGATCGCCGACCAATATCACCTTGTCGGCAAGATTTTCGGGCTTTATCCTGATATGGTAAGGCGTATTGTCTTCTGCCAACACCAATTCGGAAGATGCGAATTTTGTTTCCATGTTTTTCTTTGTTTTTCTCTTATCAACGCAACTCAATCGGCATTTATTTCTTCACTGTTTTCACCCTTGTGGTTTATTTCACTACCTTTGCAAATCGTAAAAACAAAAGAAAACAGATTTGTGATGAGTAAAGAAAATGTGGAAATAATGTCTCCGGTCGGTTCTTACGAGGCTCTTCATGCCGCAATAGCCGCCGGCTGCAACAGTATCTACTTTGGCGTCGAGGGATTGAATATGCGTTCTCGCTCTGCCAACAATTTTACCATTGAAGACCTGAAACAAATTGCCGCCACAGCCTCCGAACACGGCGTAAGGTCGTATCTTACCCTCAATACGGTGGTTTACGACAGCGAAATGGACTATATGAAGAGCATAATCGATGCTGCCAAAGCTGCAAAGGTGAGTGCCGTCATTGCAGCGGACTTGTCTGTCATTCAATATGCGAATGAGGTCGGTCTCGAGGTACATCTTTCGACTCAATGCAACATTACCAACAAGGAAGCGGTGAGATTTTTTTCCAAATATGCGGATGTGATTGTTACAGCGAGAGAACTAAGTCTCGAACAGGTCAAATCTATCACTCGATGGATAAAAGACAACGACATAAAAGGACCGAGCGGCAGGCAGTTGGAGATAGAATGCTTTGTACATGGTGCTTTGTGCATGGCAATCAGCGGAAAGTGTTACCTTTCTTTGGATAACGCAAACAGCAGTGCCAACAGAGGAGCTTGTTTGCAGTATTGCCGTCGTCCATACAAGGTTACAGACATGGACGGAGGCACAGAACTGATGATAGATAACCAATACATCATGTCGCCAAAGGATTTGAAGACATTGGATTTTCTTGATAAAGTGTTAGATGCAGGAGTGAGGGTGTTGAAAATTGAAGGCAGGGGAAGAAGTCCCGAATATGTAAAGGTAGTAACGAGAGTTTATCGTCAGGCAGTCGATGCATGGCAAAAAGGAGAGTGGAGCAAGGAAAAATTAAACGAGTGGAACAAAGAACTTTCTGCCGTTTACAACAGAGGATTTTGGGACGGATACTATCTTGGTCGCAAAATGGGAGAGTGGAGCGAGGGTTACGGCTCCCGGGCTACCACAAAGAAAACTTTTGTAGGCACAATAACCAACTATTTCAAGAACATAGGAGTTGCAGAGGTCAAGATAGAAAGCGGAAGCCTCAAATTGAACGACCGAATTTACATAATGGGAACGACAACAGGCGTCTATGAAGACACAATCGAAGAGATAAGAGTAGATTTGAAGAAAACAGACAAGGCAGTCAAGGGAGAATTTTGTTCAATTCCCACAAAATCTTTGGTAAGACGCTCCGACAAAGTATATATTGTTGAAGACGTGCTTGCAGAATAAGAAACCATTAAAGCAAAATGAAAAGATTTAATTTACATTCGCACTCTCTTTTTTGCGACGGCAAGAGTTCGTTGGAGCAAATGGTCTGTGCCGCAATCGAAAAGGGCTTTCATTGTTTTGGTTTCTCGGCTCACGCTCCTGTTCCGTTTGAAAACAATTTTGCCTTGCCGATTGAGGATGTTCAAAGCTACTTGGACGAAACTCACAGGCTGAAAGAAAAGTATCAAAGCAAGATAAGGCTTTACACATCGATGGAATTTGACTACATAACCGACATTGCCGAAGACGCAAAGAAGAGAGCGGAAGAAATGGGCTTGGATTATGTTCTTGCATCGGTACATCAAGTCAAGCAAAGGGGCAAAGAGGGCGTCTGGTTCATAGATGGAGGAAAGCAAGAGGTGTGGGACAAGGGTCTTGAGGCGTGTTTCGGAGGCGATGTGAGAAAAGCAGTGGAGTGTTTCTACTCTCAGAGCATCGAAATGCTGCAAAAGGTCAATCCCGACGTGATTTGTCATTTCGATAAGGTGAAAATGCACAACAAAGAGAGGTTTTTCAGCGAAAAAGATGCGTGGTACAAAGAGCTTGTGAGGACTTTGCTCGAACAAATCAAAAGTCAGGATTGTATTTGCGAGCTTAATACAAGGGGATTGTACAAAGGCAGAAGCAATGACTTCTTTCCCTCTCTTGTTTGGATAAAAGAAGCTGCACAAATAGGTATTCGCATGACGATTTCGACCGATTGTCATAACGCAAGCGAAGTAGATTTGTATTTTGATGAGGCTGTGGAAGCCCTGAAGCAGTGTGGACATCGCTATGTGTGGTACTTTGACGGACAATGGCAGGCAGAAAAACTGCCATAATCTCAAAGCAGACGACAATTTTTCTCGTTTTGTCGTCTGTAATCAGGGTTTTATTTTGAGAAAGTGCTGTTTTTAAGAGAGTTTTACGCCAATCAGGTGCATAAACTCTTCTCTTGTTTCTTTGTTTTTGAGGAATGCTCCCGTAAAGTCGGAAGTTGTGGTGAGCGAGTTTTGCTTTTGGACGCCTCTCATGCTCATACAAAGGTGTCGGGCTTCGATTACAACTGCCACTCCGAGCGGATTGAGAGTGTTTTGTATGCAATCTTTGATTTGTTGCGTCATTCTCTCTTGCACTTGCAGCCTTCGGGCGAACACATCTACCACTCGGGGGATTTTACTCAAACCTACAATATGACCATTGGGGATATAGGCAACGTGAGCCTTGCCTACCATGGGTACCATGTGGTGTTCGCACAAAGAATATATCTCTATGTCTTTGACAAGTACCATTTGCTTGTAGTCTTCTTTGAACATGGCAGAGCGAAGTATCTCTTCGGGATTTAAATCGTAGCCGTGAGTGAAAAATTGCATGGCTTTGGCAACCCTCATCGGCGTTGCAAGAAGCCCTTCTCTGTTTACATCTTCGCCAAGCAGCTTTATGATTTCCTTATAGTGCGAAGCCAACTTTTCCAAGGTCTCGGGATTGTATCTTTCTACCTTTTCGTATCCGCAAAGAGATTGTTTTTCAGTATCTTTATCCATGTTTAAGAATTTGTTTTCAAGACTTTTTCTGTTTGCAAAGGTATAAAAATAATCGCTTCTGTCAAGGGCAAAAAATAAAACGGCGTTTCGCTTCGGTCGAAACGGCGTTTTATTTCACCGAAAGGGCGTTTTGACAAAATAAAACGGCGTTTGGTTTTGCTGATTTCAAACATCTGAAAAATAGGTCTTTACAAAGCCGGAACAAATGCTTGTTCGAGAGAGATAAATTGTCATTATACGGCTTTGATTGTTGAAATAAGAAACTCAATCTGCACAAAGAACGAAACGAATGTAGTATCTTTGCCAAAGAATTGAAACTTGAAAAATCTGCTTTTATGGAAGAGAAGAAATTATTTTTGATTGACGCCATGGCATTGATATATCGCAGCTTTTATGCGATGAATAAAACTCCCAGAGTGAACTCCAAGGGCATGAATACTTCGGCTGCCTTTGGTTTTTTTACCACTTTGCTCAGCTTGTTGAAGCAATACAATCCCTCTCACTTGGGAATAGCACTCGATTTGCACTCTCCGACTTTCCGACATGAGAAATATCCTGATTATAAAGCCAACCGTCCTTCCACACCCGAAGAAATCCGACAAATGGAACCTTATATTCACAGCATAATTGAGGCAATGAACATTCCGATGCTTTCTTGTGAGGGATTTGAAGCCGACGATGTGATAGGAACTCTTGCAAAAAAGGCTGCAAAACAGGGATTTGATGTCTATATGGTAACGCCTGACAAAGATTATGCACAGCTTGTGGAGGAGCATATCAAGATTTTGAAGCTCGGAAGAATGGGAAATCAGGCAGAGATATGGGGTGTTGATGAGGTGTTGGAGCGTTTTGAGGTGCAAAATCCAAGACAAGTCATTGATATTTTGGGACTTTGGGGAGATAGTTCTGACAATATTCCAGGTGTTGCGGGAATTGGTGAGAAGAAAGCGAAGGCTCTTTTGAAGCAATTCTCTTCCATAGAAGATGCAATCGCAAACAGCGACAAGATAGAGAACAATTCGTTGCGTAAAGCCCTTGAAGACAACAAGGAACAGGCGTTGGAGTCCAAGTTTTTGGCAACCATAGTCTTAGATGTGCCGATAGAGTTTGACCCCTTGCAGTTGCAGATTTCCAAACCCGATATGCAGCGTTGTGAAGCCTTGTTCAAAGAGCTTGAATTCAAGAGCTTTGCACAAAAATTCTTTGAATATTTCTCTTCTTATGACGATTTGCCGTCTTCTTCTGCCAATAATGTTCAGCCGATGTTGCAAACAGACTTGTTTTCAGAGAGTTCGCAACACCAATCGCTCGCTTTGCAAGCTCACCACTACATAGAAATAAAGCAAAAAGAAGAAGTGAAACAACTTGTCGAACAACTGAAAACCAAAGAGTTGATTTCGTTTTTCTATTGTGAACAAGAGGGAGTTCCAATAGGCATTTCTTTCTCTTGCGAAGCTCACAAGGCTTGGTTCATACGCCTTGACACTTCTTTGAAAGAAAGAGAAGAGACGCTGTCTTTGCTAAAAGAATTGTTTGAAAGCCAATCGGTTGAAAAGATTACTTATAATCTCAAATCGCAAAAGCATTTACTCGATTTGTATGGCTGCAATGTTTCGGGCAAGTGCTATGATGTCATGCTGGCTCACTATCTTATCGACTCGGAAGCTGTTCACCGCTTGGATTTTGTAAGCGAGAGTATGCTGGATTACACAATGCTCGATGCGTCTTCTCTTTTTGCAAAGAAAAAATCGGCAGACCTTTTGAGCATTTCCGATATTGAAAGAGAGAAAAGAGACTTTGTTTGCGAAAGTGCCGATGTTATTTTCCGTTTGAGGGATGTTACTTACAATAAACTCCGAGAAGACAAACTTGACAAGCTGTTCGATGAGGTTGAAATGCCGCTTGTAAATGTCTTGTTTGCAATGGAAAAGCGTGGAGTGAAGATAAATTCGGACACTTTGGAACAATTTTCAGCAAAGTTGGGAGAAAGAAAGAGCGAATTGGAGTCTCAGATATACGAATTGGCAGGAGAGAAGTTCAACATCTCTTCTCCTCGTCAGCTTGGTGAGGTTCTTTTCACTCGTTTGCAGATAGTTGGAGACGCAAAGACGAAAAAAACTGCCACAAAGCAGTTCTCGACTGCCGAAGAGGTGTTGCAAAAGCTCGTAAACGCACATCCTATCGTTTCTTTGATAATGGAATACAGGACTTTGGCAAAATTGAAGAGTACTTATGCCGATAGTCTCCCTGCTTTGGTCAATCCTCATACCAAAAGGGTGCATACAAGTTATAATCAGAGCGTTACCGCAACCGGAAGGCTCTCTTCCAACAATCCTAACTTGCAAAACATTCCCATAAAGACCGATTGGGGTAAAGAAATTCGCAAGTGCTTTGTTCCTGCCGACGAAAATCATGTTCTTTTGGCTGCCGACTATTCTCAAATCGAACTGAGGATTATAGCTTCCCTCAGTGAGGACGAACATCTCTGCAATGCTTTCAAGGCAGGCGAAGATATTCACCTTGCAACTGCCGCAAAGATTTATTCTCTTCCCAAAGAACAGATTAGCAAACAGCAGAGAGCCAACGTCAAGAGCGTGAATTTCGGAATTATTTACGGCATTTCTGCCTTCGGTTTGTCGCAACAGCTCAACATTTCTCGAAAAGAAGCTCAAAAATTGATAGATCAATACTTTGAAAACTACCCTATGGTTAAAGAATACATACAATGGTGCAAGCAAACGGCAAGAGACAAGGGCTATGCCGAGAGTATGTGTGGCAGAAGGAGATATTTGAAAGATATAAACTCGGGAAATGTCAATCTGAGGGCGTTTGCCGAAAGGAATGCGGTCAATATGCCCGTTCAGGCGTCGAGTGCCGACATGATAAAGATTGCAATGGTGAGGATTTTTGAGAAAATGGAGAAGGAGAAACTGCAATCTTCAATGATAATGCAGGTTCACGACGAGCTTGTGTTTGATGTTTTCAAACCCGAATTGGAAAAAGTCAGGGCGATTGTTGTCGAGGAGATGACAAATGCTCTTTTGCTCAAAGTGCCTGTTGTTGTTGAGGCTCAAAGCGGAGAGAACTGGTTGGAGGCTCACTGATTTTCTTCTTTGGGAGTGAGTTTCCAGCGTCTGTGGCTCCAAAGCCAGAATTGGGGAGCGGCTTTTATGGCATCTTCTGTGTGTTTTGCGATGCTTTCGACAACAAATCCGTATGGTGTTTGTTGAGGAGAATTGCTCACAAGGCTGAAACTCACCTCATAATATCCTCTTTTGACCTTATCGACCTTGTAAAAGAAAACGGGATAGTTGTACTTTTTGGCAAAATACTCCGCTCCGTAAATCAAAGCCGTCTTTTGGTTGAGGAAATTTGCCCAATAGCACTTGTGTACATCGTTGGGACTTTGGTCCGAAAGCAACATATATGCACACACATCGCCTTTTGAAATATGGTTTTCCATGTCTTGACGCACATTGTCGGCATAACAAACTTCCGTTCCGTAGCGAGTACGTTTTGCAAAAGCCAATCGCTCGAAGGTTTTGTTGCTCATGCGTTTTCCAACTCCTATTCCGTGGTGGGCAATCTGCATATCGAGACTTGCAACCATGTATTCCCAATTATTATAGTGGGCAGAGGCAAGAATAATGCTCTTTTTCTCATTGTAATATGGGAGAAGAATGTCGGCATTGAGGCATTTGTATCGTTTGAGAAGCTCTTTTTTTGAAATGGTCAGCATCTTTGCAGCCTCGACAAGCAAATCCGACAGGTGTTGATAGTATTTGCTTGTAAGAGAACGAATTTCGGCTTCGCTTTTTTGAGGAAAGGAGTTTTTGAGGTTTGAAACTATCACCTTTTTGCGGTACTTCACCACATCTTTCAGCACAAAACACAATATGTCCGAAAGAAAATAAAGCACCCTCATCGGCAAAATCGAAAGCGGAATGAGAATGCAATAAAATAACAAGTAGCTTGCAACAACTGACATAGGCATTTGTTTTTCGGTTTGCAAAGATATGGAAAATCCGCTTAAAACAAACCGAAAATAAGACGCTGTTTTTGGTTTGGGTTTTCTTCTATTTTTTGCGGTTTTTTCGCACTTCTGACGGCTGATAATCGGATTATCAAAATTTTTTCAGCTTGATAATCATATTATCACCGCATGATAATCTGATTATCTTGGCAAGATAATACCATTATCACGACAAGATAATACCATTATCATGGCAAGATAATCCGATTATCAATCGTAGAAGTAAGTTGATAATCCTTTTTTCTTTTTGCAATCTTGGATTTTTTGTTTCAAAATGTGGAAACAATGTTGCGTTTTTGCTGTTTTTGCAAAGACAAATTGACGACCTCTTTCACCCGAAAGAGGCTTTGAGAGCAAGATTTGAGGACTTGATTGCTGCTTATTCGGGAAATAGTCGTAACTTTGCCAATTCTTTTAGACGAATTAACATTAAAAGTAAAAATAGGACAAAGCTATGTCGAAAGCAATAAAGATTTCCAAAGGTTTGGACGTGCCTCTGACAGGCAAAGCCAAGCCCGAGGTTGTGGAAACGGCAGTTGGCGAATATGCCATCAAGCCTAAGGACTTTGTCGGTCTCACTCCCAAGATGTTGGTTGAGCAAGGCGACAAGGTGAAGGCAGGAACGCCTGTCTTCTATGCAAAAGGCAAGGAACGCCTTATGTTTACTTCTCCCGTAAGTGGCACGATTACAGCTGTCGAAAGAGGAGAAAAGAGAGTTATTAACGCAATCAGGATTGTTCCCGACGGACAAAACGAGTACGAAGACTTCTCAAAGGAGAGTTTGAGCGGCATGAGCCGGGAGCAAGTCAAAGAAAAAATGCTTGCTTCGGGGGTTTGGACGGTACTTCGTCAAAGACCCTATTCGGTTATTCCCGACCCTGACACGACACCCAAGTGCATTATCGTTACAGGTTTCAGTTCTGCTCCGCTTGCTCCCGACTATTCCATATTGTTACAAGGAGAAAGGGCAGCAATGCAGGTTGGTGTAGATGCTTTGCGAAAACTTACCGACGGAAAAGTTCATGTGAATGTTCACTCTTCGATAAGTCGCACCGACGAATTGCTCAAATTGGAGAACGTTCAGATAAACACCTTTGAGGGAAAGCACCCTTGCGGCAACGTATCGGTACAAGTAGAAAAACTTGACCCGATTAACAAGGGCGAAAAGATATGGTACTTGGACGCTCAGGACTTAGCTGTTATCGGAAAGCTGTTTCTCGAAGGCAGATACATAACTGACAGAATTATTGCCTTGACAGGCGAAGAAGTTTCGCACCCTCAATATTACAAAATCAAGAGAGGAGCAAACATTTCTTCAATCATATATAATAATGTAACATCAAACACCCTCCGTTTCATAAGCGGTAATGTTCTTACGGGAACAAAAATCGAAAGAGACGGCTTTTTGTCGTACTATGACAACCAAATAACGGTGATAAGAGAAGGAAAGGAGAGACGTTTGTTCGGTTGGTTGGCTCCGGGCTTCAATCGTTTCAGTGTGTCTCGCACTTTCTTGTCGGGATTTATGAAGAACTGCTCTTGTAACAAGACTTACAGCGTCGATACAAACCTCAATGGAGGAGAGCGACCTTTGGTCTTTACGGGAGAGTTTGAGAAAGTATTTCCCATGGACATCTATCCTATGCAGCTTATCAAGGCTTGTGCAATAGGAGACATAGATTTGATGGAACAACTCGGCATTTACGAAGTAGATCCTGAAGATTTCGCACTTTGCGAGTTGGTAGATTCTTCAAAAACCAACATTCAGGCAATCATAAAACAAGGTCTTGACTTAATGAGAAAGGAGATGGGCGAATGAAATGGATAAAGAATATTTTGGATAATATGCGTCCGAGCTTTGAAGAAGGCGGCAAGTTGTATGCTTTCCACTCTTTGTTTGATGCAATGGACACATTCTTTTTGACACCCGAAACAACAACCACAAGCGGCTGCCACATAAGAGACGCAGTCGATAACAAGCGAACAATGTTCACCGTTGTGATAGCTTTAATCCCTGCTTTGTTGTTCGGAATGTACAACATAGGTTATCAACACTACCTTTCGTTGGGAGAAGTCAGCTCATACTGCGAAAACTTCTGGGGAAACTTTTGGTATGGCTTCCTTCAAGTCTTGCCGATGATACTTGTGAGCTACATTGTCGGCTTGGGAATTGAGTGTATCTTCGCACAAGTTCGCAAACATGAAGTAAGCGAAGGTTATTTCGTTACGGGAATGCTCATTCCTCTCATCTGCCCTCCCGATGTTCCCTTGTGGCAGTTGGCAATAGCCGTTGCGTTTGCCGTAATCATCGGAAAGGAAGTTTTTGGTGGCACAGGATACAATTTTCTCAACCCTGCATTGGTGGCAAGAGCGTTTTTGTTCTTCTCTTATCCCTCAAAGATGTCGGGAGACAGCGTTTGGATAGCAGAACAAGGCGATGCCATTTCGGGAGCAACCCCTCTTGGAGAAATGTTGGCAGGAGCAACAGCCCCACATGCCTCGATGCTTGATATGTTTTTGGGATTTGTTCCCGGAAGTGTGGGAGAAACTTCTGTTGTTGCAATTTTGCTCGGAGCGATACTTCTTCTTGTTACGGGCGTTGCCTCATGGAGAGTAATGCTTTCAGTATTTGCAGGAGGAGCAGCAATGGGTGTTGTGTTCAATCTTATAGGTGCAACACCATATATGCAAATGCCTTTCTACGAACACTTTCTCATCGGAGGATTTATGTTTGGTGCTGTCTTTATGGCAACAGATCCGGTAACGGCAGCTCAAACCAACACAGGAAAGTACATATATGGAGCGTTGATAGGAATAATGGCAGTGTTGATACGAGTTGTCAATCCTGCATATCCCGAAGGCATGATGCTTTCTATTCTTCTTTTGAATGTGTTTGCTCCTTTGATTGACTACTATGTGGTCGAAGCAAATATCAAAAGGAGAGCAAAAAGAGCTAAAGTTTTGACTAAGAATAATTAACCTCAAAAACGAAAATAGAGATGTTCAGTAATAAGTATATATTTGTTTACTCGACCATACTTGTTGTTGTTGCGGCTTCCATATTGTCAATAGCGGCAGTGGTGTTAAAGCCATTCCAACAAAAAAATCAAGAGGTCGAGAAAATGCAACAGCTGCTTTCTTCTGTCGGAATAGCCTCCGAAACAAATAATGCGGAAGAATTGTACAACAAATACTTCACCGAAGAATACGGAGTGAACTCTGAGGGTGAAATAGTAAGCAGCTACATCGACCAAAAGCAGACCAAAGGCAGCGAAAGACCATTCAAAGCCGACATGAAGAAAGAATTGCAAAAGGTAAAGAACAATGACCGCTCGGCATCTTTGCCTGTGTTTGTCTGCAACAAAGATGGCAAGAAGAACTATGTCGTTCCTGTTTCGGGAGCAGGGCTTTGGGGAGGAATATGGGGCTATATGGCGGTAGATGATGACCTTTCGACCGTTGTAGGCGTCAATTTCGGACACAAAAGCGAAACTCCGGGACTTGGAGCCGAGATTACAACCGAAAAATTCCAAAACCAATTTAAGGGAAAGCAAGTCTTTGAAGGCTCTCAAGTGAAATTGCAAGTAAAGAAAAGAGCAGACAAGCAAGACAAATACCAAGTCGATGCCATTTCGGGAGCAACTATCACTTCAACAGGAGTATCCAACATGATAAAAGACTGCTTAGGATTATACATCAAGTACTTTGAAACCATAAAAACTGATAGCAATGGCAAATAATTTGAAACTAATAAAAAATCCTCTAAGTAAGGAAAACCCGATTACCGTTCAGGTGTTGGGAATCTGCTCTGCCTTGGCAGTAACCGCACAGTTGAAACCTGCGGTTGTCATGGCACTTTCAGTAACAGTCGTTGTGGCATTGTCAAACGTCGTAGTCTCACTTTTGAGAAACACAATACCGCCAAGAATCAGGATTATCGTACAGTTGGTCATCGTTTCAATGATGGTAATCCTTGTCGATCAAGTTTTGAAAGCCTTTGTATATGAGGTAAGCAAGCAACTGTCGGTTTTTGTCGGTCTGATAATCACCAACTGCATCGTAATGGGACGTTTGGAAGCCTTTGCAATGAGCCACAAACCCGGAGTTTCTTTCCTCGACGGCATAGGCAACGGCTTGGGATACGCATTTATATTGATAACCATGGGATTTATCAGAGAGTTGTTTGGTTCAGGCACACTATGGGGCTGTCAAATCATACCGCAAGCCCTCTATAACATAGGATATGAAAACAACGGTCTTATGATAATGCCACCTATGGCACTGATAATCGTAGGTATCATAATATGGGTTCACAGAAGTCGGAACAAAGACCTTTGTGAGAAGTAATTAACACAGAAAAATCACAAGAATATGCAAGAGATAATAAACATATTTGTAAAGTCGATTTTCATAGACAACATGGTGTTCGCATTCTTCCTCGGAATGTGTTCATACCTTGCCGTTTCAAAGACGGTAAAAACCTCTATGGGCTTGGGATTGGCGGTCGCTTTTGTGCTTATCATAACCGTTCCCGTAAACTATTTGATAAACAAATACATTTTGGCAGAAGGAGCGTTGGTGTGGTTGAGCGATTCTTTCAAAGATGTCGATTTAAGCTTTTTGAGTTACATCTTTTTCATAGCAGTGGTTGCCGCAATCGTTCAGTTAGTCGAGATGTTCATCGAAAAAGTCTCGCCTTCGCTATACAGCCAGTTGGGAATCTTCCTTCCTTTGATAGCAGTAAACTGTGCAATACTCGGAGCTTCGCTTTTCATGCAAGAAAGAGACTATGCCAATGTGGGAGAAGTCGTATCGTTTGCAGCAGGCAGCGGAATAGGTTGGCTGCTTGCAATCGTTTCACTTGCAGCCATCAGAGAGAAGATAAGATATTCACACGTTCCTGCCCCTCTTAAAGGACTTGGAATTACATTTATAATCACGGGACTTATGGCAATAGCGTTCATGAGCTTCCTCGGAATAAAACTATAAAGGAGAAAAAACAGATGGGAAAGATAGTAATAGTAAGCGTGTTGGTGTTTTTGATAGTCGTATTGCTCTTGGTGGCTATACTTCTCTTCGCTCGAAAGAAGTTAGTTCCCCAAGGAAAAGTCAAAATCAACATCAACGACAAAAAAGAATTGGAAGTAGAAAGCGGTTCGTCCATATTGGCAACCCTTGCAGCCGAAAAAGTCTTTTTACCCTCGGCTTGCGGAGGACAAGGCACCTGCGGAATGTGTAAATGTAAAGTCTTGGAAGGCGGAGGAGAGATGTTACCGACCGAAAAGCCCCACTTTTCGAGAAAACAACAACAAGAACACTACCGTTTGGGCTGTCAGGTCAAGGTAAAAGAGAACATGAAGATACAAATACCCGAAGAAATCTTCGGCATCAAGAAGTGGGAATGCGAGGTATTGAGCAACAACAACGTTGCAACCTTCATCAAACAATTTGTAGTCAAACTTCCCGAAGGCGAAACCCTCAACTTCCGAAGCGGAGGCTACATACAAATCGACGTACCTGCCTGCACAATCAACTACAAAGACATGGACATCGACCCTAAGTACCATTCCGACTGGGATAAGTTCAAAGTTTGGGACTTGGTGATGAAAAATCCCGAACCATGTTTCAGAGCCTATTCGATGGCAAACCACCCTGCGGAAAACAATATCATAATGTTGAACGTCCGTATCGCCACACCGCCTTTGGACAGAGAGCATGGAGGCTGGGCAAAGGTCAATCCGGGAGTTTGTTCCTCATATATATGGTCGTTAAAGCCCGGAGACAAGGTAACAATCTCGGGACCATACGGCGAATTCTTCATCAAAGACACCGACAAAGAGATGATGTTCATAGGAGGAGGCGTAGGAATGGCACCGATGCGTTCGCACATCTTCGATTTGTTCAAGACCCACCACACAACCCGCAAGGCATCGTTCTGGTATGGAGCAAGAGCAATCAAAGACCTCTTCTACGTCGATGAATTTGAAGAAATAGCACAACAAAACCCTAACTTCACCTACAACATAGCCCTTTCGGCACCTGACCCTACCGACGATTGGAAAGGCTACACGGGCTTTATTCACGATGTAATCTACAACAACTACCTCAAAGACCACAAAGAACCCGAAGAAATCGAGTACTACCTTTGCGGACCGCCGCCAATGATAGCAGCAGTGTTGAAAATGTTGGATTCGTTGGGCGTACCGCCTGAAAACATCATGTACGACAACTTCGGAAGCTAAATAAATGTTGTTTGACACAGAGCGTTTCGGAAAGCATTTCGAGACGCTCTTTTTTTGTCTCGACAAAATAGTCCTGTCAAAACGCCGAATTGCGAAAATAAAACGCTGTTTTAGTCGAACAAAACGCCGATTTATTTTGCCAAAACGGCGACTTTTTTCGAGCATATCAAAAGTTCGATTTTTTGAGTGCAAAAATGGGTGAAAAAACAAGGACAAAATCAGCGAAAAAATCAGAGCAAAAAACAGGACGCTTTTGCCATTCTATTTCACCCGAACCAATATAGCAGGTCTTAGAACCAACAATAGGACGTCCTATATCGCCCTATGACGTCCTGTTTTTCGAGCAAATTTTGTGTCAAAATGGTGTTTTTTGGCGGTCAAAATGATGATTTTTTTGCGTCAAAGGCGGTAAAAATCCCGAAAAATCGACAGAAA
>JAEDJL010000049.1 GCA_016296345.1 Bacteroidales bacterium | reverse complement strand
ACTCCAAAACGCTGCAACTGCCTCTTGCAAACTACGCCTCGGGAACGTATTTCATAACAATAACCACCGAAAAAGGCAAACTGAACAAAAAATTCGTTGTTCAATAAAACCAAGTCGAACATTTAATAAAAGGAATTGAATAAGAGAATATTCAAAGCGGCGTTTTCATCAAATCAAAACGCCGCTTTGCTTTATTGCAAACAGCCGGTATTTGACGCTTTTGCCCCTTTTGTTTCGACCAAACAAAGATAGGTAGTCATAGAACCTCATAGGACGTCCTGTTTTTCAAAGCAATTCTGATCGAAAAAAGCAAAAGCCTCCCTCGATAGAGGCTAAATGCTTTTGTAACTCGGCGGTTGGATTTTTATTGTCGGTTTGTCTTTTCTTGTTACCTTTGCAAATGGTTATGCAACACGATATTTCTACAACAGAAGAATTGAAAAAGCTGCAAGGAATGCTTGCAGGAGAGTTGAGTTTTGACGCTCTCACTCTTATTTTGTACTCTACCGATGCGTCGGCTTACAGAGAGCGACCCTTGGCTGTGTTTTTCCCTTGTGAGGATTGCGAAAACGACATAAAAATTCTGCTTGACTTTTGCAAAAAGCACCAAACCTTTCTTATCCCTCGGGCTGCCGGAACGTCGCTTGCAGGTCAGGTTGTCGGAAAAGGAATTGTTGTAGATGTAAGTCGGCGAATGAACAAAATTTTGGAGCTTGATGCCAAAGAAAGATGGGTAAGGGTTCAACCGGGTGTGGTATTGGAGGAGCTGAATTGTTATCTCAAACCTTTCGGATTGTTCTTTGCTCCCGAAACTTCGACTGCCAATCGTTGTTGTGTGGGAGGTATGGCAGGAAATAACTCTTGCGGATTGCATTCTTTGGTCTATGGTTCTGTGAGAGAGCATATTTTGGAAGTGAGCGTCTTGCTCTCAAACGGCAAAAAGACTGTGTTGAAACAATTAAACAAGGAGGAGTTTGAGGCAAAAACCCATATCGAAGGGCTTGAAGGGGAGATTTATCGCTTTGTGTCTGACATTCGTTCCGACAAGGCTTTGAAAGAGAAGATTGAACAGGCGTTTCCCGAAAAGTGTGTGCCAAGACGCAACAATGGTTATGCCTTGGACTCTCTCTACGAGGGCGATGCTCCCAATCTTGCCAAGCTCTTTTGCGGAAGTGAAGGCACATTGGCGTTTGCAACCGAACTAAAACTCAACCTTTTGCCTCTTCCTCCGAAAGAAAAGGCAGTGTTGTGTGTTCATTTTGCCGATTTGTATGATAGTTTTGAGGGTAACCTCACCGCTTTGAGACACAATCCGATGGCGGTAGAGCTTATGGACGACAATATTGTGGAGGCTGCATATCGCAATCCTGCTCAAAAGCAAAACACTTTCTTCATTCAGGGAAAACCTGAGGCGGTGTTGATTATTGAATTTGCAGATGATTGCCATGAAGAGCTGCTAAAAAAGGTGCAAGACTGCAAGTCGGATTTTGAAAGGGAGAAAAAAGCATACGCATACAGCATTGTGGAGGGGTCGGAAGTCGCAAAGGTGTGGGCTTTGCGTAAGGCAGGCTTGGGACTTTTGACAAACATTCCGGGAAACGACAAACCTGTGTCGGTAATTGAGGACACTGCCGTGAGTGTTGAGAAGTTGCCAAGCTATATGAAAGAGTTTGAGAAGATTTTGGAGAAATACAATCTCAAATGTGTCTATCATGCTCACATAGCAACGGGAGAATTGCATTTGAGACCTGTTCTCAACTTGAAGAAAGAAGAAGATGTGCAACTCTTTCACCAAATAAGCAGGGAGATTGCTCTTCTTGTAAAAAAATACAGAGGTTCTCTGAGCGGAGAACACGGAGACGGAAGACTGAGGGGAGAATGGATTCCTCTGATGTACGGAGAAGAGATTTATCGTTTGATGTGTCAAACCAAGCAAGTGTGGGACAAAGACAATGTTTTCAACCGTGGCAAGATTGTAAGCACGCCTCAAATGAACAAAAACCTGCGTTACGAAGGTGCAAACGCCGTCGAAATAAAGACATACTACTCTTTTGAGAGAGAGAAAGGCTTACAATGTGCGGCAGAGCGTTGCAACGGAGCTGCCGATTGCCGCAAGAGCCAAACAATAGGGGGTTTGATGTGTCCGACTTTCAAAGCCACAGGTTCTGAACTTGACACTCCGAGGGCAAGAGCCAACATAATCAGGGAGATGCTCTCTTTTTCTTGTGCAGATGACCCTTTGAGCGAAAACATTATCAAGAGTGCGTTGGATAATTGTTTGATGTGTAAGGCTTGCAAGAGAGAATGTCCTTCCAATGTGGACATAACCAAGCTCAAAAGTGAAGCCTTGCAACACCATTACGACAAACACGGCTATCCTTTGAGCGTCTTGATGATAAACTCTCTGCCAAAGTTTCAACAAGCAGGCAGTCTGTTCCCCTCAATCTATAATTGGTTTGTGTCAAACAGGCTTACTTCGTCGGCTTTGAAAGCAATAATGGGATTTGCTCCCCAAAGGGATTTGCCAAAAATTCACCCTTGCAACTTCTCAAAGCAATTTGAAAAAGCCGAAAGAGCAAACGGCAGGACGATTTATCTTTTTATAGATGAGTTTTCAAGATTTCAAGACACTTCTGTTGCAAAGGCTGCAATAAAGCTGTTTTCGGCTTTGGGATTTGTGGTAAAGAAAGCTCCGATTAAAGAAAGCGGCAGAATAGCAATAAGCAAGGGAATGGTAAAGAGAGCAAAGAAGCTCGCAAAACGAAATGTGGATATATTGAGAGAGCTGATAAGCGAACAAACTCCCCTTGTGGGAATAGAACCTTCGGCAACGCTCAGTTTCAGAGACGAATACCCCGACCTTTTGGGAGAAGATATTTCGTTTTTGAGCCAAAATGTTTTCCTTTTTGACGAATTTATTGCAAAACAAGCAGACTTGGGTGTGATAAGTTCGGAACTCTTTACCGACAAAGAACAACATATCTTACTACATGGTCATTGTCAGCAGAAAGCTCTTACAGGTACGGAGTTTATGGAGCGAATGCTCTGCATTCCTTCAAACTATTCTGTTGAAGTAATACCGAGCGGCTGTTGCGGAATGGCAGGAAGTTATGGTTATGAGAAAAGACATTACGACATGAGCAAGACTATTGCAAACTCTGTGCTTATTCCTGCAATAGAAAAGGCATCTGCCGACACCATAATTGCAGCTCCGGGAACAAGTTGCAGAGAACAGATAAAGCATTTCTCGTCTCGAACTGCCCTTCACCCTATAGAAATATTGTATAACGCTCTCAAAGAGAAATAAAAAACCTCATCGAAAACATGAAAACAAAAACTCTTCTCATTGCAGGCAACGAAAACAGCATACATACCAAGCGTTTGAGCAGTTTGTTTGTAGAAAAATTTGACCGAATTGAGATTACAAGCGGAATAAAGTTCGATTGGAAGCATATTATAGGGGCTTTCTTCAAGACAAGACGGCTGTTGAGGGAGTTAAAACCCGATATGGTGGTATTTTATCAGCTTAATCTTACGGCATTTGTTGTTGCTCTTGCAAAGAAAAGAAGTATCCCTGCACTTGCTGTTGCAATCGGAAGCGATGTTCTTCTTATGCCGAAAAGGGGATTTGTTTTCAGAGCAATGTTAAGGTATATCTTGAAGTCGTCTGACGCTTTCAATGCGGTATGTCCCTATCTTGTTGAACAGATGAGGCAATATGCTCCAAAGAATGCAAAAATTGTGTTGGCAAATCTCGGAATAGAGCTTGTAAAACCTTCCGAAAAAGAGAATATTGTCTATTCCAATCGTCTGCACTCGCCGCTTTACAGGATTGATGACATTATAAGGGCGTTTGCAAACTTCGTTTCAAAAAGCGAATATGCCTCATGGAGGCTTGTGGTTGCAGCAGACGGAAGAGAAGAAGAGCTTTTGAGCCTTGCAAAAGAGCTGAAAATAGAGAGAAAAGTCAGCTTTGTGGGTTGGCTTTCGCCCGAAAAGAACAAAGAATACTACGCAAAATCAAAGATTTATGTCTCTATTCCATGCAGCGATGGTCTTCCGAACAGCCTGATGGAAGCTCTGAGTGCCGAATGTCTTGCAATAGTGTCGGATTTGCCCTCTTACAAAGGATTGATTGAAAACGGGAAAAACTGTCTTATGGTTTCGGACGAGGAAATTGCAAAAGCCGACTACATAGACAAGGTTTTGCAACTTGATAGTGAGGAACTGAAAGAAAACAACAGACGATTCCTTTCGGAATATGCCGACATAGAGAGCAATCGTCGCAAATATCAGGCGATTGTCGATGAGTTGTTGTAGTCTTGTTCTTCTTTTTTATCTTCCCCAGCTCTCTCTGTCCAAACTTCTGTAAGTGATTGCCTCTGCAAGGTGGGCATCTTGTATTTGTTCACAGCCTTCCAAGTCGGCAATGGTTCGAGATACTTTCAATATTCTGTCGTATGCCCGTGCCGAAAGCTGCAATTTGTCCATTATTGTGCGAAGAAGTTCCATTCCCGAGGGCTGTATCTTGCAAAATTGCTTCATCATGCTGCTGTTCATCTGTGCATTGCAATGTATATCGGGGAAGTCCTTGAAGCGTTCCTGCTGTATCTTTCGAGCTTTTATCACTCTCTGACGTATAACCGCACTCGGCTCTCCCTCTCTCATTGTCGAGAGTTCCTTAAACGGCACGGGAACAACTTCAAGCTGTATATCAATACGGTCAAGCAAAGGTCCTGAGATTTTATTCAAGTAACGATGAACCGCTCCCGAAGCACAGGTACAAGGTTGTGTGGGGTGATTGTAATATCCGCAAGGACAGGGGTTCATTGCTGCCACAAGCATAAATCCTGCGGGGTATTCGGAGGTTTGTTTTGTTCTCGAAATGGTGATTTTCCTCTCTTCCATCGGCTGACGCAACACTTCGAGAACACTTCTTTTAAATTCGGGAAGCTCATCGAGGAAAAGAACTCCGTTGTGTGCAAGAGATATTTCGCCGGGTTGAGGATATGTTCCTCCTCCAACAAGTGCCACATCGCTGATTGTGTGATGAGGATTTCGGAAAGGGCGTACAGAAATTATGGAACGATTGCTTGTCATCTTGCCTGCAACAGAGTGTATCTTGGTTGTTTCAAGTGCTTCGTCAATCGTAAGAGGTGGCAAAATACTCGGAAGTCTCTTGGCAAGCATTGTTTTTCCGCTTCCGGGAGAACCAATCATCAGTATGTTGTGAGAGCCTGCCGCTGCAATTTCCATGGCTCTTTTGACACCTTCCTGACCTTTTACGTCTTTGAAATCAAACTCGTATTCGTCCAAACTCTTTTCAAACTCCTCATTTATATCGAAAGTCTCTCTTGCAACGGGAGCTACTCCGTTCAAAAAGTTGATTACTTCCATTATGTTCTCGACTCCGAAGACTTCCATGTCGGATACTATTGCTGCTTCTTTGGCATTGGCTTTCGGAAGGATAACTCCCTTAAAGCCTTGCTTCTTTGCTTCCAAGGAAATGGGCAAAGCTCCTTTTATTGTGCGAATTGAACCATCTAAGCTCAACTCTCCCATTATTATATAGTCGGATAGTTTGTCGCAAGTGATTTGTTCGCTCGAAGCAAGTATGCCTATTGCCAACGGAAGGTCGTAGGCTGCTCCTTCTTTCTTTAAGTCGGCAGGTGCCATGTTGATTACAATCTTCTTTCCCGGGATTTTGTATCCGTAAGTGTTCAATGCAGAAGATATTCTTTGCTGACTTTCTTTCACTGCACTGTCAGGCAGTCCCACCAAAAGAAAGTTTATTCCCTTATCTGTGCTGACTTCTATTGTTATTGTGGTGGCTTCTATGCCACAGATTGCACTTCCATAGACTTTAACCAACATATCAAAAACGCTATTCCTTTTGTTCTATATTCCATTTATAATTTCTGTCCAAGAGAGAGAAGACATAGTAGATTATTTCGCCCAAAATAAAACCCAACAAGCCTCCGCAAATCACATCCATGGGATAATGAACTCCGCAATAGACCCTTGAGTATGCTGTAAGGACTGCCCAGAGAGCAAGACAGGGGATAATGATTTTCTTTTTTGAAGACAACTTTGCATAAATCACCGCAATGCAACACAGATTTGCAGTATGAGAAGACACAAAACCATACAATCCTCCCTTGCTGTCATAAATCAGTTGCAAATTGCGAAGTGTTACCAAATGTACATCTTGCAAAGCGTGGGAAGGTCTGAGCCTTTCAATCACGTCTTTGAAGCACATAACCGAAATTCTGTCGGCAAACAAAAAGCAAAGACTTACAAGCAGCACGATTACAACCAAAGGCAAAACCTTAAATTTGAAGCGTACAATCCAAATACCAAGGGCAAACGCCACCACAATGATTGCAAAAAACCAATGCGATGATATGATTGCAAAAAACCAATCCAAGAAACAACTTCTTGTATCGTTGATTGCATGGAACAATTCTGTGTCCCATTCTGTCAGCTTATCCAACATTTTTGTTTAAGGTTTGCCATATCAAGTCTTTCAGCAGGGCAATGTTTTTGCCACTTACCGAAGAAATGAAAATGCTTTGTACATTTGGTGGCAGTTGGGCTTTCATTTGCTCTGTCATTTCCTCGTCCAACATATCACATTTGGTGATTGCCAAAATCCTTTCTTTGTCCAACAACTCCGGATTGTAGTTCTTTAATTCATTAAGCAAAATATCGTATTCTTTGGATACGTCATCACAATCGCAAGGTATCATAAAGAGCAATGCAGAGTTCCTTTCGATATGTCTGAGAAACCTATATCCCAATCCCTTTCCCTCTGATGCACCCTCAATTATTCCCGGTATGTCAGCCATTACAAAAGATTTTCCCTCCCTGTAAGATACCATTCCGAGATTTGGCACCAATGTCGTAAAAGGATAGTCGGCTATTTCGGGCTTTGCAGCAGATACCACGCTCAAAAGAGTACTCTTGCCTGCATTTGGAAATCCTACCAAACCAATATCTGCCAATATTTTAAGTTCTATGATTTTCCATCGCTCAACTCCTTCTTCGCCCGGTTGTGCATAGCGAGGCGTTCGGTTGGTAGGGCTTTTGAAATGGTCGTTTCCAAGTCCTCCTCTTCCGCCTTGTGCAATGATTGCAGTCTGTCCGTCTTCTGTTATCTCGCAATCTATTTCTCCTGTTTCAAAGTCCTTGCATACCGTTCCCAAAGGCACATCGACAATGACGTCTTCGCCATTTTTGCCATGCAATCTGTTCTCTCCTCCGTTTCCTCCGCCCTCTGCAATCAGGTGTTTGGTATATTTGAGATGCAACAACGTCCAAAATTGTTTGTTACCTCTCAAAATGATATGACCGCCTCTGCCTCCGTCTCCTCCGTCAGGTCCTCCCTTTGCATTGGAACGAGTTCTCAAAAGATGAGCAGAGCCTGCCCCTCCTTTACCTGAGCGAACGCATATCTTGACATAATCAACAAAGTTAGATGCCATTTGCTTTTGTCCTTCTTATTGCTTTACTTTGTCTATCTCAGCGGTCAATCGTCTAAATACTTCTTCGACTGCTCCCGTGCCAACGACCGAATGCAATACTCCTTGCTTTTGATAGAAGTCTGCAACGGGCTTTGTTTTGGCTTCATACTCTCTGAAACGATTTTGAATGACCTCTTCGGTGTCGTCGGCTCTGCCTTCTATCTTGGCTCTTTTGAGCATTCTTTCGACCAATTCTTCTCTTGGCACTTCAAGACTGAGAACCAACGAAAGATGACGGCTGTGATGTTCCAACAACTTCTCCAAACTCTCGGCTTGAGCGACGGTTCTCGGAAATCCGTCAAACAAAATACCTTTTGCTCCGGCTTGTTCAACGGCTTTTTCGATAATTTCGATAATCAAATCGTCACTTAACAACTCTCCTCGATTGATTACGTCTTTTGCCTTCAAACCAAGTGCAGTTTCTTCTGCCATTTCTTTTCTTAATATGTCGCCTGTTGAAATGTAAGCAAGCTCATATTTTTTCACCAACTCTTTTGACTGAGTACCTTTGCCTGCTCCGGGTGCTCCAAACAGAATAATGTTTAGCATAACTTCTTACTATTTTTAGATTTTCTTGTATATTTCTTTCAAATTTCTCCCCTTTTGATTGAGGTCAAGTCCGTAACCGACAATAAATTCCGCCCCCATGTTCAATCCTTTGTACTTTACATCGTAGTCGCCCTTGAAGTTGTCGGGCTTAAATACCAATGTACACACCTCGATTGAGCTTGCGTTCTTCTCTTTCAGGCTGTTGAGCATTTCTTTCATGGTAAATCCGCTATCGACAATGTCTTCTATTATGACAACATCTCTTCCCTCTATATTCTCACTCAGACCTATCACCTCACTATACTCTCCCGAACTTTGCATTCCCTGATATGTCGAAACTTTTATGAAGCATACGGTATGCACACCCTCAATTTTCTTCAACAAATCGGAAGCAAACATGAAAGCACCATTGAGAACGACAAGAAAAACAACCTCTCTACCTGCATAATCTTGGTTTATCCTCTCTGCAAGGCGGGAAGTCATCTTGTCAATTTGCTCTGCCGACACTGCTTTTGCAAATCTCAATCCTTCTATTTCCAATATATCGGTATCCATAATCGGCAAAGGTATAAATAATTTCTCAATCCTATTGTATTTTTCGCATATTGAGGTCGTCTTTATACCTTTTGTACTCTTTGTAAAAGGCTTTCAAGAACATTTCTGCAACCATTGTTGCACCTTTTTCATTAAAATGTATAAAATCTTTGTTGGCAAGCGGTTCTTCTCTCAGAACCCAGCCCGGCATAGAGTTCTCTCCTCCCATTGCCTCAAACAAATCCCAAAACACACAGCCGTTTTCCAAAGCTGCCTGCTTTTGTGCCTGCCTCAATTTGAGAACATTGGGGTTGGTAACATACTTTCCCGACTTTCGTATGCTCCTGTCAGACACTCCAACAACCACAATCAAAGCCTCGGGAGCCATTGTTTGCAAAAATCTCAGCTGTTTGGCAAACTCTTTCTTGTAAAAAGTATAGTCTTCAATCACTTTGTCTTTCTCTTGCGGTATGGCATTCACTCCGAACTGCATGATTATCATATCAGCTCCCAATTCCGAATAGAAGTATTGCAAAACAGAGGCATTACTTCTGTTTATTCCCCAACCCGAACTGCCTCTTAGTGAAATATTATCGACAATCACTCCGCTGTTTGACGCAATATCCATTCCATATAGTTCAACTCCCGACGTGGCTTGCAGTTTCAATACTTTACCAAAGCTGTCTGACGGCACGATAACTTGTTGAACAGAAGAAGATGCCTCGATATTGACTTCCGACACCACATTCTGACCGTTTGAAATAAAGACCCTGCCCTCTGTTTCGGGACTTGAACAATACAATACCAAGTTTCCCGAAGGCTTTGTGGCAAAAGCCATTTCCACACTCGCCGTTTGAGAGACACTGTCGGCAAGAGCCTTTATCGAAGACAAGCCCGTGCCATATCGATTAAGCCCTTTCTTGGGTTCTAACACGCAACAAAACTCCCAATTTGGAGAATAATGAAACGAAACTCCCCTTATGGTCGAACGACTGAACAAAGAAATCCAGCCTTGTCCCCTTCCCCCAAAGTTCTTTTGCAAGTCCTTTCTTACAGTTCCCGTAATGCGGTCAGCCTCTATTTGAGAATCGCCATAATGTACAATTCTTACCAAGTCCTCTTGTGCTTTTGCTCTCTCCAAACGAGAAAACAATCTGTCAAAACGCTCTTTCAAACCACTCTCATACTCAAATGAGACAACAGAACTTTCCTTTGTCGAGTCCGATTGGCTTACAGAGGGCTTTTGTTCGGAAGTTGCCACCACTCTTTCAACATCTGCATATTCGGAAGAAGAAAAAGAAAAAATCTCTTCCAAAGTCGGCATTGTGATTTGAAGACCGAAAACACTCAAACCGTCTTTTGGGAACACCAAACAAATCAAACCCAAAGACAACAAGACAATAAGAAGATAGAGAATAACCTTTTGCAGTGTCATCACTTTACTCTGAGCGTCTGTCCCACCCTTATTTTTGAAGCAGCTTTGAGAGTCATGTTATTCAGCTTGCATATCTGCTCTACCGAAACACCATAACGCTTGGCAATCTTCACAACCGTTTCACCTTGTTTTACCTTATGATTGACAACAGCCTGCTTTTGCTTCTTGCCGTCGGAGCTTTTCTGTATTTGTTGAGCCGAAGTACGGTTGTCTATTGCCTGATTGTCAGAAGAAACGATTGATTTCTCCTGATTTGTTGCCATATAGGTGCTGTCTTGTGGCGGTTGAACTTCTTTTTTGAAAGCCTGCTTTTGTCTGATTGCGAGCATATCGCCCACTCTCAGCTTCTGGCTTTTTCGAGCCTTGGGATTCCACGATTTGAGCTGCGAAACACTCACACCATAACGCTTTGCAACACTATACCACGAGTCTTTTTTCCTCACCTTGTGGTAAATCACCCTCTCCTTATACTCAATATCGCCCTCGGCAAGCTCAGTCTTTTTGTCGTCAGAAGCAAAAAACTTATCCCTCTCATAGCCTGCAATGCTGTCTTCAAGAGCAATAAAATCGTTGATATACCGCAATGGCAGCTTCAAACTATATTTTCCCTGCTCCCCGGGAACAAAATCCGTCTTGTATTGAGGATTGAGTTCGCGAAGTTGCTCTGTCGAAATATTCATTACCCCTTCGATTTGACCGAAATACAAATCCCTCTTCAACATTATTGTATCCGAAATAAGGGTAAGAGGTTTTGTGAGCTTTGCAGGATAAATACCATGTTCGGAATGAAAATTCATCACATAGGCAGCTGCAATATAGGCAGGCACATAGCCTCTTGTCTCTTTCGGAAGGTAGTCATACATACCCCAAAAGTCATTTCTTCCCGAGCGTTTCATAGCTTTGTTCACATTTCCCGGTCCGCAGTTGTAGGCAGCAATCGCAAGCGTCCAGTCGTTGTAGATTTTGTGAAGGTCTTTTAAGTATTTGGCAGCAGCTTCCGTCGCTTTAATCGGGTCCATTCTGTCATCGATAATCGAATTGACCCTCAGGTCGTACATTCTTCCCGTTGCATACATAAACTGCCAAAGACCCGTAGCTCCTGCTCTTGAAACCGCCTTGGGATTGAGAGCCGATTCAATCACCACAAGGTACTTTAACTCACAAGGAACGCCATGTTTGTCCAAAATCTCGTCAAATATTGGGAAATAATACTTGCTCAAACCCAACATAACGCCCACTCTGTCACCAATTCTGTCGATATAGTAGATAATGTTGGCTCTTACCTTGTCGTTATAAGTCAGAGGAACAACCGAAGGAATAGAACGCAGACGGCGTGCAAAGACACTGTCAGACACATCGCAAGCCCTGTGAGCAGGCACGAAAGTATCCGTTTTGTAGTTCAAACTTTTGCCGAGCAACTTGGCATTCATCTTCATGTAATGCCCCTGCAAAAGACTGTCATAGTTCCTTTCAAACTCTCTGAAAATCACATTATCATCGCCATTTTGCGACATGGCTGCAAAAGAAAACAAAACACACGCCGCAATGCTTGCGAACCTAAATTTCATCTCTAAATTCCCCTATATTTTCTACGTCTAACAAGGGTGTAAAGGTACAAACTTTTGTCGAAATAGTGTTTTTGCAAACGATAAAAAGAACATTAGAGCAAAATAACTCGCCGATTTGACAGCATTTAGCCTCTATCGAGGGAGGCTGATACTGAGGTTCAGTAGAAAATTAGTGGGGATTGAGGTTGCTAAAACAAAACTTATACAGACCTTTGCAACATGGAAAAAGATTACTTAAATATGTTGGCAAAGGTAGTACTGC
>JAEDJL010000009.1 GCA_016296345.1 Bacteroidales bacterium | reverse complement strand
ATTTCTTTGGAAATCAAGCGATTTGGAGATTGTTTGGAAGTGTCATATTTTTGCACGGCGTTAAACAGTCTGAGTTGCTGTTTGACCGAAATGAAAAAAGAAGTTAAACGTAAAAAAAGAAAAAATGACAAAGAAAATGATTTTGACACTTGCAGTCAGCCTATTCGGCATTGCAAGCTATGCATTCGCACCGAGTGTACCTCTTCCGCCTGCTAAAACTTATAGTGTCCAGAGTCCGGAAGATAATACCAATCAGGTAAAAGGACCTCTTGCACCTGCAACTCTTTTGTTGCTTGGCTTGGCAGGCGGATTTGCAGGAGTAAAAGTTTATCGTAACAACAGAACAAAGGAGGAATAAGTGATGAAAAGATTAAGTATTTTTGCACTCTTGCTAACCCTTGTTGCAGGAGGGCTGTCTGCACAAACTAATACGCCAAGAAATCTTGAAAACACAGGCAAGGCAAATAATGGTTGGGCTGATTCGACCAACTGGCGTCTTGCAGGTACAACAACTACTACGGGTGTTTCCATTCCTACATTGATTGACAGCGTAAATATTGTCAAAGATATGGATATAAAAAACACCACTGATGCAGTGGCAACATCTGTGATAGTAAAGGAAGGACGTCTCTTAAAGATAGAACAAGGCAGTAGTTTGGCTTGTCCGACTATCGTTTTGGGATACGGTGATAAAGCCGGCAATATTGAACTTAGCGGAAGTATAACCGGCGATATACAAGTAGAAAGAGGCGAACTAAAATTAAAGAAGAACGCAGCTGCTGTGGTTACCGGTAATATAGTTTGCGGAGATAACGGAAAGCTAACTGCAGAAGAACAATCTGTGATTGCCGGCAATATTACATTGAATGCAAGTGATGACAGCCATATAAAAGGAAGCGTGAATGGCAATATCACTTGCGAAAATGGCAGCAAGTTGATATTAGACCAACAATCTTCGGTTACCGGTAATATTGTATTTGATGCAAGTGGAGATAGCCAAATAAAAGGAAGCGTAGAGGGTGATATCACTTGTGAGAATGGTAGCAAGCTGACGTTGGGTCCAAATTCTTCAGTTGTCGGAAGTGTTGTGTTTGATGCAAGTGGCGATAGTAAAATACAAGGAGCAGTTACCGGCGATGTCTTTTGTCAGAATGGAAGCAATGTAAAGTTGGATAATGATCATTCGTCTGTTACAGGAAATATCATAGTAGAAACAGGAGGATTTCTTGACCTAAAACACGATAATGCAGAAGTTACGGGAACTATTATTGTAGGTAACGGCGGAGAATTGAAATTTTCAAACAAAACAAACGTAAACGGAGACATTGTACTCATGGCAGGAGCAATAGTTGATTTGAAAAATCTTCAAGAAGGAGAGTTTACAGGTACTTTGATTATTGAGTCAGGTATGTCAATAAATGATATACAGAATTTGCCTAAGTTCTTAGATCCAACTAAGAAAGAGTTTAAGGCTAATAAAGTTGTATGTGCAAAGCAAATATATCACGCATGGAATTTCATAGGCTTGCCTTTGTCTTCTGATATTGCACCTTTGGCAGCAAGTGATGCTCCTGCAATGTGGGCTTTGAGATTTAATTATGACAATAATGAATGGAGTGAGGATTATCTTCACTATATTGCAGGCGGACAACAAGACACTCTTGCAAGAGGAAATGGTATGTTTGTGTATCTCGAAGATGAAAGTTACAATATCCGTCTTGGTTCTGTTGTGGGCGATACATCTGCTATGACTATGACTTATCCTTATGCAGGAGAACGCTCTGCAGAAACAGGACGTTGGTTTGCATTGGCTAATCCTTATATGAAGAATTTGAGTATATCTACTTTTCTTACCAATAACGCAGGCAAAATTCATGACGGTGTTTACCTATACAATGGTTCGACGTTTGATGCTTTTTTTAGTGGTGCAAGCGAATCAATCATTGTCGGAGACGGTTTCTTTGTAAATATGGCAGACGGACAGACTGGTATTACTTTTAATTACCCTTCTTCTTCAAAGAGCAAGAGTGCAGAGCGTGAGTTTGTAAGAGTATCTGTTGCAACAAATGGTTACAAAGTGCCTGTTATGTTTGCTCAAAACGATGATGCTTCTGACGGATATGATATTTACGATGCAAATAAGATGTTTGGAGACGGCAGTGTGGCAGAGCCTTATTTGGTTTGCAACGGAATAAATCTTTGCAAGGAGGAAGTAAGTTCGACAAACTACACGGCAACCATGAATATCAAGTCTTCCGAAAGCAGAAGCGTCGAGATTGTTGCAGATAATATTCCCGAGGGTTACTCACTTACCTTGCTTGACGGAGCAGTGGAAGTAGTAATGAGTGAAGGAGATGTGTACACTACCGACATTACAGAGGGCGAAAACGCAGACCGTTTCAAACTTTTGATAAACAAGAACAATGTTTCGATAGCTGATGTTGCCGAAGTTGAGAGCGTGAGAGTTGTAAACAACAATCGTTCAATCGCAATCTACGGTGGAAAGAACGTTCGCACAGAAGTCTATAACGCTTTGGGACAAAAGGTATATGAGACAAGCGACAGAACATTTGATTTGAACAATGTGGCATCGGGAGCATACGTTTTGAAAGTGCAAGACGGCAAGAGCGTAAGCTCATCGAAAATTGTTGTCGAATAGGAGACGGAAATAATAAAACTTTTTCATTAAAAGTTCTTTTTTCTTGTGGTGTCCGAGGCGTCCTGCCTCGGACTTCTTTTTTCGGCAGTTACAGAGAATAATTTCCAAGTTTGCAAAGCACAAAACAGGATTATCAAACCACATATCAGTTTGATAATCGAATTATCACGGCGTGATAATCTGATTATCATAGGAAGATAATACCATTATCACGCCAAAAATTTTTTGATAATTCTGTTATCAACCGTATGGAGTGCAGAAAAGAGTATATAAATTGAAGTCATTATTTAATGCTTTTGCCCATTCTGTTTCTATCAAACCAACAATAGGACGTCCTGTTTTCTAAGGTATTAGTAAATTGAAACGGCGTTCTACTCAAACAGAACGCCGTTTTATTTTGCCAAAACGGCGTTTCATTTTACTGAAAACGCCGTCTTGTCAAATCGGGTGTATGAAAAAATTACTTTCGTGTGTTATTTCATCGTGCCTTGTGCTGCTTGTCCTTTGCCTCCTTTGGTTCTTTCGTCCATGTCGTCGGTCTTTATCTTGCTCAACTTCTTGTTTTGGTAAACGCTTCCGAAGTTGTAGCGAATATCGAGCGACAACATAACTCCCGGAATGTGGGTTGTGGAGCTTTGAGTTATGCCGTTGTGAGAGAAATCGACCTTTATGTCTCGTTTGGCAAGCAGATTGTTTACGCTCAGATTGACATTCAGCCTGTCATCTTTGAGAAAGGCTCTCGAAAGTCCCAAGTTCATCGAGTACGAAGCGTCATATTCGTAAATCGCCCACAAGCCTCCCGACATATAATAGCCGCTTAGTGAGAACTTAAACTTCTTCGGAAGGTTGAAGTTGGCGTTTGCAAAGAACATATATGAGGTGTTTTCGATGTCAATCGCTCCAAATCCGCTTCCCGATTGAACGGTGGTGTAGTTCATCTGTCCGAAAAAGTTGAAAAACAGCCATTTACCAACGGGAACAACAAGGCTCAATCCTACGTTGAGGTTCTGATTTTTGGCTATATTGCCGGGACGTTGCAACACTGCACCGCTTCCGGAGAGCAAAACCACTTCTTCGCTCACAAAGTCGTCGGTATAGCCGTAGTTTACGCTCAAAAATGCCATGTAGAACAAGGAATAGTTGAGGCTTAAGTTGTGTGAGTACTGTGGTTTGAGCAAAGGGTTGCCGCTATGGTAGATATAGTCGGAAGTTTTCTGCACAAAAGGGTTGAGTTGTGAGTAGTCGGGACGAGAAATGCGGTAGTTGTAGCTCAAAGAAAGGGAGTTGAACTTGTTGAAGTTGTGGTTTATCGAAACACTCGGGAACAAATCCGAATAAGAATTGCTGTTTACAGAGTCTGTAAGTTGCGAAACCCCTTCGGTAAAGGTGTGTTCAAATCTCAAACCTGCCCTGAGCGAGGTCTTCATTCCAAAGTTTTTTGAATAAGAAAGGTATGCTGCAACAATGTCTTCCGAAAAGAGGAAGTTGTCTTGCTCACTCTGCTCGGAGACTATTCCTTCCTTTTGAATAAAAGTGCTTTTTGTCAGATTGTTACCAACACTCTCGAAGCTGTTGTCCAATGAGGTGAAAGCCACTTTTACTCCTGCTTCAAAAGTTCCCCAAGTCTTTGTGGGTTTTTGAAAGTCCAACTTGGCAACATAAGATTGGTAGCTTCCGTTTGTTGTGTGTTTCAGTCTTTCTCTTGCTGTTGTGCTGTCGTTTGCAAGAATGAAGTAACGGCTTTCGGTATTTCGTTTGTTGAGTGAGGAGTTTGCCGTTGCACTGAGGTCAAGTTGGAGCTTTGTTCCCAAGCTGTCAAACTTGTGAATGTAGTTTGCTCCTGCAAGGAAGTTGTTTCCGTGGCTCAAATTGCTTTGGTCGTAAACCACAGAGCTGACAAACGAACTCAAATCGGGACTGTGAGAGATGTTTTCGCGAGTTGAGGTCAGCATTTCGGGTTGGGAGTTGTTGTTAAAGGCGGCATATATTCCCACCGAGTTGTTTTCGTCTATCAAATAGTCGGTTGAGAAAGACAAATTGTGTCCCTGGAACTTGGGATTGACCTCAAAGGGCGGCATATCGAACAATGTAGTGTCCGATTCTTGAACAACCTGTCGCCAAGAGGCGTTTGTGATTTTGTTTTGGAACAAAGAACCATCGTAATTGAAGGATGTTGTCCATTTATCATCGACATAGTTGAGGTTTATGCCGCCATGAGCAGAGAAACTCTCCGAATAGTGTCCTCCTGCGTTGATTGAGCCATTGAAACCGCGACTTTGGTTCTTCTTCATCAAGATATTGATTATTCCCGCAGTACCTTCGGCATCGTATTTGGCAGAAGGGTTTGTAATAACCTCAAATCGTTCTATTTGAGCGGGGTTCATGCCTTTCAACATGGCTTTTACGGCTTCCCAACCGATTTTCATGTCTCTTCCATTGAACTGAAACAACACTCCGGAGCGACCATTGAGCGTCAAATTCTCGTCTTTGTCAATCGAAACGCCCGGAACTTTTCTCAAAAGCTCGAAAGCATTTACCACGGTTGCCGTTGTGGCTTGGTCGATGTTCATTACAAGACGGTCGGCGTTCATTTCAAATTGCTTTATTCTGCCGATTATCTTCACCTCTTCGAGAGTTTCGCTCGCAGGAGCCATTCTCAGATTGTCCATGCGAACACTTTCTTTTTTCTTTTCGGCAAAGTCTTGCATATTAAGCCCTATGCTCAACTCCTGATAGCCGATAAAGGTGGCTTTCAGAAGACATGGCTTTGTGCTTTGCACTTTCAGAGAGAACTTTCCGCTATTGTCTGTCGTTGTTCCCGTAATCATTTTGCCGCTTTGTTCTTCTATTACGGCAATGTTGCAAAACTCTATCGGCTTTTCGGTGTTTGCATCGATTATATTGCCGTTTATCACTGTTTGAGCCAACATTTGGCTGCTACAAATTGCACTTAGAATTATCGCTAAGGCTGTCAGATATTTCAATTTCTTCATCTCCAAAAAAGTTTATCGTTTGTTTGTAAAATTCTTTCTCGTCTATCAGACTGTGTCCTGCCTTTTCGGCTTTTCGATAGGCGTTCATTCCTCTGTGATTGGCAATATTGAATGCCACAAATACCGATGCAATGACGCAAAGAGCGAAAATTGCAACTGCTATCGTCGTTTTTCTTATTTTCATCGCTAAATCCTTTCTTCTTTTAATCTGAAAAATGTAATGACAATAAAGAATACCATGACAACTACCGAAGTCCAAAAGGCATAATCGAGTATTGTCGAAAAGAAAGCTGAATAGAAGTCCATAAAGTACTCACTTTGTTCGACCATTTGCAAGATTGCAACCTCGCTCACCAAGAATTGTGCAACGCTTGCAAGAATAAAAATGCCTATCACTTGAACTACCAAGTAGGTTTTCAAAAGTGAGAGCTTCTTGAAGCACAACGAGCCGAAGAAATACACAAAGCAAGATGCTATAAGCATTATTGCAATTTCTTTCGGGAAGCTTTGCATCGTCAAAGTAGAGACAAGATCCTTAAAATCTGTCGATATGTTGCTTGCAGTGCCTGCAATAAAGTCGCCAAGAGGCACACTGACAAACAAAGCTGCCAACAAAAAAGCATTCTTTACCACAAAGACATAAACAAACTCGGCAACATACTTTTCCAAAACAGAGCAAGGAAGCAAAATTCCGACACATCGTCTTGCCTTGGTCTTGAAATCGCCAAAAGATTTGACCGCAATGCACGAAAAAATCATGATGCAGGCATAAACAAACGCCATTGTGGAGTAATCAAAAGGACACATCATCTTGTGAATAAGAGGAGTTGCCGCTCCCAATGCCAACAACACCAAGGCATTATAGAAAATGTCTTTGCTGTCTGTTACAAACAATCGCTTGATTGCAAGAAACAATCTTCTAAAACTAAATTCCATGATTAAGATTTTTTGAATTGATAAAAAGGGATACTTGTTCTGTCGTTGCTTTGCAGGCTTTTGCGGCGTGTCTGTTTGCAAAATAGACAGCTGCAACGGCAGAAGCAAAAATCAATATGACAAATACAATCGTCATTATAGTCGTTCGTCTTATTTTCATCTTCTTTCTATTGTTTTGATTTGATATATTGGTTGTACAATTCCACAACTTGGTTTATGTCAATCGAGAGTTGTTCCATTGCCTTGAAGACGGTCGGAAGGTATTGCTCGGTAAATTGTTTTCTTCTCAGGTTCAAAATCAGGCTTACGGCGTTTTCCGACACGAAATAGCCAATTCCCCTTTTGTTATAGATGATTTGGTTGTTCGTAAGCCACTCGTAAGACTTCACAACGGTGTTTGGGTTTACCTCACAGTCGGAAGCAAGTTCCCTTACCGAAGGAATGCGGCTGTTTACTTGGTATCTGCCTTCCACAATGTTGTCACAAATTTTGAAAGCGAGCTGTTGGAATATCGGAATTTGAGTTTGTATCATCATATCAGCTCCTTTCTTCTTTAAGTCTCAAATATGTCAAAACCATAAAGCCGACAAAGATAACCACATTCAGCCCTATGCCGAAACAATCCATGACATTTCTGTAAGCATCGATGAAACTTTCGCGATAAGGCGAGTTCCAAGCCGGCATATATGCACGAGTAATGTATTCTTTTATCCAATCAAAAGCGATAAAGCTCAATCCTACATATCCAATCAAGATTGCAAAAGCAACTTTCTTGAAAAACAAAGAACCATAAAAGCAAAACGGAGCCATGCCGAGAAGAGTCGATGCTACCAAAAGCCCTTCGGAACTCTTGAAAACCTCAAACCAAGCGAGAATGTTCGACGGATTGGTGTAACAATTTTCAAAAATCACATTGCCCAAACCAACTCCCGCAATGGTGAAAAGAAACATCACAACAGCAGGAGCAACAAGGTTGAGAATAAAAATTGCAGTGTACTTCTCGCAAGCCGAAGCCGGCAGCAGCAAAGAGTTAATCCGTTTGTTTTGTCCCTTATACCACTTGAAAGAATTCTCACATACCGACACAAAGTAGCCGACCATCAGAGCCATTACGAGAATTGCTTCACCAACTTCCAACTGTGTTGCAAAAATTCCCGTGATTAAAAACACCAAAGCCCCGATAATAAATTCTCTTTTGCTCTCTTCAATCATTATATTGAAAAGAAAGCCAAGTCTTTTGCCGCTAAATTCCATTGCTTTGTCCTTTCTTGTCGTTGTTTGTGCCAAATAGTTCTCTAAATCTTGTTTTGTTTGCAAAGACTGCGTTGAACAACAATTCTATATCAACACTGCACTCTTGCTTTTGGGTATTCTCTTTGACAATTCTCAGTCCCTCCAAGCTGTCTTCCGAAAAGAGGAGCTTTTCTTCCGAATTGATTTTGTCGGCAGTGCCAAAATAGATTTTATCACAAATTTCCTCGTTGGTGGCATTGAGTAACACGTTTGTGTTATCAAGAATGAGAACCGAATCAATAAGATTGTGCAAATCCCTTACTTGATGTGTCGAAATAATTATGCAACTCTCGTCCGTCATTGCCTTTAACATCACTTTTCTGAACTGACTTTTTGAAGGAATATCAAGACCGTTCGTAGGCTCGTCAAGTAACATCAGCTTGCAATGGCAAGCCAGACCAAAGGCAATAAGAACCTTTTTTCTCGTTCCGTAAGACAGCTTGTCCAAACGTTGCTTTGTGTCCTCAATCTCAAAGTCTTTGAGAAAATCTTCAAAATCCGAAGCAGAGAAGTTGGGATAAAACACCGAGTTTACCTTGCAAAACTTCTCTATTGTGAGCCTCGACTCGTACAAATCCTCAGACAAGAAGAATGTGTCGTACAAAAAAGCCACCTTTCTCTGAGAAGGGACAAATTCTCCGACCTTTATTTCGCCCTTGTCGGGGAAAAGAAGTCCTGCAATCAACTTCAAGAGGGTTGTTTTGCCAATTCCGTTTTTGCCAAGCAGGCCGTGAATGTACCCTTTCCTCAAATTGAGGTTCACATTCTCCAAAACAGGCTTGTTTTTCTTGTAACCAAAGGTCAAATCTTCAATTCTTACCATATCTTTTGTGTATTACTGTATTAGTGTATTAGTACACTGCAAAAGTAGTACAATGTTTCAACATGGCAAAACAAAATTTGAAAAAAAATTCTTTTTCGATTGGGATTTGTCAATTTTCGATTGTGCAAAGCCCTTTGGCTCAATCGATTAGCCAAAGCGAAATTTTTCAAAAATAAAACGGCGTTTCAGTGAAATAAAACGCCGTTTTGCCCGACTGAAACGCCATTTTATTTTGACAAAACGCCGTTTTGCCAAACTCGTATGGGAGAAAGGCTTGCCGATTGGAAAAATTGTCTTAATTTTACCGATTAAAAAGAGCTGTCTTTTATGAAGAGGATTTACACTTTGCTTGTTTTGGCGATAAGTATTGCTGTTTTGGGAGCTTGTTCGGGCGATAACTATATCGAAAGTTTCGCTGTAATGGACAACTTTCCCCAAGGCGATACTCTCCGAGCAGATATGCAGCTTGACAATTCGGTGTTTGAGGGGATTGTATTGCCCTCAAAGGACGAGTTCTTCACCTTTTCGGCAAAGGTAAAGCAAAAGGAGGGAAGGCAACTCTTCTACAAGATTTATTATCAGAACGAAAGCTATAAGTTTGATAACCAAAGGACAGAGGCAAATGAGAACTTTTACGGTTCATGGCAGGAAACGCAGATTGGTTTTAAGCCCTTGCAAGGCTCTTGTGTAAGAGACAGTTTTCAGATTGTGGGCAATCCTCGCAACGAGAGGCTCTATTTCGGAAGCGAGAAGCCAAGCAGAATAACCGAAGAGGAGATTGCAAAGAGCAAAGAGATTATCCGAAGAGACAAAAACTGGTTGAAAAGCATAGAAGAGAAAGCTCTGACAAACAAAATATCAGTTGAAGAGCAGCTTACTTTGGATATTCTGTGGTTGAAAGGCTTCAATGCAGAGCAGGAAGGGGAGATAAACCGACGGGAAAGGCGAAATCCGAGAACGGGAGCTTACAAATTTATGCTTGTTGTGGCAGATGCAGAAGCTCTTGCGGCTCTTCCCGAATATATAAAGGACATTTCAAAAACCAATGACAAGGGAGAGTTTGTCAATCCTTTTGCTTACTTTGAAGATTGTGAGATTGAGGGGATTGATGTAAAGATTTCAAAGAGGGTTTTGGTCGCAAGGGCTGTTCTTGACGGTAGAAACGGAGTGTATATCGACCGTTTGCACTATCCTTTTTCGCACTTCGATTTGCAAACTTCCGACACTCTTGTGGGTGTTTCTTCATATCTGTATGACAATGCTTTGTTCGAGCAGTACTTTCACGACATCAATCGCACTCGGACGATAGAACAAATACCTCTTATTGCCGATGTGGAAGGCGGAGACTACACTCTCTCGGATTACAACAAGAATAAATCGCTCTACACGGTCGAAAAACGTATGCCAATTCACCCTTCAAACGCTTCTTTGCCTGCAAGAGGGATAAAAATCGCCAAAGACCGCTCATACATAGGTATAAGCAATCCTGCTTGCAAAGACTTGGCGTCGGCAAAGAAAGAAAACGTGGGCATAAGGGCGAGAATAGGTTTTTCTTATGGCAAATACAGAGCCAAAATCAAGTTTCCGCAGCTTGTAAACGCCTCGGGAGTGTGGTGTGGCTTGACAAATGCTTTCTGGTTGGCTTATCAGTCGGACGCAAAGTGGAATGCAAGAAGACCATGTGCCACAAAGGGCTATGTCAAACAAAGCAAAAACGACAACGAAACCGAAAGACAGACCACAACTAACTACTCCGAGATTGACATAGAGATGATAAAAACTTCCAAACTTTGGGAAAAAGATACTCTCGGGCAGTATAATCCTTTCGGAAATCAAGAGTTCGTTTTGGCTTGCACCAACTGGGACTTGGCTTGTCCTGTTCCGCAAGATTTTAACACCGGAGGAATAAGACAAGTCAGCTACAAGGGGCAGCAATTCAGCCTTCACCGCTGGACAGACACCTATCGGGCTTTGACTTCTCGCATTGCCTTGTCGCCAAAGGTCTTTGAACAAGACTATTATTACTATGAAATCGAGTGGAAACCCACAGAGATAATTTGGAGAGTAGGACCAAGTCCCGACAAAATGCAGATTGTGGGATATATGTCCGAAAAAGAAACCTCAATTCCGAACAATCAGATGAATGTTATCGTAACTCAGGAATTTCATTATTCGTCTTGGTGGCTTCCCGAGGTGTTTGAGCAGGGTTTGATACCATTTCCGAAGAAAGACTTGGTCGGTAAAATATATGAAATAACAATAGAGTAGAATGAAAAGAATAAAATTGGTATTGCTATGCCTTTTGGCAAGCGTGGGTTTGCAGGCTCAGGGTGATTTGATGAGCAATTTGAGAAACAGACCTTACCCTCAGTGGTTCAGCGATGCGAAATTGGGAATTTTTATCCACTACGGGCTTTACAGTGTCCCTTCTTATAGCGGCAAAGAGCAGTATGCAGAGTGGTTTTACAAAGGATTGATTTCGGGGGACAGCCTCCGAATAAATTTTCAAAAAGATGTGTTTGGTCAAGACTTCCGTTACGAAGACTATAAGCACATTTTCAAGGCTGAATTGTTCGATGCAGACGCTTGGGCAGAGCTCTTCAAACGCTCGGGAGCAAAATATGTGGTCTTCACTTCAAAGCATCACGACGGCTATTGTATGTATGACAGTCGTTATGCAAAGGGTTGGTCTTCGGCAACGACAGCTCCTCAAAGGGACTTTTGCAAAGAGCTTACGGAAGCGGTGAGAAAGCGTGATATGAAGATGTGTATGTATTATTCTCTGACCGAATGGACAAATCCTTTGTACCGTTGGACGGTCGATACTCTCAAAAGCATTGACGAATATGTGGAAAAACATCTTCACCCTCAGTTTAAGGAAATGGTCGATATGTTCTCTCCGTCTCTTATCTTTTCGGACGGCGATTGGGATTTTGACTATAAGACATTCAGAAGCGACGAATTGGTGAGCTATTATTTCAACAAGGTTGGCGAAGATGCCATTGTGAACGATCGTTGGGGCGGAGGATTTGACTATGGTTACGTTACTCCCGAATATAGTGAGGCAATCAAGCAAACCGAACGCCCTTGGGCAGAGTGCAGAGGGCTTAGTCGCTCGTTTGGATTGAACAGAAATGCCGACATCGAGAGCTATCTGACGAGTGAAGAGCTGATAAGGCACTTTGTTCGCTTGATTGCAGCAGGCGGAGGGCTGACAATCAACGTAGGACCGGCGGCAGACGGAAGCATTCCTTTGCTTCAACAGGAGCGTTTGTTGGATTTGGGTCAGTGGCTTGAAATAAACGGTGAGGCAATTTATGGTTGTACAACCTTTACAAAGAGCGAAGAGAGCTACGATGTGCTTCTTCCGAGAGCCGACAAGCAGATTGACTTTGACTGGGTGAGGAATGCTCCCCTCAAAGCTATGCCTGCGGACAACTTTTCGATACATTGGCATACAGAAATAGTGCCTCAAAAAACCGAAAAGGTCAAATTCTATCTCAAAGCGGACGATAATGCAGGTTTTCAGATAAAAGACGAGAAGTCGGAGGTCGTTTTCCGCCTTGCAGCCGACAAAGAGCAGGTCGCTTCCGAAGTAAAGTTGAAGAAAAACCACAAATATACTTTTGAACTTGTCTATCAGGAAAAAACTCATGAGGCTTCGGTACAACTATTGTGGGAAAGTGCTTCAATCGAGCGGCAAGCCGTCAGCTCGCCTTCGTGGTATTGGATTGGAGAAATGGGTTGGAAGCAGAGCTATGTTTGTTTCACCGTAAATAATGGCAATCTTTATGCAATGGCTCTCGAACCTCTTTCGGAGCGTCTTGTGTTTGGCTTGGACAAAGCTCCTTCGGACGAGATGAAAGTTTGTTTGCTTGCCGAAAAACCAATATATCTCGACTGGACTTACGATTTTGACACCAAAAAAATGATAATCGATACTTCAAAGTTGAGACCTTGCGATGTAAAAAGCAAGGGTGCATGGGTTTTCAGGCTTGAAGGTTATATGCAAAACAAATAAATTCAAAAATGGCAGACATTTATTCGCTTGCTCTTTGCTGCGTAAGGGGGATTGGTCCTGCGATAGCAAAGAAACTAATGGAGGTTTATCCTTCGGCACAGGCTCTTTTTGAGGAGAGTGAGGCGGCTTTGAGGTTGCTGTTCGGCAAAAAGGAAAAGACGATTGAGGATATTTTGAAGCGTCCTATGTTTTCTCGCTGCGAGAAAGAGCTTGAATTTATGGCAAAGAACAACATTCGCTCTTACTTTATCAACGATTGCGATTATCCTTTCCGCTTGAAACAAATCGATTCGCCTCCTACCTGCATTTTTGTCAAAGGAAACGGCTCTCTTGACACAAGAAGAATGGTCAGCATTGTCGGTTCCCGACACGCAAGCGACTATGGAAGATGGGTAACTGCCAACATAGTGAGAGAATTGAAACAATACGATGTTACAATCGTCAGCGGACTTGCTCACGGTATTGATTCGGCTGCTCATATCTGCTCTCTGAATGAGAACATTCCTACTTTCGGAGTTTTGGGACACGGACTCGACAGGGTATATCCTGCTCAAAATTATGCTCTTGCCCAAAATATGCTCTTGCAAGGGGGATTGGTGAGCGAGTTTTTCTCCGAAACCGAGGCTTCAAACTACAATTTTCCGAGACGAAACCGCATTATTGCTGCCCTTAGCGATGTTTGCATTGTTGTGGAGGGTGGAATAAGGTCGGGTTCCATGATTACGCCAAAGTATGCCTCGGAGTTCAATCGTGAAGTCTTTGCAGTTCCGGGACGAATTGGCGATACCTATTCGGAAGGTTGCAACAAACTCATTGCAGACAGCGTTGCGGTCTCTCTTTCCGATATTTCGCAAATAGGAAAGCTGATGAATTGGACAAAAGGCAAGCAATCGCCTCAGACAAATGCCAAGCAGCCTCAGCCTGAGGCTCAAACAGCAAAGCCTTTGCCCCAAATGACACAGCAAGAAAAGAAAGTGTATGACTTTTTGAGGCAAAAGGGAAAACAACACGCCGACGACATAATGCTGGAATGCGGATTGGACTTTGCAAGTTGCAGTGTTACTCTCATGAATTTGGAATTGAAAGACTGCATAAGAGCATTACCCGGAAAGTATTACGAATGCGTCGGTTGAGGTCTGCCGATTTTCACGATTTTTTTTGGCAGATTTTTCCTCAAAATCAGGGTTTTTGAATGCCTTTTCAGGATTATCAAAATTTTTTCTTGTTGATAATCCAATTATCACGCCAAGATAATACCATTATCTTCGCAAGATAATACCATTATCACGCCGTGATAATCCGATTATCACGCCGAAAAAAATTTGATAATCCTGCGTTTGTTCCTGCTAACTTCGGGATATTATCCGGAAACTATCTGTTTGAAAAAAAAGAAACGGCACTCTGCTTAAATCAGAATGCCGCTTCATGTTTAGTAAACGAGTATTTGTCTTTCTGTTTATTCGTCTGCAATCTGTCCGACAGGCTTGCGGAGAATCATTTGCATTGCTTTCTTGATTACATAAGAGCCTTTCTTGTCCAACTTGTAGGGCTTTAACCAGCCTCCCATGGCTTGAAATGCTCCGGGTTCGCCTTCTTTTGCAGGGTAAAAGTAGTCTGACATTTCTTTTTCTTCTATCTTTTTGCCTATGTAGATAGTATCGAGCTGAAAGGCGTTGATTTCTGCCGTTATTGTTTGGAGTTTGGTCTCTTTGTCTTTCTCTCGCTTTGTGGGAATGGACTTATAGACGATTTTTCCTTTGGCATCGAAAGTTTTGGCGTAGAATTTCAGTCTTGCTTCGTTTTGTTGCAATTCCAAAGGCACGCTTACGGTTATCACATTGGTAAAGTTCTCCTTGTTTTGGCAAGAGTGGTAGTCGGGTTGGTGTTCTGCATCGATTACTATGTAGCCTGCGTTTATCAAGTATTGCTTTTTGTGCGGTATGAGGTGATAGTTTGCTGTCAAGTCTTCAAATCGCATATATTCCTTGTAGCTTATGTCGCAGCTGTACTCGATTGTGTCCTTTGTGTGGGTGATGTATTCGAGCGAACCTTTGGGAATTTTGACCATTGAGCAGCTTGCCGACAAGATACTGTCGTTTGCAGGATAGTAGTAGTCGAAATACTCTCCCAAACAGCCTTCGGGGTCGTTCTCTATCACCAAGTGAACCTTTCCGACAAGGCTTATTCCGTTGTTTGTTCGCTCTTGCTCGCTCTTTTTGTAGAGATTTACCCACTTGAAATCGAAAGGCATCTTATATTTTATGAAGTATGCCATTTCGCCATTGCAGGAATGGGTGTATGTGCTGGGGGTTCGTTTGATGATAAACTCCGATTCTTCTCTTGAAGCGAAGTAGTTGAATATCATTACCGCTCTTTCTCTTGCAAGGGAGGCGTTTTGTTCATTCAAAGGCTCTGCATCGTCGTATGCCTCAATGGTCATTTTGTAGAACTTGTTGTTGTCTTTGTTGAAAGTAATGGCATAAATGCTGTCCAAGATGTCCAATCCTGCTTCTGTGTAGTATGCAGACGAGGGTTCAAAGCAAATATAAGCCTCAACCCTGTTTGGATATGGGTCTGTGGGTTCTTGTTCTTTTTTGTTGGCAGAGCGTTTTTTCTTTGGCTGCTGCGGCAATATCATAAAGTCGCATCCGTCTTCGGGAATGTCAAGTGTTTGTTGTGTTTGCGAGGAATTTTGTCCCGCTGTTTGGTTTTGACTTGTTGTTTTGGCTTGTGCCGAAATGCCGAAAGCAAACAACATTATACAAAAGACAGAAAGAATGTTTCTCATCATACTCTTACTCGTTTATTAGGTTGTTTATTATAGCCTCGGAAGTGAGTTCTTCGGCTTGTGCTGCGTAATTCAATACTATTCTGTGTCGCAATACCGATACTGCAACGGCGTTTACGTCTTCTATGTCGGGAGAGTACTTTCCGTTGAGGGCGGCATGGCATTTTGCTCCGATGATAAGATATTGTGAAGCTCTCGGACCTGCTCCCCAGGAGAGATATTGCTTTGCTGTTGTGTTTTCAGGCTTGTTAAGTCTGGTTTTTGATACCAAACGTACAGCATATTCGTAAACATTGTCGCTTACGGGTATGTCTTTTATGAGTGATTGTATTGCAAGAATGTCGTCCGAAGTCAATATTTGGCGAACTTGTTCTTGTTTTGCAACTGTTGTTCGCTTCAAAATTTCGACTTCTTCTACAAAAGAAGGGTAGTCCAACCACAACATGAACATAAATCTGTCCAACTGTGCTTCGGGAAGAGGGTAAGTACCTTCTTGTTCTATCGGATTTTGAGTTGCCAAAACGAAAAAGGGATTTGGAAGAGCGTGAACCTTGCCCGATGCTGTTACGTTATGCTCTTGCATTGCTTCCAACAATGCAGCCTGAGTTTTGGGAGGTGTTCGGTTTATTTCGTCTGCCAACACGATATTTGCAAACACAGGTCCTTCGATAAATTCAAAGGCTCTGTCTTTATTGAGTATTTCGCTTCCCGTTATGTCTGAGGGCATCAAGTCGGGTGTGAATTGTATTCGGTTGAAACTTAAACCGAGTGCTTGCGAAATTGTATTGACCAACAGAGTTTTTGCCAAGCCCGGAACTCCCACAAGCAGACAATGTCCTCCCGAAAAGATAGAAATCAACAGCTGATTGACAATTTCTTCCTGTCCTACTATGATTTTGGCAATTTCGGACTTCAATTCGCTGCATTTTGAAGCCAGAGTGTCGAGTTGTTCTACTTGTGAAGCCATGCGTTATCTTTTTATTTCTTCAACCAATTCAACTTGAAATCGCAATTTTGGTAGTCAGGGGCTATCTTTATGTAGGTTTTTGCTATTCTTTTCTCTGCCCACTGTTTTATTATCTCCAATTTCTTGTCTGATAGGGCAGATTCTTGTACTTTTCCGTAGTCATCGGTCAAGTTTACTTTGTGTGAAGGTGTTTTCTTAACCACTTTTATGAGGCGATAGGCATTTGCTGCTTCTGATTTGAAGAGTACGGGGTTTGTTATCTCACCTTCTTTCATTGCATTGAAGTCTATCTTCTCCAAGTTGCCGATTGTTTCGTTTATTGCGTCTTTTGTGAAGGTTGCTCCTGCGTTGTAGGGATTGATTATCAAGCCTTGGTTGATTTTTGAGTCGTCATCGGAGAACTCTATCACCGCATCTTCAAACGAAATCTTGCCTTGCTCGATCATTTGCTTTATACTGTCAAGCTCAGCTTTCGCCTTGCCCATCTGTTGGTCGGAAATCTTTGGTTGCAACAAGATATGGCGGCAGTTGATTTGGTTTCCTCTTCTCTCAATCATTTGAATGATGTGAAAACCATACTGAGTTTCTATCACAGGAGAGATTTCTCCGTCTTGCAATGCAAAGGCTGCGTTCTCAAACTCGCTGACCATGTCTCCCCGAGAGAAGAATCCGAGTTCTCCTCCTTTCTTTGCCGAACCCGGGTCTTCGGAATAGAGAGTGGCAAGGGTAGAAAATTTGCTGCCTTTCAAAATTCGGTCTCTGTATCCGTTGAGTCTTGCTTTTACTGCTTCCTTTTCTTCTTCCGTAACCTTTGGTAGTTTGACTATTTGCGAGAACATATACTCTTCTTCGACGATTGGGAGGCTGTCTTTGGGAATGGAGTTGTAGAAGTCGGCAACATCTTGCGGTGTTACGGAGATATTGCCTGTCAGCTTTTGCTCTGTTTGAGAAATCATGATATTTTCTCTTATCAGGTCTTTGTATAGTTCTCTTATTTCGGCAACAGACTTTTTCATTTGCCGCTCCAACATTGCCTCAGAGCCGTATGCTCTTATCATATATTTGATTCGGTTGTCCATTTCTCTGTTTACTTCCTCTTCGGTAACGTTTACAGAGTCTATTTCGGCTTGGTGGAGCATGAGTTTGTTGATTAGCAAACCCTCAAACAAGTCGCACTTTACATCAAAGGCGTTTTCGACTATTCCGCTTCCCGATGTTTGTTGCAAAAATGAGGTCTCCAAGTCTGATTCTTTGACCATATTCTGCCCTACAACGGCAATCACCCTGTCCAAAGTCTGAAACTTGTCCGTGTTTTCGGTTTGTGAGCAGGCAATATCGCCAAAACCAAATATCAACACTGCAAGTAATACTATGCAAATGCGTCTCATTGTATTAAAAATAGCTTATTTGATGCTGTCATACACCTGATGACAGACTTTATATTTGTATTTGTTTCTCAAATCTCTTATCCATTGCTTTTCGAGATAGGATTGAAAATCGGAAGTTGCCATTCCCTTGCACTCGTCCAAGGTTTTTATCTCTTCGGGTACGAATTGGTGGAAGACAACGGCTATATTCCTCTTGGTGGAAACGCTGTCTGTGATGACATTATTGTTTTTCAGTGAGGCGGTATCGCTCCAAATGGTTCTGTCTACGATTTGATTGTCTCCGCTTTCAAACTTTCCCCAACGGTAAGTGATGTGTTTGTCGGCTTTTTCTTGGTCTATCTTGAAAGCTTTGGCGATTTTGACTTTTGTCTTTTCGTTATCCCAATGTTTCTTTGTGGCTTTCCTTAGAATCTTTGCCAACTTTTGAGGGTTGTATTCTCCTTCTACCGACCACAAAGTGGCAGAAACTCTTGTGTCCCACAAGTATTTGGACTTGTTTTCCTCATAGAAAGCTGACAAACCTGCCGTGTCGGCAATCGATTTGTTCCAAACCATTTTGTCGGTTATTGCAAATATCAAAACGCCATCGCGAAATTCGTCAATCGTTGCTTTCAATTCGGGATATTTTTCTTCCAATTTGCTGTCTGCATACCTGACTACTTGTTCCAAAACCACGTCCGAATATGCTCTTTCGACAAATTCGGGTATGTATTCGGGAGTTTGTTTCTTTTGATTGGCTTCTATCTCTTTTGCAAAGTCGAGTACGGTGTATGAATAGTCGCCAATTCTGAACAACTCTTCGGTATTGTCAAAGTTTTCAGGCACTTGCCATATTGCAGCAAAGACCGAATCGGTCATAATCTTGATAACACTCGACAAAAAGTCTTTCTGCTCTTTGAAACCATACTCTTGTTTGGATTTTTCGGCAAACGATTCTATTGTTTTGAAACTTCTTTCGTCTTTTGCAATCCTTTCTTCTATTGCTGCCTTTTGTTGCTCGAACGAAGGCAGAGGTCTGTATGTCAAAGGCATGACAATATGCCAACCAATGTCGCTTTTGAAAGGTTTGGACAGCTCCATGGGTTGCAAACTCTTTAATTGGCAGATGTAACTATCGGGAAGAGAGGTGATGGTTTGATTTTTCAATATTCCTCCGTTTGCAGACGAATACTTGTCATCGGAATACAACAAAGCTATGGTGTCAAATTTTGCTCCCGAGTTCAGCGCTTCCCATACCTTATTTATCGTTTCTTCGGCTTCACTTTCGGAATGCTTGTCAAAACTTACCCAAATGTGCTTTATATCCATCGAACTGCAAAACGCAGGTGTTCTGTCGGTGAGCTTGATTATGTGATAGCCAAAACGAGTTCTCACAGGCATTGACACATCGCCCGCTTTCATCGAATAACAAGCTGTTTCAAAAGGATAAATCATGTTCATGGAAGTGAAATATCCCAACTTACCTCCGTTACCCTTGATTTTGTTGTTCGTTTTCTCGTCAATTCTGTCCTTTGCCGACGGATCGTCCGACATTTCCTTTGCAACAGTTTCAAAATCCTCCCCTTCAATTATTCTTTTCCTTATTTTGAGAGCCTTGTTGTAGGCTGCAAGGGTGTCTTTTGGTGTTGCATTGGCAGGAATGCTTATCAAAATATGAGAGGCTGCCACTATTTCTTTCTCTCTTTCGTAAGCCTCTTCGACAAGTTGCCTGCTCACCGTTGCATCATTGAGATATGGTGCAACCAACTGTTGTCTGTATTGGTTTGTTTCGTCAATATAGCTTTTCAATGTGTCCAATCCAAACTCTCTTGCCTGAGCAAGTTTCATCTTGTAGTTGATAAACAACTCCAAATACTCGTCAAGCTCGCTTCGATTGATGAGTGAGTCTTTTGACATGGAGTTTTTCTTAAACATTCGGACAAAGTCGTCTTTCAAAACCTTTTCTCCTGCAACTTCGAGTACCACATCTTTTGTGCAAGGCTCAAAATCCTCAGAAGAAGTCTCCTTGTACGATTGTGCAAAGCCGCTCAGTTGAACAGAAATGACAAAGCAAAAAAACAAAAACCTTTTCATAGCTATATACTAACGTGAATAGTTTGGAGCTTCTTTTGTTATCGTTATGTCGTGAGGGTGGCTTTCTGCATAGCCTGCTGCTGTTATTTTGATGAATTTTGCATTTCTCAAAGTCTTTACGTCAGGGCTTCCGGTATAACCCATTCCTGCTTTAAGTCCTCCGACAAGTTGATAGATTACTTCGCTTACCGTGCCTTTGTAAGGTACTCTTCCCACAATTCCTTCGGGAACTAATTTCTTTATATCGTCTTCCATGTCTTGGAAATATCTGTCCTTAGAACCTTGTTGCATTGCATCAAGAGAACCCATTCCCCTGTAAGACTTGAATTTTCTTCCTTCAAATATAATGGTATCCCCAGGGCTTTCCTCAACTCCTGCAAGCAACGAACCTGCCATGATAGTGCTTGCACCGGCTGCAAGAGCTTTTACAATATCTCCCGAATATCTTATACCACCGTCTGCAATCACAGGAACATCTCTTCCCTCCAAGGCTTTTGCAACGTCATATACTGCCGACAGTTGAGGAACTCCTATTCCTGCCATCACTCTTGTGGTGCATATACTGCCGGGTCCTATCCCTACTTTCACTGCATCTGCTCCTGCATCTGCCAATGCCAAAGCAGCTTCTGCCGTTGCAATGTTTCCACACACCACATCCACATTTGAATACCTCGATTTAACTCTTTTGAGAGTGTCAATCACGTTTTTGGAGTGTCCGTGAGCTGTGTCAATCACTATTGCGTCTGCACCGGCTGCAATAACGGCTGCAATTCTTTCGTCCATGTTGGCAGTAACTCCTATACCTGCCGCAACTCTCAATCGTCCCAATTTGTCCTTGCAGGCATTCGGACGCTCTTTCAGCTTGATTATGTCTCTATATGTTATCAATCCCACCAACACTCCGTCTTTATCTACAACAGGGAGTTTTTCTATTCTGTGGGCTTGAAGAATGTCGGCAGCTTGTTCAAAATCTGTTCCGCAAGGAGCAGAGATTACTTCTTTTGTCATAATCTCTTCTATCGGGCGATAGATGTCTCGCTCAAACCTCAGGTCTCTGTTGGTAACTATACCGACGAGTTTACCTGCCTCATCGACAACAGGAATACCCCCAATGGAGAATTCTTTCATCATTCTCAAAGCATCGCGTACCAAAGCGTCGCTTTTCAGTGTTATGGGGTCGGAAATCATGCCGTTTTCTGCTCTCTTGACTTTGGAAACCTCCGCAGCCTGCTTTTCAATCGACATATTTTTGTGTAATACTCCTATACCGCCTTCCTGAGCCATTGCAATAGCCAACTTAGACTCGGTAACAGTGTCCATGGCTGCCGAAACAATCGGAATATTAACCGCAATGTTGCGGCTGAACATAGAATTAACCTTTACATCTCTCGGAATAACCTCCGAATAAGCAGGGATAAGTAACACATCATCGTATGTCAATCCCTCACCAACAAACTTGTTTGAATCTGAAAACATTGCTCAAAAATAAATTTCGTGCAAAGATATGAAGAATTTGCAACACCGACAACAAAAAGCCTTACTTTTCGGATACGTCTTTGCCGTTGCGATAGCACTTTACGGCAACAAAGCCTGCCGACAAGCCGACCAAAAGCAATGTTGCGGTAGCCAAAGGCGACGAATAGGTCATCTGCTCAAATTGTCCTGTGGAGTTATTGAAGTAAAAACGTTGTTCGCACGGAGTATTGTCCACAATCTGAACTCGTTTCCAACCTCCGTGAGAACTCGGAAGGGGAGGCTGAGCCTTTACGCAAAATGTCAGACAACACAAAACAACAATGATTATATTCCTTGCCACTTTCATATCACATTCCTATCAGTTTGGTCGAAAACTCTCTGCCTTTGCTCCTTGCTTTTGCCACAAAGCAACCATGGTTTGGCAGAATGAACACTCGCTCGTTTGTTTTGACCACCTCTTTTCCCGAAGCATCATATACCAAAACCTCATCTATGATTTCGGGATAGGTTATTGTTACTCTGTTTTGGTCTTGAACAAACCTCAACTCCTCATTATCGCCTTGGTCAAAGGTAGTTGGTTTGTGTTTAAGCCTCAAATCATAGGTCGATACACCCTCTGCAACATTGTAATCCAAAACATAAATACTGTCCTTTGTAAAGTCAGACAGCAATTCTCCCGTTTTGTCATACAATTCCACACTCTCGAAAACGTCATCTATATAATAAAGGTATAGAGACATCTCTCTGTCGCTCTTTGCCGACAGATTGATTTGCAAATGTAAAGTATCCTCAAAACAAGGCAAGGCAACAACCGACAAATCCTCCATATCTGTGGAGCAATACAAATCGGGAGCAGAGCCAATGCTGAACATCTTGTAGGTATCGTAAGAATCATATTCGTTTGTTGCTTCGGGACGGAAATAAAACCTCAGTTCATCGCTTCCTCCGAGTGAATTGAGCCTGAATTTCAGAGCTTCAACCTTTCCGCCTGCCGCTTTTGCAGAGGCTTGTGAAGAAGCATTTTTCTTTACCACCAATCTGTTTTCGCCACTATTGACTTTGGTCATCACACCCGAGAAAGGAGGCACGACAAAGCTCTCGGCGGAGTTGTAATCCGCAGGAGTATATCCTCCGCTTGCAGGGTCGAGCAACCACATTCCCTCTACATTGTTGCGAGTGAAGTTATCGAGACTTACAGAAAAAGGATAAGGATTGCAAACCAAGTGATAACCCTGTCCCTTATCGGCATTGTATGAAGCATTGTTTAGCAACACCAAACTATCTTCCAAAAACAAATCACCTTTGAACGAAAGCGTCTTGTCGTCATGGTATGCCACAAGATAGCCATGAGAATTGGTGAAGAAATTACTGTCTTCCAAATCCTCAAAGTAAGGAATCCAAGCATAACGCTCCTCGTTCAAATAATACAAGTCGTCAGTATCACCTCTCTGAAAGGCATTGGCAATGTCTTCTCTCGAACAAGAGCGAACATCAATCGGCACTCCGAACAAATTCCAACCATTGGTATTGGTAGTATATTTGGCAAAACTTGCCTGAACTTCGGCTTTGTCAAAGGACAGCACCCCTTCAATATTCAATTCCGACTTGTCAGCGGTCATACTCGCCGTGGAATAATCCTCTTGCAGCACAAGATGCGAACACTTTGCCACACAGCCCTCGGGAACAGACACACTATGACCTTTTTTCACCACAACCTTGTCGCACTCTTTCGGAATAACTCCTTCGGTCCAAACATTGTTCCAATTACCGCTCATTGTGCTTTCGATAATCTTGCCCGTAGAGAAAGTATATGTCGCAAGAGTATCACTACCGCTCTTCAAAATACAGAGATATTTGCTTTGAGGAGACAAATCCGACAAAAGCAATTCGCAAGTCTCCGAGCCAAGAGAGTAATCGCCCTCGCCAACAAGAGTATAAGTTACAGGGTTATTTAATTTGTGCCTGAAAGTAATGCTATTCAAGCTGTCAGCGTTGAATGTTATCGTATCCCATTCGCTTTCTTCTGTACCAAATATAGGAATAATAGAAGTAGGATTGTGTTTTACTCCGTTTGTTACAGCAGGTTTGCGAGTAAGAATAGTGTTTGAAAAAGAACGGATATTATCAGTTGCTTCATTATTGTTATCAAGCATTTGAAACACATCTATTGTGTCTTTATAATTTCCCAAAATATCCTTTTTAAGTAATACATAGGCATCATTTCCTGCAAGTATGGCAGTATTGGTATATCCTGTTGGGAAACAGATATTTTGATAGTTTGACAAACCGTCTATTTTCCCCAAAAGCATAGTATAACTATCCCTATGAATAGTGTCTTGTGTTGAAAAAGAATATACTAATTTGCTGTTATTACCTGTTGTTGCAAAATTTCCAAAATTGAAAGCAATAAATTGGTAATCTCCCAAACAAATATCCCTGCCTGTGGGATTGAATATTTCCAAACCAAATGTTGAAGAAGCGCTTACAATTCTCGAAAACAATAAATCATCTGCTGCATTCTCTATTTTGTACAGGCTCATTGAGGTGGGATTCGCTCCCGAAGAGTTTGTCCAAGCGAGCCTTACCGAAGTTGAACTTTCGATTTGTGAGGATACTTTTTCTTTCTTGGAAAGCGTTGAGAAACAATAGGTTGCCAAAACGCCCTTTTGCTCCGATGAAACGGCGTTTCGCTGCTCTGAAACGGCGTTTTGTTTTGCTGAAAGCTCGATATAATATTTCGTGTTCGGAGACAGGTTTTGCAGTTCCAAATTACCCCCCCTAAGGTTGCGGTCGGTTTCGGCTATTTCTTGTCGTGGAGAGATTATTCTCAAAGAATCTATATATAAGCCGTTGCTGCTACACTGTATTATGACTTCATCGCAATTTGATTGCAATATATTTGAGATTGTATCTTGTTTTTTCTGAATTGTATCTTTAACTCCATTTATCAGAACATATCGTTTTGATGAAGAATTGGGAGATACTTTCATTTTAATGATTGAGCCTTGAGGAATATTCATCTTTGGAGTTGCAAAAGTAGCCGAACTTTCTCCAAGGAAACACCACCCTGAATCTGCAACTTTAAGATTCATTGCTCTGCAACCGGGAAATTGTGTAAGGCTTCGAGGAATTGTAACCAAACTTCCTGCTGCTCCTATCGGGGTAAGGTTGTTTACCTGAGTGCTTATGAAGTTATCGAAGTTCTCTTCAAAGATAAGGGTGTCTCGAAAGACGCTTATGTCGGTCTGACTTGCATCAAAATTGGAATTAAAGTAGATTATAGCACCGTTGCAAGTGGTTGTGATTGAATCAATTTGAGCATAAGCCTTGCCATAAGCTCCAAAAATCAATGCAAAAGCAAAAAAATAAATAATTCTCTTCATGAAACAGTGTTTTTAATCGAACGTTTGTGTCGAAAAGTGGCTGTCGGAGCTTAGTATTTGCTTGGCTGTGTTTACCACACTTTCGGTATCTGTGTGGCAGAGGGCTTGCAGTTGTGCCACACTGCCGTGTTCGATAAATTTGTCGGGTATTCCCATTCTGAAGATGAGGTTCTGCATTTTGCAAGCGGTGGCAAATTCTGCTATTGCAGAGCCAAAACCTCCTGTAATGCAACCATCTTCGAGCGTAATGACGTATTTGTGTTCCGAAAGAGCCTCTTTTGCCAACTCTTCGTCCAAAGGTTTGAGAAACTTGAAGTCATACACCGCTGCTTCTATGCCTTCTTTTGCCAAAATGTCTGCTGCCTTTTTTGCAGTGTGAAGACAAACTCCTATGGTCAAAATTGCAATATCTTTTCCCTGCCTTGCCCTTACGCCTTTTCCTATTTCTATTTTGTGCATAGGGTTTTTCCAATCGGTCAGGTAGCCTTTTCCTCTCGGATAACGAATTGCAAAAGGACCGTTATGCTCTGTTGCGGTAAACATCATGTTCCTTAAATCGTGTTCGTCTGAGGGAACGGCAATTGTAATGTTGGGAATGCAACGCAAATATGCCAAATCGAACGCTCCGTGGTGAGTTGCACCGTCTTCTCCCACAAGTCCGCTTCGGTCTATTGCCAACACAACATGAAGATTTTGCAAAGCAATATCGTGAATTATCTGATCGTAAGCCCTTTGTAAGAAAGAAGAATACACATTGCAGAAAGGAATTATGCCACGCGTTGCAAAACCTGCCGCAAGGCAGACTGCGTGCTGCTCTGCTATGCCTACATCGAACGTTCTCTGAGGAAAGACAGCCTGCAACTTGTTCATCGAACAGCCACTCAGCATTGCAGGAGTAATTCCTGCTATGTTGTCGTGAGCTTTTGCCAATTCGACAAGAGTTTCTCCGAATACGTCTTGAAATTTTGGGATATTGTCTTTTTCGGTGTTCTTTTTGTCAATCTCTCCCGTCAAAGGATTGAACAAACCCGGTGCATGATATTTGGTAGGATTGTTTTCTGCCGCATCAAGTCCCTTTCCCTTTTTGGTGATTATGTGTAAGAGCTTTGGACCTTTGATGTTTTTCAAGTCAGAAAGAGTTTTGACCAAAGTGTGAACGTCATTGCCGTCGATAGGACCAAAATAACGTATGTTCAAAGCCTCAAAAAAGTTGCTCTTTCCCGAAAACAAGCTCTTGAAAGCAAAAGATGCTTTTTTGAATATGGTCTTGTGCTTTGAGTAGGTGTCGGTATTGCCTCCCAAAATGTTCCATATTTTGTTTTTAAGTCTGTTGTAGGTTGATGAAGTGGTGATTTTGGTAAGATATTGGCTCAATGCACCGACTTGTTTGTCGATAGAAATGCCGTTGTCGTTGAGAATTACCAACAAATCTGCCTCTGTGCTTCCTGCATGATTGAGAGCCTCGAAAGCCATTCCGCCTGTCATCGAACCATCTCCTATAACTGCAATGTGATGAGCCTGTTTTCCATTCAGATTGTCGGCAATCGCCATTGCAAGAGCGGCAGATATGGAAGTGGAGGAGTGTCCTGTTCCGAAAGAATCGTAAACGCTTTCGCTCATGCGTGGAAAACCACTCGGACCATTAAGTTTGCGAATATCCTCAAAGGCTTTCCTTCTTCCGGTAAGCACTTTGTGAGCGTAGGCTTGGTGTCCTACGTCCCACACAAGGCAATCTTGCGGAACGTTATAAACATAATGCAGAGCAACAGTAAGTTCCACAGTTCCGAGACTTGAAGCCAAGTGTCCGGGATTTGAAGACAAAATGCTTATTATGTAGTTTCTCAGTTCATGACAGAGCTTGTCCAAATCTTCTTCTGCCAAAGCCTTTAAGTCATCGGGAGAATTGATTTTGCAGAGCAGTCCTTCTTGATTTATATTTTGCATCTCTATTTGCCAAAGTTTGTGTTATGAGTTGCAAAGTTAAGAAATTTATCCCGAGAATTTGGTCATTTCAGAGAATATACCTACATTTGTAGCCGAAAATCAGTAGTAATATAACATTAAAACACTATGAAAAGAATCGTATTATTGGTATCGGGATTGTTGTTGTCGGCATTCTCTTTGACAGCACAAACTCCGCAATTTGTATCTACAGAACCTGCAAACAGGAATGTAGTTATTGAAGAGTTCACAGGCGTAAACTGCGGTTTTTGTCCTGATGGTCACAGAATAGTAAGAGAATATCAAGAAGCAAATCCGGGAAGAGTGTTTGCAATAAACATTCATCAAGGAGTTTATGCAGCACTTTACACCACTCAATGGGGAGATGCTCTTGCTGCTCAGGCAGGTGTGTCATCTTATCCTAAAGGAACGGTAAATCGTCATGTCTTTTCGGGTTCTGCAACCGGATTGGACAGAGGCTCTTTCGCCTCTTGCGGAAACCAAATCAAGGCTATGCCTTCTTTTGTGAACATCGCAGCTCAGGCAACCATTGATGCAACATCTCGTCTTTTGACAGTAAATGTAGAAGCCTACTATACAGGCGATGCAGAGACCGCAGACAACTACATAAACGTAGCTTTGTTGCAAGACAGCGTCATAGGACCTCAATCGGGTGGCAGTAATTTCAACCCTGCTCAGGTAACAGCAGACGGACAGTACATTCATATGCACATGCTTCGCCACTTGCTTACAGGACAATGGGGAGACCAAGTAACAGTTGAGGGAAGCAGTGTGATACCACAAGGAACTCTTATCCAAAGAACCTACACTTACACCTTGCCCGGTGAGATTAGCAACGAAATGTTGAAACTTTCACACCTTAACATTGTCGTATTTGTAACTCGCGACCACCAAGAAATTTACACGGGAGCAAGTTGCGAGCCTGTTGTTTCCAACATTCCACAACTCGGAGCAATGAGTATGGGAGTAACTGCGGAGAATGTATATGGTTGTTCAGACGAAATAATACCATATATCTCTGTAATGAACATGGGAGAAACTCCAATCACTGCAATGGAAATTGAATATTCTTCTTCACTTTCTGCTGCTCAAACATTTAATTGGACAGGTAATCTTGCGTATGAGCAAGTTGAGCAAATCCAACTGCCAAACGTTCTTGCAAACGTAGGTTCTGCAACAGAAGTATCTGCAAAAATTTTGACAATCAACTCAAACCCTATAACCGATGAGCTTAAAACAGCATCGATAACCAAGAAAGCAGCTGCAGAAGGCAACGGAGACAAATTGAAAATCATCATCAAGACCGACCAATACGCAAGCGAGGCAGCTTGGAAGCTATACGGACCTGACGGAAGCGTAATCAAGCGAAAATCATACACAGGAAATGCATCTGTAAAAGACACAGTGATAGTTGATTTGACCGAAACAGGTTGCTATGTTTACGAAGTTACAGACGCTTATGGCGACGGCGGTACAAAACACCAAGTATATGACGGAAGCGGATTGAGATTGGTAAACGGAACTGCAAGTTCATACGGAACTATTGCTCAATATGACATGAAGATACTTTCTTTGGTAGGATTGGAAGAAGCAGAAGGCGTTATCCTTCAAACATTGGTATATCCAAATCCTGCAAAGGACAGAGTAAACTTGGAGATTTCCATGCTTCAAGCAACAAAGGCAAACATATCTGTTGTAGATATGTTGGGCAGAGAGGTGATAAAACTTGGCGATGTGAGCCTTGCAAGCGGCAACAACCTTGTCGAGATTAACACTTCGGCTTTTTCAAACGGAGCATACTTTGTAAAGATTATGTCAAACGACGGAATTACTTCAAAGAAGATAAGCATCAACAGATAGCATTGCTTGCTTTAAGGCAAAAGAAAGAGGACACCGCTTGTGTGGTGTCCTCTTTCTTTTGTTTGATTTTGTCTTGTTGCAATAAGGGATAGAAGAAAATTATCGCTTTACAACAGGACATTGAATTTCGGTAAGCCAATCTTCTTCCCTTTCACAGTTCCATACTCCGTCAATATAAACAAATCGCGGATGGGCTGCAAGAGCGTAGCCGTTGTTTTCAAGATAGGCAAAGACTTCCGACCATGTTTTGTTGAGCAAATCATAACTTCCTTTGTGAGATATGCAGACTGCTGTTTCAACTCTTCTGAGTGTTTTGAACTTTATTGCATCTGTGTCGTCTTTCAGCTCTTTCACCGCTTGGAAATACTCAATATCCAATTCGCCGCTTTCACTAAATCCTTTGTTGTGGTCGATTGTGAAGCAGTAGTCAGGCTCTGCACACTCGCAACCTGCCTTTTGCATTTGCGAAAAGACTTCTCCCGGGATTAACTCAAACAATTCGTCATAACTCTTTATCGTTTTTCTAAAACAAGCTGCCTTTATTTCGGGCAGAGATTTCAATTCTATTTTACTCATCTTTTGTATCTGTGTTTTTTTGCAGGCTTTCAGGTTTTTCAACTCTTTCTCTTGCCAAGAGATAAGCTGCTTTTCTCTGCACAAAGACATCAATCGTCGGTCAATCATCGCTCCTTCGGGCAGTTGTTGTCCCTTTTCAAACACTTCTTTTATCTCTTCTAAGGCAAAACCGAGCTTTTTCATATATATAATCCGGCTCATTTGTTCAATTTGTTCCACCACATAGTAGCGGTAACCGCTCGAACTGTCTCTCTCAAAGGGGATAAGAAGTCCTATTTTCTCATAATGCCTCAGCGTTTTGGCAGAGATATTGTTGATTTTCGAGAACTCGCCTATGGTTAATTTAATTTTGTTTTTACTCATGGTCATCTTGCAAGAATGTTTCCGCTTGCAAAGATACTCATTGCCCCAAGGTAAAAGTCAAGAGCAAAAGACAAGAATTTTTGTTTTGCTTTGCTAAGTCTCTGTCGGTCAAAGAGAAAAATTATACTGCCAATTTTGCCAAATAGATGCCGCAAAGGGTAGATAGTATGCACAATGCCAAAGAGACAATCATGTAAACGCCTGCCGAAGCATAGTCTGCTGTTTTCAAATACTCCATACATTCCAACGAAAAGGTCGAAAAGGTTGTGAAGCCTCCGCAAAATCCCGTAACCAAAAGAAGTTTGGCTCTCTCTGCGGGCTGAGATGCAAGGCAGGCTGCAAGAAAACCTATCGCAAGACAGCCTAAAACATTGACACAAAGCGTCGATAGCGGTATGGAACAAAGGTTCAATCGAGCTTTCGGAACAAAAAGCGAAACCAAAAAGCGTGCCACGCTTCCCAATCCTCCTCCGACAAAGACCAAAAGAAGTTTTACAATCATACAACGCTGTTTCGATGGTTTGCAATCAAATAACGCTTCACAGATTTGCCGTTATCTTCTTGATAAACTTCCATTTGATGAAAAATTCTTTGGCAATTATTCTGAAAAGTGTGTACACCGGAATTGCCAACACCATTCCCACAACTCCTCCAAGCTCTCCTGCAATAAGGATAACGATAAAAATCTCCAAGGGGTGTGCTTTTACGCTCTTGGAATAGATAACAGGCTGCAACACAAAGTCGTCAATCAGTTTCACACTCGCAAAAACTGCCACATATTTGACGATTATCGGAACTATGTCCAAAGATGCATCGACGCTTAAAAAGGTTGTAAGGCACACAATCAGCCCTATGCTTCCTCCAATCAGCACTCCTATGTAGGGAAGTATGACCATGACGCCTCCAATGCAGGCAATGAGAACCGCATTTGGCAATCCCATAAGGTAAAAGCCTATACTCAAAAGGGCAATCATGCAAAGTATTTCGCAAAAGATACCAATGAAGTAGCGACTTATCAAAACCTGAGACGAATTTACTATTTTGTGAACCTCGTCTAAGTAAACATCGGGAGTAACCGCATCAATAAATCTGCCGACTAAGCCGTTGTCTTTCAGAAAGAAGAAGGTGAAGAACAAAACTATGAAAGTACCCATGACAAAGTTGCCTGCAAAAGAGAAAATTCCGTCTGCAAGGTTGGTAAGTTTCAAAACGCTGAATGTTTCCAAAATTTTGGTCGAAACCAATGTCTCGAGATTGGTGTCGGTCGGCATAAGCTGATACTCATAGAGGAAGTTTTCAATCTTCTTTATCGGTTCGGCATAGTAGTCTGCAATTTTATATACATCGAGATTGGCAAATGTCATCGCCTGAGATATAATAAGGGGAACAAGCCAGCGGAAAAGCATTACGAACACAACGACAAACAACACCAAAGTGATTGTTGCCGAAATGGTTTTGCCGATACAAAATCGTTTGAAGCGGATTTTGGAAAGGAACTTCTGAACAGGCGCTCCCATAAATGCCAAAACCAAAGCCACAAGCACACATCCGACCAAGAATCTGAAATACCACACAAGGAAAAACACCAAGGCGGCAATCAAAATGCCCACAACCCATTTGGCAACGGAAGAAAACTGAAATTTATCGTTGTTCATATTCCTTGCTTTTCTTTATTTGTTGTCGTCTTTGCTCCATGTGGCAAAGGAGGTTGCCGTTTCGTGGAGCTTCAATTCTTGCAATTCGACTTCTTCGGGCAGTTCGGAGCCGATTATTTGTGCAAAGTGAATGAGCATATTCTCGCAAGTGGGCTGAAAATCGGTCAATACCAACTTGGTGTTCATGCTTTTGGCTGCCGAAACGAAGTTGTTGTCTTTGTTCAGCACCAAAGCATGGTCGTAAACCTCTATAATTCGGCGTTGAACAATCTTTTTCAAGTCGCCAAAGTCCATTACCATGCCATATTTGGGGCTTTGGCAATCTTGATTGGGCGAGCCTGCAATGGTAACGAACAACTTGTATGAATGACCGTGAACATTGCGACAAAGACCGTCGTAATTGTTCAAGGCGTGTGAGGCTTCAAAACAAAATTCCTTCGTAAGTCTTATTTTCATGCCTGCAAAGGTAGGCAATAATCGCCTAAACGGCAACACAAATTCGGCAAAAAAGATTGCAAACTCCTTGTTATTCCTGCTCACAATCTTGAAAACAGACTCTCTTTGCAAGATTATCAAAATTTTTTTTGCTTGATAATCCGATTATCAAGCCGAAAAATTTTTGATAATCCTGTTTTCTTGTTTCGGAGCTTTGATTTTTTTCGTTCAAAAAGCTGCTTTTTTTGAACGAAAGAGCCAAATTGTTTGCGAAAGTCTTTGTTTGAGTGTTGAAATTGTGAGAGTTCGAGATTAAAAATAAAATGTATATCTTTGCAGGGTGGGGATTGCTTGGTTTGCAGTGGCAAATCATGCGGCAAATTCTCGCTTTTGAAATCGTGAAACAAAATAACAAGTGTATGAAAAAGGCTTTTTTCTTTTTTGCAATCTTGATGCCGATTGTTTGTCCGGCACAGTTTGACAAGTATTTTGAGAATGCAACTCTCCGAATGGACTATTCTCATTCGGGAAGAGTGGGTGTGGAGTATTTTACTCTCGAAAGGTTTTTGAAAATCCCCGAATGGGCAGGCAGCAAGGTCAATTTGATTGACACTCTTTCGCTCGGAGTTCACAAAGTCGAGATGAGGGAGAAGTCAAGCGGCAAGTTGTTGTTTTCAAAGGGCTATTGCTCCCTTATGGAGGAGTGGCTGACGATGCCGGAAGCCAAAAACTCTTGCGGAAACTTTCAGGAGGTGATGCTTTTTCCCTTTCCGAAGACCGATGTGGAGTTTTGGTTCTTCACAAGAGACGATAAGAACGAGTATAAGCTCATAAGCAAGATTGATTTTGACAAGTCGGCTTTGGAAGAAGCCAAAAGGGAAGATTTTGCCAAGACGATAACTCTTCACAAGGCAGGAAAGAGCAACAAATGTCTCGATATAGCAATCGTTCCCGCAGGTTATACCGAGCAGGAGAAAGAAAAAATGTACAAAGACTTAGAAATGTATGCAGGATATTTCTTTTCCAAGCCTCCTTTTTCCGATGCGAAGGACAAAATCAACATCATGGGAATAGAAAGGTTTGACTCCGAGAGCGGATTGCCCGGATTGAAAAACTCGACTGCCACAACAAACGGCATAGGTGTGCATTACAACACGTTTGGTTCTGAAAGGTACATAATGACAGAGCAACTGTGGGAGTTGCATGACGCTTTGCTTGGGGCAAGTTACGATCAAATTGTGATACTTTGCAATTCTGAGGTTTACGGAGGCGGAGGTATTTACAATTTTTATGCAACGACCTATCTCAATCCAAACAACAGCTTTGTGCTTATTCACGAATTTGGTCATTCTTTTGCAGGTCTTGCCGACGAATACTCGTCTAACGACAGCGATGCAGGCTTGGTGTCTGTGGAAACAGAGCCTTGGGAGAGGAATATCACCTCTTTGAAAAACTTTAAGGGCAAATGGGAAGACATGATTGACAAATCGACACCGATTCCCACCCCTTGCACCAAAGAATATGAGAAAGTGGGAGTGTTTGAGGGGGCTGCATATCAACAAAAAGATATGTACAGACCATATCAAGACTGTTTGATGAGAAGCGACAAGCCTTTCTGTCCCGTATGTTCAAGAGAGATAGAGAGAATGATTGAATATCACTGCCGATAAGCAGCGTTTGACAGACAATGACAAGCCTTTGGCTGCAAAAAACAGCAAAGTCCGAATTTGACAAGCAAGACAATCTGCCTCAAATTCGGACTTTATTATGACAAATCTTCAAAAGAGCTTACTTACAACCCTTTTCCAACATTATGTCAAGCACGAGTTCGTCCATTTTATCCATGCCGTAGCGACCAATTTTGCCAAGACAATCTATCGAACGGTCGATGTCTTCTTGGGCAATGCCGTCTGTTTGGTTTACAACAATGTTGTTTAGAGCCAGAAGTGCCGCATCGAAAGCCGAATTAAGCCCTGCCGACATCTTCAAAGCACAACTTGGCTTTGCACCGTCGCACACCATTCCCGTAATTGTGTTAATCATGTTGCGAACAGCATAACAAATCTGAGTGAAAGAGCCTCCTTTGAGATAAACAAGAGCAGTTCCCGCTCCGATTGAAGCATTTACCAATCCGCAAAGGGCAGACAGACGTCCGATTTTACTCTTTATATATATGGATACAAGATTTGAGAGTGTCAAAGCCCTGATTGTTTCTTCTTTGCTTTTATTCAGACTTTTGGCATACTCAATCACGGGAACACTGCAAGCAATTCCCTGATTGCCGCTGCCCGAATTGCTGTAAACAGGAAGAGTTGCACCGTCCATTCTTGCATCTGAGGCAGCACAAGCAGCTCCTATGACTTTTTTTCGGTTGTTGGGGTCGTTTTCTTCAAGAAGGCAGCGTCCTATTTGCAAACCATAGTGTCCTTTTTGTCCCTCTTGGGAGATTGCGGTGTTCACTTTTGCCATGTCATCAATCCATTCCAAAAAGTCAATTGGGGTGTTGTTCGCATAATCATAGACCTCTTTGAGAGAAAGCGAAGCTGCAATGTCGGCAGTTGCCGTTTCTTTTTCTTGTGTTTGACCTTTTGCCGTCTCTTTATGAAAAATCACCTCATCGTCTTTTTGAATGTGGACAAAATTGAGGTGATTTTTTGCAATGATTACCCTTGAAGACGAACTCTTTCCGCAACAACAACACTCGATGTAAAGTTTTTCAGAAGTGTCTTTGCTTTTTATAGTAATGGAATGTGAGTTCATCCATTGTTTTGCCTGTTCGAGATTGTCTTTTGCACTTTCAAGCACCTGCAATTCTTTGCAGCTTTCTCCGCAAACCACTCCGAGCGAGACTGCAATCGGAAGTCCTATCATTCCCGTGCCGGGAATACCCACTCCCATGGCGTTCTTGATTATGTTTTTTGAGAGTTGCAACTCCACACTCTCGACTTGCTCTTGCAAAACCTCTTTTGCCTTTGCCACAGCCAAGGCTACTGCAACAGGTTCGGTACAACCAACTGCAAGAACGATGTTTTCTTGCATCAAACTGCGTATTTGTTCTTCTCTTGTCATAATTCTGTTTTATTTTTCGGAGTATATCTTTGAAAGTACACTTGTTCTGTATTTGCTATTGTAATCTTTTGAGAAAGTTTCAAAGTTCATCTGCTTGTAAAACTCCTCTCCCATGAAAACCAAAAACACTTCAAACTCGGCAGCTTCGTGATAACCCGGGCAGATTGTAAGTAATTGCCCCTCGGAAGAAAGAACCGAGAAAGAAGGATAAGACAAACGGTTGTTCAAAAGAAAATATGCCAAGCTGTGAGTGCTTCCCCTTCGGCTCTTTGTTGAAGAATTGGTATAGACTTTGCCATTGAAGGTAACAGGTTCTACACTCTCGGTGTTAAACTTTACAGGGTAGAAGTAGAAATCAACTATCCTTGCAATAAGTGTGTCAGAAAAAGTATCCTTGTCCATTCTTTTGCACCAGCCACACCAATCTGTGTAGCAATCTACAAGATACTTTTTGGCATTACTGCCGTCTTGCTTGGCAAGACTTTCTGCCTGCTCGATATTAAGCCATTTGATTTGCTCTTGTGCAAGAGTTGAAAAAGTCAATCCTGCACATATCATCGTCAATAAAGCTCTCAGTTTCATAAAATCTTTGTTTTTTTGTTTGATACTATGTTTTTTTCGTTTTTATTTTGGCAAAAGGGGTTGTTCTTCCTGCTTGTTGCCTTGTTGTTTTATTACTTTCGCTCCCTTAAAGTAGTGTTCTATCACCTGCCAATACTCATATCCGTCTTCACACATCTTGATTGCTCCCTCCTGACTCATGCCTACTCCGTGTCCGTAGCCTTTTCCGCTCAGCTTTACTTCGCTTCCCCACTCCTGAATGTCGAAATAGGTCGATTTGAGACCGAAGTCTTTGCGTATTGTGGTAAGAGGAACTCCCAAAAGCTCTTTTTTGCGTCCTTCTTTTTGAGAAAAGTTCAGCAACTCTTGCTTTACGGCTTCGTCTTTGACGTTTATGCCTTTGTTTTTGAAGTATGCAATCCAAGTTTTCTGCTTTATGAACTTCTCCCATGTGTAGTTCTTTCCGCCAACTGAGAAGCTGTCAATCACAGACACCAAATATGGAATGTTTTTGCCCCAAACATCGGCAGCGTTTGCAGTCTGACCTCCCGAATTGGAGTGAAAGAGAGTTTCAATCAGCTGTTCGTTTTCATCAACTATCACTTCGCCTCTGCTGTTGTAAGCTCCTTCGGTAACTTCGGGGCGATTTGCACGAGTTTTGTATGCTTGGCAGTGGACGTCATCGCACAAATTATATCCGTCTTTTGAATGCTTGTCGATATTTCGCAACAAGTAATTCCTGCAACAAACAGCCTGCACCTTGAAAAAGTCAATGTTTTTGGTAGCTCCCCACGTTTCTGATTGAACTACTCCTGCTATGTAGTTCTCTTGTTCAACCGTATTGATAAAAAGAAGATTGCCTTTCTTGTCTGAACTTATTTCCAAACCATCATCGTATCTTCTCTCTGCAACTGCTGAATTGGCAGGTTTGATACAAAAGAAGCTCTTCAATCCTTCGGCAGAAAAGCGAACTTTTTCGCCACTTGCAAAAAGTGTGTCGCCAATTCTTACTTCTACTTTGGCAGATTGCTCTTTTACAGAGACTTTTGTTGTTCTCGAAAGTTTGACTTTCTTGCCCGAAACTTCCATGGTGTAGTGTCCGAATGAGGGAATAAAGACAGCTTCTTTGATTTGCTCCCGAGAAAACACCCTTATTCTCAAAGTTTGCGAGCTTACAGTCGTGCAAAGCAGCAAGACACAAAACAAAAAACAGATTTTCTTTCTCATTTTCTTACATCTTTTATAATGTATCGGGCAACGTTTGCCGAAGCTCCTGCATCGCCCAAAAGGTTTCTTAGTTTTCCAAACATATATTGCATTTCCAATCTGTAATTTTCGTCAAAGCTTATCTTGCGAAACTCTTTCTCCAAATCGTCTTCGTTCCATTTTTGTTGCAAAAGTTCTTTCACCGCAGGGTAATCAAGTATCAGATTGACCAAAGATATATATTTTACCTTGGCAAAGTATTTCCCTATAAGGAAAGAAAGAGCGTTTGCTTTGTAACAAACAAGCTCGGGAATGTTGAAAAGAGCTGTTTCGAGGGTTGCAGTTCCCGAAGTTACAACTGCGGCGTGTGAGCAATTCAAAAGCGGATATGTGCTGTTGTAAAGCAGTTTGACGTTTTTGTTTTCTATATATCGTTCGTAAAATTCGGGTGAATGTGTGCTTACTGCGGCAACAACGAAGTCAAATTCGGGAAACTTATCGACCAAAGTGAGCTGCAAGGGCAGCATTTTCTTGATTTCCTGTGTTCTGCTGCCGGGAAGGAGGGCGATTATCGGCTTTTGTCCGAGTTTGTTCTCGATTAGGAACTTCTCTTTGTCTTGTGAGGCTGCATAGTCTGCAATTTCGTCAAGCAAAGGGTTGCCCGGATATTCCACTTCCATGAAATGTTTCTTGTAGAAGGGTTTTTCAAACGGCAAAATGACGAATAGTTTGTCCAAAACTTTCTTCATGGTTTTTATTCTGCCTTTTTTCCATGCCCACACTTGCGGAGAGATATAGTAATAGACCTTTATCCCTGTTTTGTGTGCAAACTTTGCCATTCGGAGGTTAAATCCCGGATAGTCAATAAGGATAACGGCATCGGCAGACCAAGAAACAATATCTTTTTTGCAGAGGCTGAGGTTTTTTAATACCGTTCTGAGGTTGGCAGCTACTTCAACAAATCCCATAAATGCAAGCTCTTTGATATGTTTTACCATATTTTCTGCACCTGCTTGGGCAATCATGTTGTCTCCTCCCCAAAAGCGAAACTCTGCATCGGCGTCTCTTTGCTTTATTTCTTTGATAAGATATGAGCCGTGCAAGTCTCCTGACATTTCTCCTGCTATTATGTAGTATTTCATCGCTCTTTCATTTTTTTGTTGTTAGAACTTTCCTGCAAAACTTCCTGCTGCATAGAGGTAATAAAGCATGAAACAAAATCCGAAAAACAGCACGGTCAGTACTCCTTTGGTCGTTTTCATGTATTGCAGCTTGACATACCATCTTAGTTCGACGATTGCAGGAACAAAGGAGAACAAAAAGAGTTTGGCATTGTCGTTAATCGACATATCAAAGCAAAACAATATCAACCACAACAGCCCTATTGTCAAAAGGGTCGAAAGAGCTGCAACCACAATTCCGAAAATCAGATTATCTTTCTTCAACATTCTCAAACCTTTCTCTCATTTTGTTCAACTCGGAGTAAGCTGTAAAATCCACTTGCATGGGAACGATGCTCGCATACCCCTGTTCCAAAGCTCGAAAGTCGGCTTCGGGAGAGTTGTCCAAACAATTATACACTCCGCTCAGCCAATAGAAGGGTTGAAACATGGGATCTTTGTATTCGACAAGCTCTTCGTTCCAATAAGCCTTCGCTTGATGACAGACTTTTGTGCCTTTGATTTGTCCGAGTGGAAAATTGACATTCAGACATATCCCTTCTGCAAGTGAGTTTGCCAATATGTCTTTGCAAATCGAGATGATGTATTTCTCGCAGTAAGAAAAGTCTGCATTTTTGTCGGGTGTGTCCAACGAAAATCCCACGCTCGGAACTCTTTCTGCACAACCCTCAAACACGGCTGCCATTGTTCCCGAATAAATAGTGTTTATCGAGGCATTGCTTCCGTGATTTATTCCCGAAACTACCAAGTCGCACTTTCTTGTTTTCAAAATTCGGTTGAAAGCCATCTTGACACAATCGACAGGAGTGCCGTCAAGTGCATACAATTCAAAGCCTTCGGAGTGTTCTATCGGCTTTAACCTCAGTGGAGAGTTCACGGTAATGGAGTGAGACTTGCCCGACATTTCTGTTTTCGGTGCAACGACAACCACATCGCCCAACTGCTTCATCAGTTTTATCAAAACCGATATGCCTTTTGAGTTGTAGCCGTCGTCATTGGTTATGAAAATCAGCGGTTTGTTCTCTTTGTTCATGTTATTTTCGTTGCTAAATCACGGCAAAGGTAACGAAAAAACGGCAAAACGGCGTTTTTTTTCGTACATTTGCACGCTCAAGCGAGAAAATAATGAGGATAAAGCAACTGATAAAGGCTCCTGTGAGGCTTCTTCAAAGGATTGAGAACAAGTTTGTACGCTTTTTGTTTGTGGGAGTTATCAATACCATGTTCGGATATGGTATGTTTGTCCTTTTTATCTGGTTCGGAATGCACTATTCGCTTGCTTTGCTGTGTGCAAACTTCCTCGGAATACTTTTTAACTACAAAACGACGGGTTATATCGTCTTTGAAACCAAGAGCAACCGCCTTTTGCTTCATTTTTTCTTGGTTTATGGTATTGTTTATCTGTTTAATTTGGGGGAGCTTTGGCTTTTGGACGCTTCAAACCTCTATGAGACTGTTTTGAGCTGGGATTTGATGAGCTTTTTGGACACTCTGCCTCTTGACAAAGCCAAAATAGGGGACGCAATCGGTCAGGCTGTAACTCTTCTTCCCAATGCGATACTTTCTTTTTTGTTGAATAAGGTCTTTGTTTTCAAGCCGAAAGAGCAAGAGGGCAAGGGCGGAAAATAGGTCGCCGTTTTGCGAAAACAGAACGCCGTTTCAGTCGGACAAAACGCCGATTTATTTTGCCAAAACGCCGACTTATTTTGCGAAAAAAAGCGACTTTTTCGGAGCATTTTCAAGCAAAAAAATCGCCTTTGTAAGTGCTTGATTTTCAATTCGCTCATTTTTACACAAAAAAAACGCCGTTTTTTTCCGAAAAATCTTCGTTTTTTTTGAAAAAATTGGCGTTTTTTTGGTGAGAAAACGGCGTTTTTTTTGAGGGCATCAAATTGCTTGAAAATTGCTTGCCGAAATGGTATGGTTTTTTCGTCTTTGCAGACTATTTCTTTTGCGAAATTTGTTCAGTATTTCAAATTGTGCTATCTTCGCACTTTATTTTAAGTATTGTATTAACCAAATTGTTTTGAGCAAATGAAGAAATTATTTTTGACAACTTTGGCTTTGTGCTGTGTCGCTTTTGTTTCGTGCGGCAAAAAGGGTGCTGAAAGCCAGACAGAAAGCAAATCAGAGATGCAAACGAAAGTAGAAGAATTTGCAACGGTCAGATTGAGTGCCAATCTTGACAAGTTGAGTGCAAAAGAGAAGGAGTTGGTCGGGGTTTTCCTCGACATCGCCCAAATAATGGACGATTTGTATTGGTTGCAAGCCTATGGCAACAAGGCAGATATGGATACTATATCTGACAATTTCACCAAAGAGTTTGCGATGATTAACTATGGTCCTTGGGAAAGGCTCAATGGCATGAAGCCTTTTGTGAATGGTTTTGGTGAAAAGCCGCTTGGTGCCAATTTTTATCCGAAAGACATGACCAAGGAGGAGTTTGATGCTTTGAAAGACAAGAACAAGAGCAGTCTTTACACTGTTTTGAGAAGAGATGAGAGCGGAAAACTTGTGGTAAAGTGGTACAGGGAGGAGTATAAGGAGCAAATCGACAAGGTTTGTGAGTTGTTGGACAAGGCAATCGGTCTTGCGGAAGATGCAGGTTTGAAAAAGTATCTTCAAGAGCGAAAGAAGGCTTTCCAAACTGACGATTATTTTGCTTCGGATATGGCGTGGATGGACATGAAAGACAGCCGTTTGGATTTTGTTGTCGGTCCTATCGAGAACTATGAAGACCGTTTGTTTGGTGCAAAGGCTGCGTATGAGGCTTTTGTTTTGGTGAAAGATGAGGTCGAAAGCAGCAAACTTGCCAAGTACACTGCAATGTTGCCTGAGTTGCAAAAGGGTCTTCCTTGCGACGAAAAGTTCAAAAAAGAGGTTCCGGGAACAGAGTCTGACCTCAATGTGTACGATGTAATCTTCTATGCAGGCGATTGTAATGCGGGCAGCAAGACGATTGCAATCAATTTGCCTAACGACGAGAGGGTACAACTCAAAAAAGGTGCAAGACGTTTGCAACTTAAAAATGCAATGAAAGCCAAATTTGACAAAATCCTTCAACCGATTGCAGACAATGTAATGTGCAAAGAGCAGTTGAAGAACGTGAAGTTTGATGCTTTCTTCTACAATGTTACTTTCCATGAGGTAGCTCATGGTTTGGGAATCAAGAATACGGTAAACGGAAAGGGAAATGTGAGAGAGGCTTTGGCAAACTATTACTCTTCTTGGGAAGAAGCAAAGGCTGACATTTTGGGATTGTATATGGTTTGTTCGCTTATCGACAGAGGTGAAATCAGTGGTATAACGAAGGACGATGCGATGGCTACTTTCATTGCGGGCATTTTGCGTTCTGTTCGTTTCGGTGCGGCTTCGGCTCACGGCGTTGCCAACATGATGTGCTTTAACTTCCTCGAAGACCATAAGGCTTTCACTCAAAATTCTGAGGGTTTGTATGTGATTAACTTTGACAATGCCAAGAAAGCAATGGACGCTTGGGCTGCAAAAATCTTGGAAGTTGAGGGCTTGGGAGACCTTGCCGAGGCAAAATCTTATTCGGAAAAGAATGGTCAAATTCGTCCTTCTCTCCAAAAGTCTTTGGATAAGATTAACTCGCTCGGCATTCCTAAGGATATAAGATACGAACAGGGAAGAAAGGTTTTAGGTTTATAATGAATATTGCAGTATTAGGCAGCGGCAGTTGGGCAACGGCAATAGTGAAGATTGCAACTCAAACTCACACAAGGGTTTATTGGTGGGTGAGAGAAGAGGAGATTGTCAGGGGTGTCGAGAACTTCGGACACAATCCTCTCTATTTGAGAAGTTGTGAGTTGGACAGGGAGAGGATAATCGTTTCTTCTGATTTGAAAATGATTGTTTCGAAGGCGACAGATATTATTTTGGTCATTCCTGCTGCCTTTGTGGCAGGGAGTTTGCAGGCTCTTTGCCCGAAGGATTTTGAAGGGAAGCGAATAATTTGTGCTACGAAGGGTATTATTCCTCAAACAAATCAGATTGTTGCCGACTATCTTCGCGATTATTTCAACGTGAGGGACGACAATCAAGCCGTGATAAGCGGTCCTTCTCATGCAGAAGAGATTGCTCAAGAGCGTTTGACTTATCTTACCGTGGGAAGTTGCAATGGTGAGTTCGCAAAACAGATTGCCGAAAGTCTCAAATGCAGGTTTGTCAAAACAACAACTTCATCGGATATAAGGGGAATTGAATATGGTGCGGTGATGAAAAATATCTATGCTCTTGCGGCAGGAATTGCCCGAGGTGTGGGTTATGGTGATAATTTTGTTGCTGTTTTGATTGCGAATGCTGCTCAGGAGATGGAGGCTTTTCTTTCTGCCGTCGCTCCTCAAAAGAGAGATACCAATCGTTTTGTGTATTTGGGTGATTTGCTTGTTACTGCTTACTCTCAGCATAGCCGAAACAGGACGTTCGGTCAGATGATTGGTCAGGGCTATTCGGTCAAATCGGCTCAGCTTGAAATGGCTATGGTTGCCGAAGGCTACTATGCTGCCGAGTGTATTCACAAAGCTAACCAAACAACGGGGGTTAGTCTTCCGATTGCTCAGGCTGTGTATGAGATTTTGTACGAGGGCAAGTCGGCAGATGAGGAGTTGAAGAGGATAAGCAAGGATTTCAAATAGTTGCTTTGATATTTTTGTCAGACGAATTGACGTTTTGACAAAACAAAAGAGGGCTGCGTTTGACCAAAACACAGCTCTCTTTTATTTTTGTGGACCTGCAGAGATTCGAACTCTGGTCCAAACGAGTAACAACCCGGCTTTCTACATGCTTATTCTGCCGATGGTTTTCGTGAAGTGTCAAAGAGGCAGACGTCCCGACGCTTCCTTATCTTCCTAAATTTTCGTTCAAGGTCGGAAGAATGCCTTGAACTATCTCTGTTTTGCTGCACCTCTTTGCCCTCAACCACAGAGAAAGGGTCTCGGAGAGATGTCCTGCTCGCCACACTTTGCGGCGATTAGCTTTAATCTACTGTGCTTCGATTAAGCGGCAAGAGCGTAGTTATTTTCGCCAATTATCGTTTTGTAACCCTTGTTGAGGCTTGTGTTACCTGAGCCTGCATGCTTACCGAACCATTATCCTCGCTGTCAAAACCAACCCAGGCCCGTTTTTTTTTGCGTTTGCAAAGGTACAAAAAATCAAGAGATTAACAAGCGCTTTGCAGTTTTTTTTCTTTTTTTTATCCGAAAAGTTTTGGTAGTTTCAAAAAAGGTTGTATCTTTGCAAAGTGATTTGAGGGGGTGGCAGAGAAAAAGATGGTTCGGTAGTTCAGTTGGTTAGAATACATGCCTGTCACGCATGGGGTCGCGAGTTCGAGTCTCGTCCGGACCGCCAACAAAAGGGAAAAGAGGTTTCGACATTGTCGAAACCTCTTTTGTTTTTCTGCTTTCCGCCCAAAAAAATATACTTGTTTGCATTCTTATCTTGCTTTTTCCAAACTTTCTTTCAGTCTTTTATTTTTCCGAAAAACGCTGCCTTGCAGAGCATTATAGCGGCTTTGCAGTCAGTTTTCAACGATTTGACGCAAGGTATATAGGATTATCAAAAAATTTTTCTTGTTGATAATCGGATTATCATGGGAAGATAATACCATTATCACAGCGTGATAATCCGATTATCAAGCCGAAAAATTTTTGATAATCGGATTATCAGCAGAGAAAAGTGCTTTTTTAGATAGAAAATACAGCATTTCTGTCGGGGAGTTTCTTTGCTTTTGAGTCGATTTATTATAATTGTTCGTCCAATACCACGGCTGAATCGTTTCGCTCCAAACTTAAACTATTCAAGGAGTAACTAACAAAAAATCTTTCTCTCCTGTATATCAAAACTATTCGCTTGTCTCCACTAATTTCTATGAACCCAAAGCTTGTTAATGGTTTTCGTTCATACAATTGTTATTGTCTATAAAATACGTCCCCGCCCTCATCAGTCAGAGTACCATCAATGGCATTTATTCTAAAGTATAATTTTATAGGACTTCCGATAAAAGGAGATGTTGCAGATATAATAGCATATGAGCCTGAAAATGATTCAACTGTTACTGCATTAGTAATCATCATCCAATTTTTTTCATTACGAATTCCGTCATAATGCACGCTAACTACTATACCTTCACTATTCTTATACTTTGCTCCGTCTAGATATCGCATAACGGCTGAAGAAGAGTTGAATGATATGTCATTATTATAGTAAATCCTACTATTACCTCTATTGTCATTAGAGGAATTATTTCTCGGGGTTTTGCGTTTATATTTATATGAAATCGTCTTAATCGAAGGATCTTTTCTTAAAATAACCTTACAAGAACGGAAGTCGTCGTCTTGAATAAAAGTTATGAAATCATCTCCATTATATATGCCAAATTCGTAGTTGCGATTATTGACACCTATACTTATAAATCTTCTATAATCTAGTTCCCAAGAAGTTTTACACTCTAAAATTTTGTCGATTACACAAATAAGTATGTCGTTTTTTATTAGAAGTTCTACTTCCCCGTCATCACTTTTCCAGTACCCTAAATATTCTTTTCGTTTTCTTTCTGTTTCTGCTCTCATTTCTTCCACTTCTTTCATTTCTGCTGTTTCAAGTTCCTCTACAAGCATAGATTCAAAATTGGAATACTCTTTTTTAACTTCTTGCGAAGAATTCTCTTTGCAACTAAATAATCCTATTATGGATAATATCATTAGTACTTTCTTCATTATATCTTATTTTATAATAGTCTTATAGTCCTAAATATGCTTTATTACCTTTAAATGCAAATGGAATTTCATTATCTTTAGTATAGATAATTCCATTAAATCTCGAATCCCAGTGTTCTCCGTATGCATATCCTTTGATAATAGCTTCTAAATTTCCATTTTTACGAACACTTATTACGATATATCCTGATTCTGGATTAAACTTTTCAGTTTCAATCTCTTTTGCAACTACGTCATTTGCAGGATTAGATACATTTCGGATTGTAAGACCTTTCGAATCTTTATGAATTTGATTATTGTAATAATCAAATTCATAAAGAGTGTTAGTGTCTCCAATATAGCCTTTTTGAAAAAAGATAGATGTATTATTATCTTCTAATTCTATAGGGTAACCAATATCATTTTTTTCAATAAGTTTTTTGTGCTTTTCCATCTCTTCAGGATTTTCTTTTGTCAGTTCAATTAATAATTTTTCAAGTTTACCCTGACTGTCGCTATTTGTTGTACATGAAATAGTACATATGCCCAATAAGGCTAAAAATAGTAGTTTTTTCATTTTATTCTCCCTAAATTCGTGTCGGGCGCAACTTCTAAATTTTGTATTTTTTTGTTTTGCCCAAGTCCCGAAGGCGATTTATTTGATTGCGATTTAAGGGGATAGGAACCCTGACTTGTGGACATAAAAAAACGTGGGACTTGTATCTTATTGTAATGTGAGGTTCTCGACTACCTGTTATCCAAATAAGTAAAGCCCACGATAGGTTATCGTGAGCGCTTACTACTCTACTTTTGGATAACAAATGGTGAAATTGTCGAGATTTCACATTACCAAGTATAAGCAGAAACGCTTTAATATGCTGCTAAAATGCTAAGTCAAACTGATAATTCTTCTTTTTCTCCTTTGATTTCTATTGTGTTTTATGGTTAATTACTCGAAAGCCTTACCATTGCTTTCCGCTCGCAAAGGTAGAAAACTTTTCTAAAACTGCCAAATATCCAAGTGTTATTTGCAAATGACTGTTTGAGAAATTGCTTTTTTTTGTGCCGGATTACAAAAATGAGTAAAGAGGAAATTCAAATTCTCAGACTTGGAAGCAATAGAATAAGCAGGCGGGTCGTTAAAAGGTTGTCTGCAGGCGGACTGATTGTGCGGACAAAACAAATCAAACTAATAAATTATGTTAAAAGTAGCAAAAAGAATCGTTAAGAGCTGTATGTTTGCAGCGGTTGTGTTGTTTGCTTTTCAGGTAAATGCACAGAACAAAAAGGTTAATTTCGTTGCCGAGATGTCGTTCGGAAGTGTCAGTTACTTTTCTCCGAGCTGTCTTTCGGTTGTCAATCCCGAAGAATGTGATGTAACTTCGTTTGGAATGAACCTGAAAATGGGTGTGGATTTGAAGGGTTTGACCTTAAAGGCTGACCTGTCGAGCTTCGGAGGGGCTTATTTCTACGATGCTTTGAGCCAAAAGCGTGAAGAGACAGGTACTTTTTATGCAGGTTTGGAGATTGGATTTAACTTCAACAGGAGTGCGTTTGCCATTTCGCCATTTATCGGTGTGGGAATGTTGAGGTATGAGAGCAATTACGCCGGTTATAAGTTTGGTGGCAATGGTTTGGGAGGCAGTGTTGGCTTGTCGCTTGCGTACAATATCAGTGAAAAGTTTGCGGTAAAGGCATCGCTTGGTGCTGTTTTCGGAAACATCAACTCGATTAACTCGAACAGCCGTTCGATAATGGCTCAAAAGACGATAGAGCGTTTCAATAGCTATGGTGGTTATCCTTTCTGCATTGGCAGAAGCATGATTGGTGTGGAAGTAAGGCTGTAATAACAACCACAGTCTGCAAAAACTGCCGAAAAGCATTGCAGACATTAAAGAGAAGTAGGGAAAAAGGATTGTCAATCTTCTTCCCGACTTTTCTTTATACCTATTATATATGACTATAATATGTAAGGCACCTTGGTTGAAGTCGGGTTGTTACAGACCATAGTCTTGATCATTTTAGCGTGGTTTTTTTTCACATTGGGAGTGAAAACAGCACGTAGGAAATCGGTTGAAATTCAAAAAAAATCCTATTAGAACAATAATTTACTTTGTGGAAGAGTTTCTACATGGGAGAGGTATTCGACTTTGATAGATGTAAGTATACTTTATTAAAAAATAATACAATATGAATGGAATAAATGATATTTATAAATACAATAGTGTTGATGTCGCTTTATACATTGTTGCATATGCTAACAAAGAAAGTGTATCTATAAATCTGACAAAGACGCAGAAGTTGCTTTATATTGCTTATGGCGCACACTTAGCATTGAACAATGATAGGTTATGCAATGAGCATCCGCAGGCGTGGCCATACGGTCCTGTTTTCCCTACAACACGGAATAAACTGCTTAGAACTGATTTGTGTGGAGTAAGAATGGAAGATAGTAAACTCAAAGATGATAAATATTTAGAAAGCTTAATAAAATTTGTTTTCATGGGGTTTGGCAAAAAAACAGCAGGTTATCTCACTGCATGGTCGCACTTGCCAAACTCTCCATGGGATAGGACAACGCATTGTTCAGATTTTAAGTGGGGTGTGGAAATACCAGATGAGTATATACGGACATATTTTTTAAGTCTTATCCGAAAGTAGGAGGAGTAATTTATGAGTAATACTATACCATTAGAAAATGTAAATTGGGATGATAAGTCAATCAATGAATCGTTAGAAGAACTATCGCCAAATAACATAGATGAAAAGTCAATGGTAGATCAAAAACGTGAGCGATACAAACAGGATACTCGTCAGCGTAAATTTTTAGCATATTGGGTTGTTTGGGCTACTTCTCTTTGGCTTTTCTTGACTTTGTGTATAGTCGCTTGCCAAGGCTTTCAGCTTCTGAAGTTGCATACTACTACGATAAATACCCTCTTGGTTACGACAACTGCTAACGTTTTGGGATTGGCTTATATCGTATTGAGAGGTCTTTTCGGAGAAAAGACAGAACGATATAAAAATAGTTGATTACTTCCTAAGTAGTTGTTCCGCAAATATAGATCTTTTATTGGGATGTATATGTATATATAATGGATGTGAACAAGTAGTATAGATACATAGGGCAAAAAGATGCGAAGGTTGGACTGTGTCATAAAACAAAATTCAATTGATAGATACAAGTTCAGTTTTACCCTCTCACAAGATAGTATTCCTCAAAGAGTATCTTTGCTCGTTGCTTCTGTCTTTCAGTCCATTTGTCAGCAGACTTGAACAGTAAGTATCGGGAACGCATGAGTAGTTCTTTGCGTGTGTCTCCATTAGGGTATCGTAAAGGCTCATAGTCTTCCTTGTTCAACTTAGCTTTCTCCATGTCATCATTGGCTTGACGTATTGCCTCCCACGGTGCTTTATGCGAAGCTCTTGAACAGCATCGCAAGTCTTTGGATATGAAAACGGTCTATGACACGGCTTGCCTTAGGGAATGCCG
>JAEDJL010000048.1 GCA_016296345.1 Bacteroidales bacterium | reverse complement strand
CAAATCATTCAATCCGGAGACGCTTTCACCTCACAGATAAGCTCACAGCTTTTGGAGACTATCTTTTTCAAGAATACACCTCTTCACGATGGTGCGGTGATTATTTCAAAGGGCGAGATAAAAGCTGCACGCTGCATTCTGCCTGTGAGCAAAAATCAATCCATTCCCGTATCCATGGGATTGAGACACCGCTCTGCAATCGGCATTACCGAACAAACAGATGCCATATCGGTGATTGTGAGTGAACAAACAGGCAAAATATCGGTTGCCAAACAAGGTGTGGTAAGACAGGGACTGAGCCTCAACGAACTGCAACAGTACCTCAACACCGAATTTAACGACTGACAAAACCACCAATCGACTTTTGCAAACATCAGAAAACCAATATGTTGATTATTTATCTCATTTGAGCAAAATAAAACGCCGAATTGACAAAACAACTCGGCGTTTTATTTTGCTGACTCTTGATTTTATTTAAGCCATTCGGCGTTTTGGCAAGTTGCTATTTTTCTTTGACCAAACCTTCGTTGTAAGCATAAATGAGACGTTTGAGATTATCGATTTGTTCTCTCAACTCTGCTCCTATCTCTGTGTCTCCTATCACGATTTGTTCGGTTCTCTGTTCGATAAGGTAGTTTTTCGATATGATGTCGCTTTCGTTTTCGATAGACTCTTGGCGAGAACAGAATGGTTCATGCTCGACAAGGAACAATCTTGACGAGCCTGAAACAAGTGTATAGCCGCCAATTCCTGTTTCTTTCTGATATGCTTTCGACATTCCGCCGTCAATGACAAGCAATCTGCCGTTTGCCATTATCGGACTTTCGCCTTTCTTGACCTTGACAGGCACATGACCGTTGATTATGCGGGCTTTGCTGTCGGTAAGTCCGAACTCTGCCAAAATTCTTTCGCACACCTCCACATTGTTTCTGAGAGAGTAATACAAATCCAAGCGTTCGGATTGAGGACCTTTGTCTTCTATCAAGTAGCGTTCAAAGGTTGCCATTCGGTGTTTGCCAAAAATTGGCGAGCAAGCCCCACACCACAAATACCAAAAGTAATCTCCGTCGTTGTTAGTCTGATTAAATCGATTTACCCACACGTTTCGGATTGTCTGTTCCAAAACATCGAGCAACTCCTTGCCTTTTACCATGCGTCCTTTGTGGTTAAACTCCTTGAACTCGGTCTCGCTCTTCATCGGAATGCAACCATGGAGCATCAGGTTGTTGTTATATACCAAATAGACGCTTCCTTTGGCAAACAAGAAAGACACATCGTCTTGCAACTTGGCAGAGTTGAGGAATGAACTTGTGAGTTTGTTCATCACCAATTCTTCTTCCGGTGTGAGTGCATAAGGATTTTTAGGGTCTATTGTAGGGAAATAGTAATCTTTCAAAGGATAGTGGTCGCCGTCAATGAAGATTGTACCTTTCTCATAGTCTATCTTGTCCAAGAGCAAACGGTGAGACATATCGAAATCGGGGTTTCTCATCACAAGTTGTCCTTCGAGTTTGAAACTTATGACGGCGATTGCCTTGTGTATCATGGTCATCAGACGCACGTTTGCATCAGAATAGTTTTCGGGTTTGGTTCCTTTGGGAATGAAAGGCACTGCAGGGTCGTTCTCGTATGTCGTTATGGCAAAGGTAATAAGCGGCATAAGGTTGATACCATAGTCGTCCTCTATGGTGTCAAGGCTTCCGTATCGGGCAGTAAGACGTATCACCTCGGCAACATCAAACTTGTTTCCGCAGGCTGCCCCCATCCATATAATATCGTGGTTTCCCCATTGAATGTCTGCTGCATGGTGCGATTTCAAAAGCTCCATGACTTCCGCAGCTTTTGGACCTCGGTCAAAGATGTCTCCAATCACATGAAGGCGGTCAATCAACATCTGTTTGATAAAGGAACATATCGATTCGATGAACTGATCCGAACGTTTCAAAGCCACAATGCTGTCGATAATGCTGTCATAGTAAGCAAGTTTGTCGGAGGTTGTTTCGTTCAACAGTTCGTCTATGATGAACGCATACTCGCTTGACATTGCCTTACGCACCTTTGAACGAGTGTATTTCTTGGCAACCTGTCTTGCAACCTTGACCAATTTGTTGAGAGTAAGGCGATACCACTCGTCGTTTACAACTCCTGCTGCCTTCAACTGGCTCAGCTTGTCGGCAGGATAGTATATTATTGTTGCAAGTTGGTTTTTCTCCGCAACAGAAATTGAATGACCGAAAACGTCATCAATCTTTCTTTTTACCGCTCCCGAAGCGTTTGAGAGAATATGGTTAAAGGTGTCAAACTCTCCGTGAATATCGGTAACAAAATGCTCTGTTCCTTTTGGCAGAAGGAGGATTGCCTGCAATTTTATTATCTCCGTGCTTGCCGCCTGCAAGGAAGGAAACTGCTTTGAGAGCTGGTTAAGGAACTTCAATTCCTCTTTTGAAATTTCTATCTGGTTTTCCATGTCGTCAAATGTTGATTAAATACTTATTTGTTTGCGTTTTTACAATCAAAACAACTTCGTTTTGTCTTCTCAAAAGCCCAAAAGACAAAAACACGCTGCAAAAATAAGCATTTTTACAATCCAAACCAAAAAGAAAACAGAGAGTTTTAGTTTTTGCCACTCTTGCCAAGAGCCGACCAAAAACAAAAACCAAAACCCTCACACGAAGAACTAATCAATCTTCTCGCCATGTTTTTGAGGCAAAATAAGGTAGTGTCGATATAAATTCGTACCTTTGCACGCCGAAAGAAGAAAATATTTCACGCTGATGCAGATAGAAGTATTAAAATCGAAGATACACAGGGTTGCAGTTACTCAGGCAGATTTGAATTACATCGGTTCGATTACCATTGACGAGGACTTGATGGACGCAGCCGGCATAATTGAGAACGAAAGAGTTTATATCTACAACATAAACAACGGAGAGCGTTTTGACACTTACGCAATCAAGGGCGAGAGAGGCTCGGGCAAAATTTGCCTTAACGGAGCTGCTGCCCGCTTGGCTCAAGTTGGCGACTTGGTTATCATTGTTTCTTATGCCCTTATGGACTTTGAGCAAGCCAAAACGTTCCGTCCGACAGTCATATTCCCGAAAGATAACAAGTTAGTCTGATTTTCTTTGAACTCTAAGGCAAAAAACGCAATAGTTACCTCTTTTTTCATTCTCTTGGGTGTTGCTTTTGTGTTTTGGTTTTGGTCAAAACTCACGCCAAATGAAAGAATGCAGATGTGGCAGTCGCTTTCTGACACCAATATATTTTGGTTTGCTCTTGCCATATTGGTAAGTCTTTTGTCTCATTATGTGAGAGGATTGCGTTGGAGGCTGCTTGGCGAGACTTTTGGTTGCAGTGTGTCGAGAATTAACAGCTTTCTTGCGGTCATGAGCGGCTATCTGACCAACCTTGCAGTGCCTCGGCTTGGCGAAGTGGTACGTTGCACCATGCTTCACAAGAGCGACAATGTCCCGATTGACAAATCCATAGGCTCTGTCCTCACCGAAAGAGCGGCAGATATGGTTTTGTTTTTACTCTTTCTGCTTCTCACCCTGATTTTTAGCACAGACGTATTGACCGACTACACACAACGCAACTTCAATACGGACTTTGAAAAGTATATAATGCCGCTTGCAATGGTTGCAATAGTGATTGCGGTGCTTGTTGCGGCATTTCTCATCTTCGGAAAACGCATTCGACAAAATACATTGTTCAAAAAGATTACCGAATTTGCAAAAGGTTTGCTTCAAGGCATAAAAAGCATAATCAAACTCCGTCGTCCGTGGCTCTTTATCTTCTATTCTTTTGCCATTTGGGCTTTGTGGATTATTGGAACGCTGTGTTGCTTCATGGCTATCGAGCAAACGTCCGGACTAAACCTTGTTCATGCTCTTACAACCACCGTTTTGGGAGCATTCGGACCAATGATTACTCCCGGGGGAATTGGTTTGCAACCTGCAATATATGCAGAAGTTTTGCAGAGCTTTGCAATTGACAGAGCGGTAGGCTATGCCTGCGGTTGGTTAAGCTGGATTGCTTCACAGTCAGGAACAATCCTTATCGGGCTTTTTGCATTTATCTATTTTTCATTCAAGAAGAAAACCACCAACTTATGACACAGAGCGAACAACTGCAAGACAAGATATTGCAAGACGAAAAATTGGAGACAAAACTTTCCGTTTGGAGAGAGACAAATCAAAAGATAGTGTTCACAAACGGCTGCTTCGACATTCTACACTTGGGACACGTCGATTATCTTGCAAAAGCAAAGGACCTTGGAGACCGATTGATTGTAGGCATCAACAGCGACAGCTCGGTAAGGCGGCTCAAAGGTTCTCACAGACCCCTTCAAGACGAGAGAAGTCGTCTTCATATCATTGCAGCTTTGGCATCGGTCGATGCCGTTATTTTGTTTGACGAAGATACTCCTTACGAATTGATAAAGAAAGTGCAACCCGACATTCTTGTAAAGGGAGCAGACTACAAGCCACAGGACATTGTGGGCTACGATATAGTCTCTCAAAAAGGAGGAGAAGTCCGAACGATAGAGTTCATTGACGGATATTCCACCACCGCAATCGAGAACCGAATACTCGAAAGCCGAAAGTAAGGTTTCAAATCACTGTCTTGCCTTCTTGAATGTCAAGAGAAAGTATTCTCTTGCAATAAAACGTCTTTTTTGAAGTTCTAAAAATATGATTAAACGACTGATTGACGAATATGCAGATGCGATTATCTTGTCTCTTGCTGCCGTGGGGTTAGTTTTTTCTCACGCTTTGATGTCGTTTTCTTTGGCATTCATGTTTCTGAGAGTGCTGTTTTGCAATCACAAAAGGATAAAAACCGCTCCAAAGAGGCTTCTTGTTGTCATGCTTTCTTTTTTTGCTCTTATGCTTGCGGGCTGTCTGTGGAGCAAAGACAGCGGTGAGGCCTTGGCTCAGCTGAACAAAAATCTTCCATTTCTCATAGTGCCGCTTTATTTCTTCACAGTGCCTCCCTTGGACAAGAAAAAAACTCGATATATTGCAGCTTTGTTTGTTTTGTCTGTGATTACAGGAAGCCTTATCGGCTTGGTGAGACTTTTTTTCTTCGACTATGCAGACATTCGCATCGCTTTGAGTTTCTCTTCTCACATTCGGTTTGCTCTCTTTGTGTGTTTGATTATAGGATTTGTTTGTATCTATCTTTTGCAAAGGGGTAACAGCCTCTCAAAACGCAAGGTCGTTTGTGCCATAGGATTGATTGTTTATCTGACAGGCTATCTTGTTGCGTCAAGTTCTCTTACGGGCATTATGATATTGCTTATTCTTTTTGTTCCGATGAGTTTATGGCAGTGTTGGAAGAAGACTTCGCACAATGTTTTTGCCATTTATTCTTTTCTTTTGGTCATTGGAATTTGCAGTTTGGCATATTATGTTGTCGATTGTGCGAGAGACTATTTCGTTCCCAAGCAAGAGAGAGTTGAAAACGGCTTTATCGAAAACGGATACTATTGTTACTCTTCTGACAAGGACAAAGCCGAAATCGAAAAGGCTCAAATGTCAAAAGGATTGGAGAAATATCTCTCTATTGCTGCCGACAGCCTGTTTCAAGACGGCGAATACAGATACTCCTACACAGACATAGCCTGCCGATACCTCAACTCCAAAGGTCTCAGTCGCACCTTGGAGAGTTGGAACAAGCTCTCTGCACAAGACTTGGAGAATATACGAAACGGCATTCCCAATTACGTCTATGCTTGCGGCAATCCGCTCAAAGTAAGGCTCTACAAAACATTTTTTGAGTTCGAATCGTACCGAAAATGGGGCAAAATCAAAGGTTCTTCCCTCATTCAAAAGACAGAATTGTGGCAAAAGACTGCAATGGTGTGCCAAAAGGATTGTAATTGGCTGCACGGCGTCGGAACGGGAGACCTGAAAGGCGAACTGAACAGAGAACTTATAAAACATTCCTCGCCTCTTTCTGACAGCAATTTGATGCCTCACAATCAATTTTTGTCGGTTTATGCTTCTTGGGGGCTTATCGGGCTTGTGGTTTTCGGCATTTGGCTACTCTATCCTGCCTTTGCAACAAAGCTTAACAAGAGTGCTTATTACCTTTGGTTCTTCGGCGTGATTGCAATCTCGATGTTGAGCGAAGACACTTTGGATAACCAGCAGGGAATTATGCTTTTCAGTATCGTAAACACCTTTTTGATTTGCCACAATGCAGAAAGAGACAAAAAAGCCGTAACTTTGCAGCGATGAATTTTGAATTTTTCGTAGCCAAAAGACTGCTCAAAGAAGAGAACAGCTCGTTTTCCAAACCTATCGTAAGGATTGCAACTCTCAGCATAGCCCTTTCGATTGCCGTAATGATAGTTTCGGTTGCTGTTTTGGGCGGTTTCAAAAAGCAAATCAGAGAAAAAATCACCGGATTTACTTCCCACATTCACATAAGTTCGTTTGCGTTGAATAACTCTTCGCAAGCCGACACTTTTTCGCTCACCGAAGAAGAGAAGAAAGCCATTGCCTCGTGCAAAGGGGTAAAAAGCCTCAGCCCTTACATAATGCAGGCAGGCGTTGTCAAGAGCAGCGAAGGTTTTCACGGCATTGTGATAAAGGGTGTGGAGAAAGATTTTGACACATCTTTTTTCAAGCACAACCTTTGCGGCGGTCGTCTGCCCGACTTCTCAAATCCCTCTTCCAACGAGGCGATAATTTCCAAAACCTTGGCAAACAAACTGAACATAAAGACAGGCGACAAGCTCAAAGTCTATTTCTATATTGACATGAGCTACAGAGTGCGTCCGTTTAAGGTGGTCGGGATTTACGAAACGGGACTTGGCGACTACGACAACAAGTTTGTCATTTCCAATGCAGGAGTTTTTCAAAAGCTGTACGGCAAATCCTCCGACCAATACAGCGGATATGAGGTATGCTTGGACGACTTCTCGCTTTTGCAAGCTGCCTCGGCAGAAATTTACAACGCCTTGCCGCAAGACAAAACCATTTCGACAATCGAAGAACTCGAACCGGGATTATTTTCGTGGTTAGGACTGTTGGATACCAACGTCATACTTATCATAATCGTCATGACGCTTGTTACAATCATCACAGCCTCCTCCACTCTTCTGATAATGGTATTTGAACAAAGCAGTTTCATCGGACTGCTCAAAAGTTTCGGTGCAAAGACTTCAAGCATCACAAAGATATATCTTTACAAGGCTGCATACATTGTTTGTAAGGCTATGATTATCGGCAATGCGGTTGCAGTGGGACTTGTCATTATTCAAAGCAAATACCACATCATCAAGCTCAATCAGGAAGACTACTACTTGGATTGCGTTCCAATGGAGCTGAATGTTGTAAACATTTTGGCAGTAAACCTCGCCGTTGTTGTGATTTCAATGACTGCTCTGCTTATCCCTGCACGCTCGATAGGGAAGGTCTCTCCTGTTGTAAACATTCGCAAAGATTAGGAAGGCACTACTCGATTTTGGTGTTTGCTGTTCTCAAATCAAAAAAGATAATCGGTAGAAACAAAAAAGCGGAACTGCATTTGCAAGCTCCGCTTTGTTTATTTGGTCTTATGAAATTTTCTACCAAGCAAACAATGGTCTGTTTTCCATCATTGCATTGACCTTCTTACGAGTTTCTTCTATCAATGCCTCGTTGTTTACGTCCGAAAGAACTGCATCAATCATCTCGACGATTGTTTCCATTTCGTCTTCTTTCAAACCTCTTGTCGTAATGGCAGGAGTACCTATACGGATACCCGAAGTCTGGAAGGCAGAACGTGTATCGAAAGGAACCATGTTTTTGTTGATTGTAATATCTGCCTTGACCAATGTGTTTTCTGCAACCTTACCTGTAAGTTCAGGAAACTTAGTTCTAAGGTCTATCAACATCAAGTGGTTGTCTGTACCTCCCGATATTACTTTGTATCCTCTCTTTACAAATGCTGCTGCCATGGCTGAGGCATTCTTTCTTACTTGTTTGATATATCTTGCATAGTCATCTGACAATGCTTCGCCAAATGCAACTGCCTTTGCTGCAATAACGTGTTCCAACGGACCACCTTGACAGCCCGGGAATACTGCAGAATCCAAAACGGCACTCATCATCTTGATTTCGCCCTTTGGAGTTTTCTTTCCCATTGGGTTAGGGAAGTCTTTGCCCATCAAAATCATACCTCCTCTTGGTCCGCGAAGGGTTTTGTGAGTTGTAGTTGTAACTATGTGGCAATATTCAACCGCATTGTTCAACTCTCCCTTGGCAATAAGACCTGCAGGGTGCGAAATATCTCCCATAAGTATCGCTCCGATTTCGTCAGCCAAAGCTCTCATTCTCTTCCAGTCGAAATCTCTCGAATAAGCACTCGCTCCACCGATGATAAGTTTAGGTTTGTGTTCTCTTGCAACCTTTTCCATCATCTCATAGTCGATAGTACCTGTCTCTTCCTTTACTGCATACGAAACTTGCTTGAAGTAAGTTCCCGAAATGTTCACAGGAGAACCGTGAGAAAGGTGTCCGCCGTGGTTCAAGTCCAATCCCATGAATGTATCTCCCGGATTGAGACAAGCAAAGAACACTGCCATGTTGGCTTGCGCCCCCGAGTGAGGCTGAACGTTTGCCCAGCAAGCACCGAAGAGTTGTTTAGCTCTGTCGATTGCAAGTTGCTCGGATTGATCGACTATTTGGCAACCGCCATAGTATCTCTTTCCCGGATAGCCTTCTGCATATTTGTTTGTCATTACGCTACCCATTGCCTCCATTACTTGATCTGAAACAAAGTTCTCGGAAGCAATTAACTCAATACCTTTTGTTTGTCTTTCTCTTTCCTTTTGTATAAGGTCAAAGATTTGCGTATCTCTTGTCATAACTTCAATAATTTGTTGGTTTTTCTAAATCAAAGTGCAAAGGTATGAAATTATTTCGGTTTATTTCAGACATTGCGACAAATATATCTTTTTTGTGTGCTTTTCAAAACGGCGTTTCAGCAAAATAAAACGCCGTTTTATCCGAGCAAAACGCCGTTTTGGCACGATAAAACGGCGTTTTGACAAACTATTCATTATCAATAAGAAACCAAACTCACATTTTCCTGCCTTCAAAGGCTGTTTTACAACATTTTTTTGTACCTTTGCCCCTTGATTTTTGGGGCTTCTGCCCAAGCAAAAGAAATGGAACACGACAACAAAACACAACAAAAATTGGCTTTCGGACAGATTGTTCAGGCTGTAAGCTCGAAATGCCTTTCGCCTGCGGGAGAGAGACTTGCCCGTGCTATGAGTTTTTCGAGCGATAGGAAGGTTGTGGAGCATGAAATAGGATTGACCGACGAATTTTTGTCGATTTTGTTGTCTGCAAGGGCGTTTCCATGCGAGGATTTCTTCGATATGAGCGGCGAATTGAAGCGTCTGAAACTCCAAGGTACTTTTATTCCTCTCGAACTTCTCGTTCAACTCAATCGAAGTCTCAAAACGATTTGTTCGTGCATAGATTTTTTTGACCAAGACGAACAAAACGCCTATCCCCTGCTCAAAGAAATATGTTCACAAGTCTTTGTAGAAGAGCAGATTGTCAAAAGCAGCAATCGTCTTCTTGCAAGCGACGGCACAATGGCTGACAATGCTTCCGAAGCTCTCTTTTCGATACGACAAAGCAAGCACAGGGCAGAATTTGAGGCAGGAAAACGATTGCGAAAGCTGCTCGAAGTCTCAAAAAAAGAAGGTTGGACACCTCCTGAAGCCGAACTGACAATAAGGGACGGACGAGGTGTCATTCCAATCGCTTCTTCCAACAAACGCAGACTGCAAGGCTTTGTGGTAGATGAGTCTTCCAGCGGACAGACTTCCTATATCGAGCCTGCCGAAGTGGTCGAACTGCACAACCGTTTGAGAGAACTCGAATTTGAAGAAAAGAGAGAAATTGTCCGCATACTGACGGAGTTCACCGACTTTTTGCGTCCGTACATTCCTACGCTTCTATGTGCATACAATTTTCTCGCAAGGATAGATTTTTTGAGGGCAAAGGCAAAATATGCTCTCTCTATAAACGCAGGAAAGCCTGTTTTGAGGCAGGAAGAAGGCTTTGTGTGGTATGAAGCACGCCACCCTCTGTTGGAAGAAAGCCTCAAACGCCATGGCAAAAGCATAGTTCCGCTAAAAATAGAGCTGAACGACAAGAAGCGAATTTTGATAATCTCCGGTCCTAACGCCGGCGGCAAGTCGGTATGTCTGAAAACGGTCGGTCTTTTGCAATATATGTTGCAATGCGGTCTGCTTGTACCTGCAAAACAAACGAGTGAATTTTGCATTTTTGAGCAAATATTTATCGACATTGGCGATGAGCAGAGCATAGAAAGCGATTTGAGTACATATAGTTCTCATCTTATGTCGATGAAGCACCTTTGCAAGGTTGCCAACCGACGTACCCTGTTTTTGATTGACGAATGCGGAACGGGAACAGACCCGAATGTGGGAGGTGCAATAGCCGAAGCGGTGTTGGAACACCTCAACTCCAAACAGGCATTCGGAGTTGTAACAACTCACTACTCAAACTTGAAACTGCTAAGCGAGAGATACAGCACTATATGTAACGCAGCAATGTTGTTTGACACCAAAGCACTCAAACCATTGTACAAGCTGTCGATAGGAACTCCGGGAAGCAGCTTTGCTTTTGAGATTGCACGCACCATAGGACTGCCGGACAAGATAATCAAGTCGGCAGAAGAAAAAGTGGGAAGCGGATTTGTCGATTTTGAACAAAGCCTCCAATCGATGGCAGTCGAAAAAATGGAGATTAGAAACAAACAATCACAACTTCGACTGACCGACGAGCTTCTCGACAACTTGGTAAGAGAATATCAAGACAAAATCCAAGACATCTCAAACAGAGAAAAGCAAATCATTTTGGAGGCAAAACGACAGGCAAACGAGATACTCAAAACTGCAAACAAACAAATCGAGCAAACAATCCACCGAATAAAGACCTCAAAGGCAGACAAACAAACGACCATGTCTTTGAGAAAAGACATTCAACACTCGATAGAAACTCACGCCGAGGCTGTCAAACAGTTGGAAAGCGAGGTAAAGCAAGAGCAAAAGCCGCCGGAAAACACCAAGACCCACATTCCTTTTGACCCCTCGCCGATTGAGGAGGGCGACATCGTCCTTGTGAGCGGACAAAACAGCTATGCCACAGTGCAGAAGCTCAAAAGGAACAAGGCGGAGGTCGTTTGCGGACAGCTGAACATGACCCTGCCGCTCTCAAATCTGAAAAAGGTAAACAAAGCAAGCTATCTGAAACAACAAAAGGCAGCTTCAGCATTGCGAAAACCCACTTTCGGAGGCTTGATGGACAAGGTGAACGATTTGAGAGCCAAGTTTGAGTACCGATTGGACCTCAGAGGCAGCCGAGCCGACGAAGCCTTGGCACAACTTGCCAAATATATAGACACTGCACGCCTTTTGGGCGAAAGCGAAGTGTCTGTTCTTCACGGCAAAGGGGACGGCATTTTGAAAACTGTGCTTAGGGATTACCTGAAAACAAATCCAGAAGTAGAAAGTTTCAGAGCTGAAAGGGTGGAATTTGGAGGCGAAGGGATTACAATCATAAAACTAAAATAGCAAAAACAAAAGACAAATCGAAAGTGTCATGATTGATAGTGACAAATTTAGAAATTACAGAGTTACAAATATGGATATGTATAGAATTAATAGACGAAAGCTGAAAGCGATAGTTGCTTTCCTTGTTTTGAGTTTGTGTCCGTTTGTTTTGTCGGCACAATTTGATCCATTGAACGGAGACGGTCTCGATTTCTCTCACGGATATTCGGGCTGGGTTGCAAAAACAGGAAGTTACACCGGCAGTAGTTCTTCTTCACCAAGCTGGAGCTGGACGCAGACACATAGCGACCCGACCGTTCCGCAAGACGCAGGAGGCAAGCTCTTTCAGATTTTCAGCGACCCGAATGCCTTGGACAGCTATTCCAACAACCAACTTCACAAAGTTCCTTCGCAATTTGGCTGTCAATACTCGTCCCAAATCAACAATTTTAACGGAGGAGGAGGTTGCTCTCAGCTGGAATACACTATGGAGGTTTCTTCAAACAATTCACTACTCACAATATACTATGCAATGGTTCTTATGGCTCCGCATGATGGACAGCATTATATCAATCCGACTTTTCAAATTGATGTTATGGCTCACGACCCTGCCACAA
>JAEDJL010000008.1 GCA_016296345.1 Bacteroidales bacterium | reverse complement strand
CTTTTTTCAAAAAAAGCCTCACTTATTTCACCCAAATCAACACTTATTTTGTAAAGACCTGAAACACAGAGAATTGCTTAACGCTCAAATACTCGAAAAAATCGACCCGAACATCGACCGACCCCGAAAAATCGCCGGCATTTCGGCTTAAAATCAGGTCAAATGTTAAATAATTTGCTTTCAGAAATCTAATTGATATTGTGGAATGTAAAACAATAACAACCTTTCTCCCGAACAGATAGTAAACAGGACGCTTTTGCCCTTACAAGGCGAATGTTGCGGGGTATAGTTTTCTCGGAGAGACGATAGTAGTGTTTTTTTGTGCGTACTAACTATTCTGATTAACAAGTAAGGCAAGTATCGTACTATGGTACTTGCCTTACTAATTATAATTACTCTGCCGATGTCCTTGGAGGAATCTTTCGAAATCGTTCTTGTAACGTTTCGAGGAACTTGAGCAAATCTGCAAATTCCAAAGCCTCTCCAAAGATAAAGCTGGATCGCATATTGTTATAATCCACTTCATATTTCGGCACAAGTTCTTTACTTGGAACAATCGTAATAGATGTTGGTAGTTCTTTATCGTAATCCACATATCCTACATGATAGAATTTCTTTCTATGCTCCACGATGTCGTAATAAAGATTAGGGTTGTTTAATGCCTTATCTATATAATCGGTGTGAGATAATTTCTCTATATCGTAGAAGTGGCGAGATATGCGATATGTTCTTGGGTCTTTCTTTTGGTATTCTTCACAAAGCAAAAATGACTTTTCTAAGAATGTTCTTGCAGGACTTACGGTCTTGATGGTCTGAACAATATCAGAATCAACATCTTCATCTTTATAAACTTGTTCAACCAATGAAGATATGCGTTTCATTTCGTATGGTTCAGCCATAGAAAGGACACTTATTTCAATCTTCACGGTCGGTATTGCATAGGGAGCATTACTATTATATAGTGATGGATATTGAACAAAAATCACAGAAGGGTCTTTGTCATGATCTACCTTCTTAAGCTCTCCATTTTCATCTATGACCTCATTTTCTGCAAGTACAATCACATCTGTTCCTAATTTGGCAAGTTGCTCTTTCAAATCATCTTTAAATTCACTGAAAAGATAATCTTGTGCCTTTTCTCTGAACTTGTGAATTTGGGTGTTGCTGCTGCAACCGGCACACGACAAATTCTTTTCGTTCAAGAAGAAATCACGACCGAGAGCCAAATCAATATCCTCACTGAAACGGTCTATTATGTTCCAACCTTTACTCAGACTTGTACCACCTTTGAAGAGCAAATACTTAGCAGACTTTGTTTGGAACAGGGCGTACAATATGGCTGTTACCCACCAATCCTTTTCCGCTGCAGCTTCATCAATATTCTTCGCTTCCACAACGCCTTGTATCATGGCTTTACGTTCATCTATTGAAAAGTCTATCCATTTACTCATTGTCTGTATTCGTTTTGAGGTTTCTTTTTATAATCTGTCTTACCCATACCGGTGCTAATAACAGATCATGTTCAATAGTCTCTGCTTCTGAAGTTGCGGATAATAGTTGGGCTACTCTTTTTTCCACACTCTCTGTTATATTTTCTTCTCCAATGCTACGAAGAGCTTGCACCAATTCAGGCATTAGTTTTCCTTTGTATGCAAAATTTCTTGGAACTCCGTGTTTTAATATTATGGTTCTATTGCCCAATTTAAGTTTTCTCGGAGTGCCGGATGTTATGAAACAAGCATTCATCGGGACTTGTGTAGAGAATCCCAATCTGTTAGCAGCGGTTTCACCTGCTGGAAATACTATTGCTTTATCTCTCTTGGCAATCTCTGTTACAAGTTCAAAAGCCGAAGGATATACAACTCCAAATCGTGTTTTCTTAGCTTTCACATATACCCCTTTGGCTATTCGTGTAATCAAACCTTCCTTCTCAAATTGGGCAAGAAGTTTGGTCACATATCCCACATCAAATTGATGAAATGTAGATACAAAAAACACCTCGCCATATCTTGCGTAGGTTATCTTTGTTCTAACTTTGTGTTCTATAGTATTTTGCATACGATTTATATCCTGTTTTAAGTCTGAATAAAAGCGTTTTTTTCTGACTACAAAGGTATGAAAATATTCCGAAATGACAAAAGAATCCATTGTTTGTTTCATTATACCTATACTTTTTGAGACATTACCATGAAACCGGATATTATCAAATATTTTCCGCCTGAAGAGGACTTGATGAAACGTATAGCCGACGAACCGGAGAGCAGACAATAAAACGAACAGAAGATAAGGTTTGATTGCTAAGGCTTTGAAAAGAACAATGATAATTATGTGCTGTTCTGTATTTTATCAGATAGAAGCAGAAGCGAATACAAGTAAACTCGGAAAAAATTGGTATTTCGGGAAAATTTGCGTACCTTTGTAGGAGTAAACCGGGGTGTTAATAAGTATGGCAGTAAGATGCATAGAATTAAAGCCTTATGCCAACCAATAAGAAAGCACAACTTTGCAGCAAACGTTTGCAAACCTTGTCTCTCAGCTTATGGGCGATGAGTTTGCAATTAAGGGATTGGAGGCTTTGATAAATAAGGAGGACTGAACATGAAAGAAGATAGTAAACTTACAACAGAATCCATACAAGGATTTGTGGAAGAGATTAGGCAAATCATCAGCGAGGCTCGTACTCGCGCGGTACGCAGTGTGGACTTTTGCCGAGTACAGATGTATTGGGCTATTGGCAAGCGTATCTTCGAGAAAGAACAGCAAGGCAAGGAACGAGCAGACTATGGTACGTACCTTATAAAACGACTTGCTCAAGAAATAGTACCTGAATTTGGCAGTGGCTTTGGAGAAAGGCAACTAAAGTTTTGCCGTCAATTTTACAAGACCTATCCAATTGGGAACACACTGCGTTCCCAATTGAATTGGTCACAATACAGAATGCTGATTCAGATAACAGATCCCGATAAACGGGAGTATTATGAGTTGGAGGCTGTGAATGAGGGTTGGACTGGTCGTCAGTTAGAACGACAAATCAATTCGATGCTCTATGAACGTCTGTTATTGAGCAATGATAAAGAATCGGTATTGGCTGTTGCACGAAACGAACGCATACCTGAGACACCGCAAGAAATCATCAAAGACCCTATGGTGTTAGAGTTCCTTGGCTTGGAACGTAAGGCTGCCTACTATGAGAAGGATTTGGAGAGTGCTATCATTTCTCACATAGCAGATTTTCTGTTGGAGATGGGCAAGGGCTTTTCCTTTGTGGCACGGCAGAAGCGTCTGTTATTAGAAGATGACGAATTCTTTGCCGACCTTGTTTTCTACAATCGTTTGTTGCGTTCGTTTGTGGTGATAGAGATAAAGAACCACAAAATCACACATCAGGACTTGGGGCAGTTGCAGATGTATGTCAATTACTACGACCGATATGAGAAGCAACCGGACGAAAACCCAACCATCGGCATACTGCTCTGCACAGAGAAGAACGATACGGTTGTTCGCCTTGCCTTACCGGAAGACAACAATACTATTCTTGCAAGTAAATACCAACTATACCTCCCTACCGAAGAACAGTTGAGAACAGAAATAGAGCGACAGAAACAACTCTTTATGCTTCAACATGAGAATAACTACAAGTAGGAAGAATAATGAAAAAGCCAAAGGTGGGATTCAAAGGATTTAAGGTGGGACGGGAGGGTTGATTGATAATTCCATTGAGGGAGAAAGCACAACTTCGCAACAAACGTTTGCCAACCTTGTCTTTCGGCTTATGGGCGAAGAGTTTGCAATCAAGGGATTGGAGGCTTTGGTAAATAAGGAAAATTATAAAAATGTTGGACTTGTTCCACAAATTCAAGAAGACAAGGCAATGAACAAGATGTCTATTCGCTTTTATAACAATAGAGAGGTTCGTGCAATATGGAGCGATAACGATAGCAGGTGGTTCTACTCTGCTACAGATATTGTTCGTGCCATAAACAACGAATCGGACTATGTGAAAGCCGGCAATTATTGGCGTTGGTTGAAGAAAAAACTTGCAGCACAAGGAATTTAACCCGTGAGTGATACTCACAAGTTCAAATTGGTAGGTCCTGACGGCAAGAACGTGATAATTATGTGCTGTTCTGTATTTTATCAGATAGAAGCAGAAGCGAATACGAGAAAACTTGGGAAAAATTGGTATTTCGGGAAAATTTGCGTACCTTTGTAGGAGTAAATCGGAGTATTTATAAGTTAAGTATGGCAGTCAGATGCCTAAAAATAGAACCTTATGCCAACCAATAAGAAAGCACAACTTCGCTACAAAATACTCGATGATTGTTTTAGGAACTTTCATCGGCAATATATGATTGAAGACCTGCTTGACGAGGTTAATGAAAGTCTGCTCGATTTGTATGGAACGACGGTCAGTATTCGGCAAATAAGAGAAGATATAAAGCATCTGCGAGACAGGGTTACATATAATGCACCCATAGAAGCCTACCCTTGCGAGGGGCGAAAGTGTTACTATCGCTATTCAGATAAGAGCTTCTCAATCTTTAACAATCAATTATCTGCCGAAGAGGTAACATCACTACGAACAACAATAGATTTTCTTGGACGTTTTCGAGGTGTTGCCACAAATGCGTGGTTGGAAAATGTTATCTCCAATTTGGAATTTCGTTTTGGAGTGAGACCAAATCCAGAGAATGTAGTTTCATTTGAACAAAACGAATTATTGAAAGGAACGGAGTTTTTGGGAGAGTTGATTGATGCCGCATTGAACCACCAAGCAATAGAAGTAGTTTATCGCACATTTGCAGGAAGTGAACGAAAAACAATAGTTTATCCGTATCATATAAAACAATTCAACAACCGTTGGTTTCTTATCGGATTGGAACAAACAGCTCATGGTAAGTTTATCAGCAACAAAGCGCTTGACAGAATTGTGAAGTTTTCACAAGCCGATGTGCCTTTTATTCCAAATACTGATATAGATTTCAATCAATACTTCCAAGATATAGTCGGAGTTTCGTTACCAACAGACCATATCGAACCGGAGGAAGTCTTTTTGCAGTTTGACAAAGAGCGATTTCCCTATGTGGTCAATAAACCCATTCACCATTCTCAGACTATTGAAAACGAAGAGTTGCACATTATCAAACTCTTTGTTCGTCCGAACAAAGAACTCGAATCAAGAATTTTCTCATACGGAGACCAAGTTGAAGTTCTAAAACCCAAGTGGTTAAGAGAACAAATAGCAGAAAAAATTGATAAAATGGTAAAAAAGTATTCAGCTGTGCAGAATGATTGCACAGATAAGGAGTAATTTTGCAAACGTAATAAATAAATATTAGCAACATGAACGAACAGGAACTTGCAAATGTAATATGGGACATCAAAGAGATTATTCGTAACCTCTACGATGATGCAGAAGTTGAAGATGTCATTCTTCCTTTTACTTTATTGCGTCGCTTAGACTGCGTATTGGACGCTAAGCGAGATGCTATCATGAATGAAATTAAAGATTTTCCAGATGAACAGAAGAAGTTTAAGTTAAAGGCTTTAATGAGGCAAAACAACATCAGTTTCTTCAATACATCAGGACTTTCATTAGAGAAACTTCTTGGAGTGCCAGAACAAATCGGAGAGTCTTTTGGAACATATCTGAATGGTTTTACAGACAATGTAAAGGATATTCTTGCAAACTTTGTTCATACAGACACAAATAGTGATGAGATAGATTTGTCCCCTATCTATTCACGTTTGGATAGACATAATAAGCTGTTCTCTGTTATTCAAATGTTTGTTCAGAAGGCTGACCTTCACCCGGACAAAGTCAGCAATGCCATGATGGGAACAGTGTTCGAGATTGTTATTCGTCGTAGCAAGGAATCTTCCAATACAAAAGCAGGTCAGTTTTATACTCCTCGTGAGATTGTTCGCCTCTTGGTTGCACTCACAATGTGTGGTCGAGAGCAAGATTTGTATAAGTTAGGAAAACATTTCTCTATATACGACCCTTGTTGCGGTACCGGCGGTATGCTTACCATAGGCAAAGAATACTTGCAAGAGCTGTCCGGCAGACATGATATGAAGGTCTATCTATACGGACAAGAATTGAATGAAAAGACATACGCCATTTGTAAGTCTGACCTTTTGATGAAAGGTGATGACCAGAAGCTTGATGAACAGATTTTTCAAGGAGACACTCTTGGAAATGACAAGCTATATGGCAAAACATTCAATTTTATGTTGGCAAATCCTCCTTTTGGGGTTGATTGGGGAAAAGATGAGAATACCAAAAAGGTTGTTATGGACGAAAATCGTCCCGGTGGTCGCTTTGAGGTAGGACTTCCATCAACAAGTGACGGTTCATTACTCTTCTTGCTTCACATGATTAGCAAGATGGATAAAACCAATGGTTCACGCATTGGAATCGTGCTGAATGGCTCTCCTTTATTCAATGGAGATGCAGGCGGAGGCTGGAGCAATATCCGCAAATCATTGTTGGACAGAGACCTGCTCGATGCAATAATTGCTCTTCCGAAGAACCTTTTTTATGGTACAGACATCAGTTCTTATCTTTGGATTCTTGACAACAAGAAACCGGAAAGCCATCGTGGAAAGGTGCTGTTTATCAATGCTGCTCATGAAGAGTTCGCCTCATTGCTCCAACGCAGCTTGGGCAAAAAACGCTATGAAATTAGTGATGTCGGTGCAAAGGATATATTGGATATGTACCGAGCCTATACACCTGCCAATCGAATCATTGGAGGAGAAGATGTGGAAGTGGCAAAACTCATGGACGCAGAAGATTTCCTCTATACCAAGGTTAGTGTGCAGAGACCTTTACGCTTGATGTACAAGAATGTATATGACCGAATAAATGATTTGCTTGATGACAGCGAAGGCACTAAGGTTACCAAAAAGGATACAGAATACCTTAATAACCTTAAAAATATAGAAGGTCTTGACGAGGAACGTAACGATGCGGAATTCTTCTCATATCTTGCCGAGAATGGTCTGAAACGTATTGCTGCCGGCATGGTAAAGAAACTTCGTGGCTGGCTTGGCTCCGTAGATGAGAATGCTCCGGAAGTTTATGAGAAACCGGGTGATTGCACATCAGGACTTGTGCCGGATACTAATCTCAGCGACACGGAGTCTATCCCGATGAAGCAAGACATCGAAGAATACTTTGAGCGAGAGGTGTTAAAGTTCGTTCCGGATGCATGGATGGATAGAAGTAAAGATAAGGTGGGTTGTGAGTTTCCTTTCACCAAACTATTTTATCGTTATAAACCTCTTCGCTCCAGTGAAGAAATCCTTGCAGAGCTTATGGCTCTTGATAAGGAAATGGATTCTGAAATCAACGAACTCATGGAGGACTAAGCATGGAGAAGTACGATGAGTATAAAGATTCCGGAGTTGATTGGATTGGTGATGTACCATGTAACTGGCAGCGTACTCGGATAAAATTCGGAATACGACGCTCTACTGCTGGCGTTTGGGGTAATGATGAAAAAGGAAATGGTGATGATGTAATATGCTTTAGAATTGCAGATTTTGATTATCCACATGGAGTATTGAAATTTGACAACATTACACTAAGAAATATTGAAAGAAATCAATTAGAAGGTAGATTGCTTTCTTATGGGGATTTATTAATTGAAAAATCTGGAGGAGGCGACACAACTCCCGTTGGACGTGTTGTCCGTGTAAATTATAAAGGTAAAGCAACATATTCAAATTTTATACACTCGGTAACTCTAAATGAGAAGTTGGATAGTAATTTCATGTATTATTATTTTTATTTCTTGTATTCTAACAAGGTAAACTTGCTGTTTTTCAATCAAACGACAGGATTGCAAAATCTGAAGGTTAGTGATTATTTATCTCAGAGCATATATATCCCTCCAATTAATGAACAGCAAGCCATTGCAAACTATCTTGATAAACAATGCAGTAAGATTGATAAAGCTATCGCTACTCAGGAGAAACGCATAGAGCTACTTAGAGAATTGAAGCAAACCATTATTACTGATGCAGTAACTCGTGGAATCAATCCAAATGTAAAGATGAAAGATTCCGGAGTGGAATGGATTGGAGAAATACCAAGTCATTGGAAGGTAATTCCTTTCAAACATTGTATGGCAATAAACAATGGTAGAGACTACAAGTCTATTCAAACAGAAGAAGGTTATCCTGTCATGGGATCAGGAGGGCAATTCGCATGTGCCTCTCAGTTCATTTATGATGGAGAGGTTGTATTGCTTGGTAGAAAGGGAACCATTGACAAACCATTGTACTTTAAAGGTCGTTTTTGGACTGTAGATACAATGTTTTATGCCATTCCAAAACGTGATTTCTGCTGTCGATTTATGTATTATCTTGCGCTTACGTTTCCATACGACTATTATGCAACATCCACAGCACTACCAAGCATGACACAATCAGATTTGGGAAATAATCCTATTTCTATACCAAATCTGATGGAGCAACAATCTATTGCAAACTATCTTGATAAACAATGCAGTAAGATTGATAAAGTCATCTCTGCTCAGGAGAACCGAATAGACCTATTTAGAGAGTATAAGCAATCTTTAATAACAGAAGTAGTAACAGGTAAAAGAAAAGTAATTTAAACGTTTATAATATGCCCAATCATTTAAATGAAACAGTATTTGAGGAGCATATTGCAGAATACCTTGCTAATAGTCCTCTTTATAATCAGCGTGTCAGCGCACAGTTTGATATAGACAATCTTTGTGACCATGAGATGTTGGAGCAGTTCTTGCGTCAGCAGCCCAGGGTGTGGGCAAAATTGTCAGATCACTTCCCCGGAAAAGAGACAGATGCTGTTATAACTGAATACAATAAGCAAATAAACCGCGGAGAGTCAATACTCCGAATCTTGCAGAAAGGGTTTGCTATAAAGGGAGCAAGGGTTAAGTTTTGTCAGTTTAAGCCTGTGCTTGACAGCGAAGATAGTGAAAACTACAATCTTTATCGTGCCAACCGATTTAGTGTTGTACGACAGATGCGTTACAGCACAAGCGGCACAGACATAGGAAATAAACTTGATATGTGCATTTTGCTCAATGGTTTGCCAATTATAACATTTGAGTTGAAAAATGAGGGTACAAATCAGAATTACGGCAATGGCATATATCAGTATCGCCATGAGCGTAATTCTCAAAACAGAATGCTACGCAACTGTCTTGTTCATTTCGTGATGGACAACAATTATGTGTTCATGACTACAATGTTGGAAGGTGCGGAAACCAACTTTTTGCCTTTCAACAGAGACTCTGTCAATCCACCCATCGATGGAGAATACCCTACTGCATATATGTGGCAAGAAATCCTTCAGGCAGATTCTCTATTGGATATTATTGAAAATTTCATCAAACGATACTATATAGAGAAGAAGAACAAAGAGACCAACAGAACCGAAAGAGTTCCTGTTGTCATATTTCCACGCTTCCACCAACTTCGTGCAGTCAGAAAACTAAGGACATTGGTGCGAGAGGAAGGACCGGGGCATAACTACCTTATAGAACATTCTGCAGGTTCCGGAAAGACAAAGAGTATGGCTTGGTTGGCACATCAGCTTGCGAACATGACAAACACGGACAAGTCTCCAATATTTGATAGTATCATTATGGTAACTGACCGTATTGTACTCAATCGTAATATGGCAGATGATGTGGTAAACTTCGAGACTGTTGCAGGTACTGTGAAAGACATCCGCAGAGGATCAAAGAACTTGGCGACAGCACTTAATGAGGGGCATCGTATCATTATTTCTACAATACAGAAATTTGCTTTTGCTCTTAAAGACATTAAACGAGAAAAGAGCCGGAAATATGCAATCATTGTAGATGAAGCCCATACTGCCATAGGTAATGAGAGTGCAAAAGATTTGGTTAATGCTCTCACGACGGATGAGGATTTGAATGGAGTTAGAGACTTTACTCCAGAAGAATACGACAACCAAATGGATGCCCTCCTTGCTTATATGCAGGTGATGCGTCGAATGATGAATCATATTTCGTATTTTGCATTCACTGCAACACCTAAGGACAAGACCTTTGCCCTCTTTGGGACAAGCGATGGGAAAGCACACGATTTGTACTCCATGAAGCAGGCTATTGACGAGAAGTTTATCCTCGATGTTCTTCAAAATTACAAGAGCTACATGACAATGTTTGAGTTGATAGAGAAGAATCCTGATGAGGATAAGGATAAGCTCTTTGAGGAAAAGAAAGCATTGCGAGTTATCTATAATGATTTGAACAAGAATGCCTATATCATGCTCCGCAAAGCAAATATGATTCTTGATCACTTCATGAAACATACCATAAACAAGATTGGTCATAATGCCAAAGCAATGGTAGTGGCAGATTCTCGTCGAGCAGCAGCCGATTATAAGAGACTATTAGACAAACTTATACAAGAAAACTACGATGGTAAGATTAAAACCTTGGTTGCATTCTCCGGCGAAGTGGAGGATTCGCATGGCAAACGTTGTACGGAAGCTAATATGAATGATGATGGAGTTTTTGACGATGGTATTCGCACAAAATTTCAAGAAGATGACTATAAAATTCTCATTGTTGCAGAAAAGTTTCAAACAGGTTTTGACCAGCCATTGCTACATACCATGTATGTTGATCGTGTTCTGGGTGGCATACAGTGTATTCAGACACTTTCACGTTTGAACAGATGTTATCCGGGAAAAGAAGATACTTGTGTTGTAGATTTTCGTAACGACCCGAGTAAGGTTCAAAAGGCTTTTCAGACATATTATACAGACATACAACTCGTTGGTGAGGTGGATACCCAGCGTATGTATAGCCTTAAAGCAGATGTGGAAAACTGGAATCTTGTTAGGCAAGACGAGATAGACACTGTTGTATCTGCATTATTATCCAAGAAAGACCTCGGTGGAATAACATCTATTTTTAGGAGAATAGTAACAGAACGAATTGAGCCATTGAATGATGGAGATAAAGATATGTACCGCAAACTTGTCTCTCGATATGTACGTCAGTATGGTTTTATGGCACAACTAATGGATTTTACAGATCCGGATTTAGAGAAGTTCTATGCCTTCTGTAAATTGTTCTATAAATTCCTTCCATACACTAAAGAAACTCTTCCAATGGAGGTACTTGAACTTATTGATCTTGACAAGCTACGCCTTCAATTGTCATATGATGGTGTGATTGAACTTGAAGATGAAGCGCAGGAGTTGCGGTCATCACGTATTGGCGAACTCGGTACGAAGAAGCCGGAAGAGCTTATGTCTATTGCTGAAATTCTCGACCTTGCCAACAGCCCATTTGTCAATATATTGAACGAGAACGATAAGATACTGAAACAGATTTGGGAAGCTGTTCTTGAAGATCCAGAGGTTACAGATGCTTTCCAAGCTGATAATTCATACGACATACTCATCAAACTCGTTAGAGATAAGTTCGATGAAAAGATAGCAGATCAGATTGATAAGTATTATAACTTTGCCGAGACATTGGAACGTGAGAAGTCGTTCTCCATTGTCCTTATCCGCAAATTTGTTGATGCTTTGGCTGAGCGTACATCTCGTTATTCTAAACATATTTATGATGAAGAATTGCTGAAAGATAAACTCTACGAGGCACTCGAAACTGAGTTTGTTGATGTATGTAGCAGAATGCGTAGCTTCAGAGAATTTATTGATCGCTTCTTCTTTGTTCTCAACCAGATAAGTATTTCTTCGCTCGATGGCGTGGACGAAATGCTGAAGAACGTGTTTAACAATATCTACACCAATGATAGCCTTAATTCTAATGACAAACGTGTGTTCTTTAATGCATTAGTTTCAAAGTTTGAGGCATATTTGAAGAAGTTGTACTATCTGATAAATGGTGAAGAGGTTAAACCTTATAACGCAGAATTTACAGCAAGTTTAGCTGATGCTATCCATGGTTTTAGTTGTCTATGGAATCTCAAATACGATAGGACAGAGACAGGACAGAAGTTTTATCGTTATCTTGAAATGTTGCGTGGCTGGAGAAACGATGAGGCACATATTGCTCCTGAAGCCCCTGAAGAGGCAGAGGTAGATGCTGCTATTAAAATTGTGTCAGCGGTCTATCTTTATGTGACCGGTTGCAGTATTACAGATTTGGAGGAAGCAGGTTATTAAGAATAACGTGAGTTCGATGAATTATATTTCATCGAACTCACGTTAACTTTAAGCTACAAACGTTCCGGGAACGGTCATATTTTGGTCGTTCCTTTTTTATCCCCTCCGGACACACTTTTTGAAACAGTATCAAGGAAAGCCAATCAAGCCGAGATAATTGACACTGCGGACGAGTAAAGATTGTGCGACACAGGTCAAAAAACAAAAGGCTGCCTGACAAACAACCATCGGGCAGCCTTTCTTTAAAACAAAATGATATGAATATTAGAACTTTTTATTTGCTGCTTCTACGAAAGAGACGAACAGCGGACTTGGTTCTTCAACTGTTGAACGATATTCGGGGTGGTATTGAACTCCTACAAAGTATGGGTGAGAAGGAATTTCGACAACCTCCACCAAGTTGGTGTCGGGATTTACTCCGGTTGCTATCATGCCTGCTTTCTCAAACTCTTCCAAGTAGGCATTGTTGAACTCGTATCTGTGGCGGTGGCGTTCGCTTATCAGTTCTTTTTGGTATGCTTCCATGATTTTTGTTCCGGGTTTGAGCTTGCAAGGATATGCTCCCAATCTCATCGTGCCTCCCATGTTGGTAAGGTGCTTTTGCTCTTCCATCATGTCGATTACAGGGTGCTTTGTCGAAGCCATCATCTCCACAGAGTGTGCGTCCTTGTATCCGAGTACGTTTCTGGCAAATTCAATCACAGCACACTGCATTCCCAAGCAAATTCCCAAGAAAGGAATGTTGTTTTCTCGTGCATATCTTACTGCCATGATTTTTCCTTCTATGCCACGAGTACCAAATCCGGGTGCAACAAGTATGCCGTTCAATCCCTTCAATTCTTCTTCTATGCTATCGGGATTGTCTTCTATCTTTTCGGAGTGAATCCATTTGAGTTTGACCTTGCATTGTGTGGCTGCACCGGCGTGAATGAATGCTTCGGATATTGATTTGTAAGCATCTTTCAACTCGACGTACTTGCCCACCAATCCGATGTTTACTTCGGTAAGAGGATTTTTTAGTTTGTAGAGGAAAGACTTCCATTTTTCCAAGTCGGGTTCTCCTTTTACTCTTATTCCGAGCTTCTTCAACACTTGGATGTCAAGTCCTTCTTTGAGCATATTAAAAGGTACTTCGTAGATTGTTGGTGCGTCAATCGATTCTATTACAGATGCTCTGTCGATGTTGCAGAAGAGTGAAATTTTGTCTCGTACGCTTTCAGTAAGGGTGTGTTCTGTTCTGCAAACAATAATATCGGGTTGAACGCCTTGTTGCAAGAGGTCTTTGACAGAGTGTTGTGTGGGTTTGGTTTTGAGTTCTCCTGCGGCTGCAAGGTAAGGTACATAGGTGAGGTGAACAACTATTGCGTTGTTTTCCATTTCCCATTTGAGTTGTCTTATACTTTCCAAAAAAGGAAGGGATTCTATGTCGCCCACCGTGCCTCCGATTTCGGTGATGACAAAGTCGTATTTGCCTTGTTGACCGAGCAGCTTGATGCGGCGTTTGATTTCGTCGGTTATGTGGGGAATTACCTGTACAGTTCCGCCAAGGTAGTCGCCTTTTCTTTCTTTTTCGATTACTGATTGGTAAATCCTGCCTGTTGTAACGTTGTTTGCTTGTGAGGTTCTTACGTTTGTGAACCTTTCGTAGTGTCCCAAATCGAGGTCTGTCTCGGCTCCGTCTTCGGTAACGTAACATTCGCCGTGTTCGTATGGGTTGAGAGTTCCCGGGTCTATGTTTATGTAGGGGTCTAACTTTTGAATGGTTACCGAATAACCTCTCGATTTGAGAAGAACTGCCAAAGATGAGGAGATAATTCCTTTTCCCAAAGAAGAGGTTACGCCTCCCGTTACGAAAATATAGTTTGTGTTTATCATAAGTCTTCCTTTCTGTGATTTCTCAACATTTTTACGATTTGCAAAGTTAGTCAAAAAAAACGGTGTGGTCAAATCTTTGCTATGATTTCTGCAATATCGACGCTTTCACCTCTTATTATTATGTCGGCTTGTTGGTAAAAGACTTCTCTTTTTTCCAAGCTCTTGGAGACAAAATCAAGTAATTGTTCGTCGTCTTTGTCTTTGAGAAGAGGACGAGGGCGTTTCGATTGTTTGTGTCTTGCAATTATTGACTTGGCACTCATTTTGAGATATATGGTTCTGCCCATTTGTTTGAGCGTTCTCATGTTGTTGCCAAAGCAGGGCAGACCTCCTCCGGTTGCAATCACCATGTCGTCGAGCGATTTGACTTCTTCCAAAATTTCTTTCTCCAAAAGTCTGAATGTTTGCTCGCCATATTTTTCAAATATCCTTTCTACCCTCAGACGATATTTGTTTTCTATCATCTTGTCGGTATCAGCAAAGTCGTATCCGAGCTTTTTTGCAAGCCTTTTGCCTGTTGTGCTTTTACCACAGAGCATATAGCCAACCAAAAATATCTTCATGATGTGGTTTATCTTGCGTATGCGGTGAGCGAAAGGTCGGCAAACTCTCCGTCAAGGTACTTAAACAAGCCTGCGGCTGCAACCATGGCAGCATTATCTGTCGTGTACGAGAACTTAGGTATGAAAACCTCACAGCCGTACTTTGTTCCCAAGTTGCTAATTCCTTCTCTGAGAGCCGAATTGGCTGACACGCCTCCCGCAATGGCTATATTCTTTATCTTTGTTGCTTTTATTGCTTTTTCAAACTTGAAGAGCAGACTATCTACAACTGCTTTTTGCACCGAGCAAGCTATGTCGCACAAGTTTTCTTCGATGTAATTCGGATTTTCTTTCAGTTTGTCTCTGAGTGTATAGAGAATACTTGTTTTCAATCCCGAGAAGCTGTAATCCAAATCGGGTATATGGCTTTGGGAAAACTTCAATGTGGGCTTGCCTTGCTTTGAAAGTCGGTCGATATGCGGACCTCCCGGATAGGGGAGAGAAAGTATTTTGGCAGCTTTGTCGATTGTTTCTCCTGCTGCATCGTCGATTGTTTTGCCGATAATCTCCATTTTTCTTGGAGAATCGAGACGAATAATCTGTGTGTTGCCTCCCGAAACCAACAAACACAACATCGGGAAGTCGGGAACTTTGCTTTCGGGTGTGTCTTTGATAAAATGAGCAAGCACATGAGCCTCCAAGTGGTTTACTTCAATCATCTTGATATTCAAAGCGGTTGCAAAACTCTTTGCAAAACTCACTCCCACAAGCAGAGAACCAAGCAATCCCGGTCCGCGAGTGAAAGCCACGGCAGTCAAGTCTTCCTTTTTTACTCCCGAGTCTTTGAGTGCCTTATCGACAACGGGGATTATATTGCTCTGATGCGCCCTCGATGCAAGCTCGGGAACAACTCCTCCATATTCTGAATGTACTTTTTGTGAAGCAGTTACGTTGGAAAGCACTCTGAAATTGCCGTCCATCACTGCACAAGAGGTGTCATCGCACGAAGATTCTATCGCAAGGATATACATATTGCTTTGTTTTTTTGTGTTCGGTCTGCAAAGTTAGGAAAAAGACTGCACAGAGACAGCCTGCCAAAAGAAAAAACGCCATAGACACATCGCTTTTGCAATAAATTGACTATCTTTGCAAACGACTATGGAGAGAATTTTCCGATTGGTCTTCAAATAATAAAGGATTGGTTATGCGATTTGCAGACATAGCAGGACAAAGACGTTTGATAAACTCTCTGATTGATGCGGTTGAGAGCCACAGAGTTCCTCACGCACAGCTTTTTGCAGGAGCAGAAGGCTATGGTGCGTTTGCTCTTGCGTGGGCATACGCTCAGTTTGTTTCCTGTACCGACAAGCAACACTACCATACCTCTTCACCGGACGAACTGAAAGCAGACTCTTGCGGCAAATGTCCTTCGTGTGTCAAGTATCAAAAACTCGCACATCCCGATTTGCATCTTATTTTTCCCACAACAACCACAAAAAGGATTGACAAAAATAACGAGTCATCTCTCTTTATAGACTTGTTCAGAGATTTTGTCATCGAAAATGACGGATATATCGACATAGAATCGTGGTTGGACTACATAAAAAGCGACAACAAGCAAGGCGAAATCAACGTCCGCGATGCCAATTCGATAGTCAGCAGCCTTACCATGACTGTTTACGAATCACCATACAAGATAATGATAATATGGTGTGCAGACAGAATGCGGCATGATGCAGCACCAAAGCTCTTGAAGATACTCGAAGAACCCTACGAAGGCACTTTGTTCCTTCTGGTTTCGGCAAATACCGAGGCAATACTTCCGACCATTTTGTCAAGAGTTCAACTTGTCAAAGTATTACCTATGGAAAGCAGTGCGATTGCCTCCTATCTTACAACCAAAAGAGGACTTTCTTACGCCGAAGCTCAAACTATTGCGAACTCCTCGTCGGGTAATATGCTCAGAGCATTGAACTATGACAACAAGGAGCAGAAAGAAATCGTCGGCCTTTTTATCGAGTGGACAAGGGCGGCATTCCAATATGCACAGAAAGCCTCCGACATTTTGGCAATCAGCGAAAAGTTTGCAAAACTCAGTCGGGAGAAACAAAAAATCTTCCTTTTGACTTGTTCGGAGCTGATGAGAGAGTGCTTTATGCACAAAACTCAAAGACAGGTGAGCGAAAACTTGTTTCCGCAAGAAGATGAGAAGTTTTTAACCAACTTTTCCAAATATTTGAACGAGAATAATATTCGCAGTATATACAATTTAATGGAACAAGCCCTCAATCATGTGATGAGAAATGCCAATGCCAAGATATTGTTTTTTGATTTGACAATACAGGTCGGCAAACACCTAAAAGAGGGTAAATGACATATTTTCAGAAAAACAATATATATCAGATGACAGAAGAAACAAAACAAAACGAAAAGGAACAAACCACTGCAAATACTACCGAAACGACCGACAATAATGTGCGTTACAATGCAGGTGCTTCCGGTCGCAAATTGATAGAAGAAGACGACAAGGAAGAGGAAGTAATGTTGGAGCAATTCACTCACCCATACTTTGACGAAGACCCCTCGATGGGACAAAGCACATACGAACCCAATGTTTTACTTGCAAGAGGTTGTTGCAACCAACCCGAATGTTATAAGGTTGTAAACAGAGCCGAGAGAGACAGCAGCTCAAAACTCAATGTTCATAATTGGATGAGCCATATCAAATCACCCTCAAATGCTGGTGAATGCGATATTGTGGAGGTGAGGTTCAAAAATTCGAGAAAAGATTTTTACCGTTTGCCCGAAGGATTGGAGATTTGTGAGGGAGATATTGTTGCAGTCGAGGGAACGCCGGGACATGACATAGGCATAGTATCGCTCAAAGGCGAACTCTGCCGGATACAAATGAGGAAGAAAAAGGTCGAAAACAACGACAATATCAAGAAACTCTATCGCAGAGCCAAGGCTGCCGACATAGAAAAATGGTTACAGTCTCTCGAAAAGGAAGAAGGCATGATTTACGAAACAAGACGACTTGCCGACAGCTTCGATTTGAAGATGAAAGTCAATGATGTGGAGTATCAAGGAGACGGAACGAAAGCCATTTTCTACTATACGGCAGATGACAGGGTCGATTTCAGACAGCTTATCAAGGCTTTGGCAGAAGAGTTTCGCATAAGGATAGAAATGAAGCAGATAGGAGCAAGACAAGAGGCAGGCAGACTTGGAGGAATTGGCACTTGCGGAAGAGAACTCTGTTGCAGCACTTGGCTCAATTCTTTTCATTCTGTTTCGACATCTGTTGCTAAAACACAGCAACTTTTTCCCAATCCTCAGAAACTTGCAGGGCAGTGCGGAAAACTTAAATGCTGTCTGAACTATGAGTATGACGTTTATGTAGATGCTCTCAAATCTTTCCCCGAACTCGGAGTTGCAATAGAGACAAAAAAAGGCAAGGCAGTATATCACAAAGTCGATGTGTTCAAACGTCTTCTCTGGTATTCGTATCAAAACTCTCAGGAGCTTATACCGCTGTCTGTCAATACTGTAAAGAAGATGATAGCAGACAACAAGCGTAATGTGCTTCCCGAAGATTTGGAAAGCTATGCCGAAAAAATTGAAAACAACAAGTAAAAATCAAACAATGAAAACCGCATTTGCAAATATAGTAGAAAAAAGATTTGGCTTTTTCTCAAAAAAGCGAAACTTCTTTTTCATTGTATGCTTGTTGTTTGCACTTGGTTCTTGTAACAGCAATGTGATTTATGACGAAAACAAGTCTGTAAATGAGAAAGCGTGGGCTGCAAAGGACAAGGTCTATTACCAAGTCGATATAAAAAATACCGCAATGAAGTACAAGGTGGCTCTGAACGTCAGAAATACAACCGATTATCCTTACAGCAACATCTATTTCTTCATGAACACCATACTTCCCGACGGAACAATCACCAAAAGAGACACAATAGAGTGCTACCTTGCTTATCCCGACGGCACTTGGAAAGGAAAAGGCAGCTCAAAAGTGAGAGACAATCGCTTTTGGATAGCAAAAAACGTCGAGTTCAAGCAACAAGGAAGATATGTTTTTGAACTTTACCAAGCCACAACCGACACAACCCTAAGCGGAATTGTCGATGTGGGACTGCACATAGAGTATCAAGATTGATAAAACACGAAAAACATTCAGCCGATGCAGAATAAAAAAGTACTGAAAAAGCAGCAACAGGAAATAGAAAACAAGAAATATGTCAAGGCAATGTGGATTGGCTATCTGAGCATTTTGTTCTGCATAGTCATATTCTTTATTATGTTGTCCTTTGGTTGGTTGGGATTTATGCCAACCTTTGAAGAGCTTGAAAATCCCAAGGCAAACATTGCCACCGAGGTCTATGCCGACAACGGAGAGTTACTTGGCTACATAGGACTGCAAAATCGCTCTATTGTAAACTACAAAGACATATCTCCAAATATGATTAACGCACTGATAGCCACCGAAGACGTGCGTTTCAGAGAGCATTCGGGAATAGATGCCCGCTCATTGTTCAGAGTATTGACTAAAACAGTTTTGGGAGGACACAAAAGCTCGGGAGGAGGAAGCACACTTACCCAGCAGCTTGCAAAGAATCTGTTTCCCAGAGAGAAGAAATCATTTTTCGGAACGATATATGCCAAGTTGAAAGAGTGGGTTGTGGCTGTCAAATTGGAGAGAAACTACTCAAAAGACGAAATATTGTCGATGTATCTCAACACCGTCGATTACGGAAGCAATGCTTTCGGAATAAAGACCGCCGCTCACACATTCTTTTCAAAGCAACCGAGCGAACTCGAAGTTGAAGAAGCAGCCGTGCTTGTGGGACTTCTCAAAGCACCTACAACTTACAATCCTGTGAGAAATCCAGAAAATTCTCTCAATCGCCGAAATACCGTACTGACACAAATGGAAAAGTATGACTATCTGACGTCCGAAGAAGCCGAAGCAAAGAAAGCCATGCCGATAAAGCTCAAATATAACCCTCAGACACACGACGAAGGCATTGCAACCTACTTTCGCGAGATGCTTCGCAACTATATGAAAGAATGGTGCAAAACTCACTACAAGTCAAACGGCGACCAATATGACGTACACAAAGACGGACTGAAAATATACACCACAATCAACTATCAAATGCAGAAAAACGCCGAAGAAGCCGTCAAAGAACACTTCAAATATCTTCAAAACGAATTTTTCAAACACACCAAAGGTTACAAAGATGCACCCTTTACGGGCATAAGCCGTGCAGACATAGACAAATACTATATGCAGGCGATGAAAAATTCCGACCGTTACCGACAGCTCAAAGAAGAAGGATTGAACGACAAGGAGATAAGAGCCAACTTTGACGAGAAAACCAAGATGAGAGTATTCACTTGGAACGGCGATAAAGACACTGTGATGACCCCGTGGGACAGTTTGAGATACTATAAACACTTCCTCAATACGGGAATGGTGAGCATAGAACCGCAAACAGGTCATATAAAGGTCTATGTGGGCGGAATAAACTACAAACATTTCAAGTTTGACAACGCAAAGCTCGGACGACGACAAGTAGGCTCCACTTTCAAACCTTTTGTTTATGCGTCGGCAATGAAAGACAGCGAATTGTCGCCTTGTTTCGAGATTTCCAACACACCGGTTACCTTTGAGGATTACGATAATTGGACACCGAAAAACTCCAACAAGGCAAGAGAGGGAGAAATGGTCTCTTTGAAGTGGGCATTGGCAAACTCTGTCAATTTTGTTTCGGCAGCACTGATGAAAGACTACACAACACCACAATCTGTCATCAATCTTGCAAAACAAATGGGTATAACAACACCCATGCCTGCCGTTCCTTCAATCTGTCTCGGTACAGCCGACCTTTCGGTCATGGAAATGGCAGCAGCAATGGCAACCTTTGCCAACAAAGGAGTGCATAAAGAACCTATATTTATAACGAAAATATGCGACAACAAGGGTATGGTGTTGGAGGTATTCAACACCAAGAGCAACTCAGCCTTGGACGAAGAGACTGCATACCTTGTTTTGGAACTTATGAAAGGCGTTGTCGATAGCGGAACGGGTGCAAGACTTCGTTATAAGTATGGTTTGAAAAGCACAATCGCAGGAAAGACAGGAACAACCGACAACAACTCCGACGGTTGGTTCATAGGAATAAATCCAAAGCTCGCAACCGCAGTATGGGTTGGCGGAGAACTTCGCAGCATTCACTTCCGCAGCACCGCATTCGGTCAGGGAGCATCGATGGCTCTGCCGATTTATGGTCTGTTTATGCAAAGGTGTGAGAAAAATCCAAAGTTAGACTTTTACAGAGGAGACTTTGACCGACCGCCTTCGTTGGAAATAGACATAGATTGCAGCAACTATGTTCAAGAAATCCAAGAAGGCACGGTGAGCGACGAATACACAAAAGACTGGTAAGGCAAAATCGAGGACATATATCGACCTTTCAAAACACCAAGGACAAAGATGCACGCCTTTTTTGACAAGCATCTTTGTCCTTATTTGCAGAAAATACTTATCTTTGCAGCTTGATTTTAACAAAAGAATAGCTTATGGGTGCAATGAAATGGATTGCCGGATTGTTGGGATTTGCTTTCGGAGGCGGAATTTTTGGCGGTGTAATTGGTTATGCTGTAGGTTCGCTGCTCGAAAAGATGATAAAGAAAGAGTATGCCGGCAACGAACAAAAGGGAGACTTCGTTATGGGATTGCTCATTCTTACCGCTGCCGTAATGAAAGCAGACGGCAAGGTGATGAAAAGCGAACTCAACTTTGTGAAAGACTTCTTGCAAAAGAATTTTGGAAGAGAAAATTTGCAAAACAAGTTGGATATTCTCCGACAGTTGCTTGACAAGAATATAGATGTTTATCAGGCTTGTGAGAAAATACGAACTGCCTTTCCATACGCAACAAAGCTGCAACTGCTTCACTATCTTTTCGGCATAGCTGTTGCAGACAACGACTGCACAAAGTGCGAAAAAGACCTTATCGAACGCATTGCCAACCTGATAGGCTTGTCCGCTGCCGACTACAAGAGCATTGAGGCAATGTACTTTGAGGTTACCGACTCGGCATACGTCATTTTGCAAGTCGATAAGAACGCCTCAGATGCCGAAATTAAGAAAGCATACAAACGTATGTGCATAAAGTACCACCCCGACAAGGTTGCAAACCTCGGCGAAGATGCTCAAAAAGCAGCAAATGCCAAGTTCCAAGAGATTAACAACGCATACGAGAAGATAAAGAAAGAACGTAACATCGTCTGAGTTTCATGTTCACCGAATATTCTCCCTTTTGGCTGATACCTATTGTCGTTTTTGCCGCAGGAGTTGCCTTTTGGGGCTATTTTGTCGCCGGCAGGGCGACGTTCTCTCCTCGTCAGCGAAACCTGCTTGCGGCTTTGAGATTTCTTTCATTGCTCTTGGTGTTGTTTTTGTTGCTTTCTCCTGTCGTGAGGTTTACTTCTCACCAAAGCGAAAAGCCGCTTGTCGTTGTGGCACAAGACGTTTCGTCTTCCATAATCTCCGTAAAAGATTCCGCATACTACAAAACAGACTATCAAACCAAGCTCCGCAACTTCATCGACCAAGCCTCCGAAGACTATGATGTGAAAGTGCTGACGTTTTCTTCCGAGAGTGCCGAACGCAATTTGCAAAACGATAATAAAGACTTTGTTTTCTCCGGTACACAGACTGACATAGCCGAGTGCTTGCAATATGTAGGCGACGAATACTCGGACAGAAACCTCTGTGCCGTGGTGTTGGCAAGCGACGGTATTGCAAACAAGGGAGGCAATCCGCTCACCCTTGCACAAGATGCCTCATATCCCATATACACCATTGCAATGGGAGACACCACAAGGAGGAAAGACCTGTCGATAAGCAACGTAAGATGCAACGACCTTGTGTATGCAGACGATGTGTTCCCCATAGAAATCACCATGAAGGCAGACAAAGCCAAGGGAGAGAGCAGTGTGGTGAGAGTGCTTCAAGACGGCAAGAAGATTTTTGAGAAACAGACAACCATAACTTCCGAAAGATTTTCAATCACACTGCCGCTCACAACCTCATGTTCCCAACCCGGAGTACATCGTTTCAGAGCCGAAGTCGCTCCGATTGGCGACGAAACCAACACACTCAACAATTCGAGAGACTTTTTTGTCCGCATAACCGACACTCGTCAAAACATACTCATACTTTCTGCCGCACCACACCCCGACATATCGGCAATCAAACAAAGCATACAGTCAAACAAAAACTACAAAGTTGAATCCTGTCTTTTCGGAGAGCAAAACAAGTTGAAGACAGAGCAGCCCGACCTGCTCGTTGCCCACCAAATACCTTTTGACAAGGCAAGTTTTGACTTCGTAAGTACCCTCACTGCAAAGGGAGTGCCTGTGCTGTACATACTCGGAGACAAAACAGACTATTCACTCTTCAACCGACTTGACGCAGGAGTGAAGGTACAACTCATAGGAAGAGGCTCTCAAATGCAGGCTCAGGCTGTGTATAATCCATTGTTTGCACTCTTCTCGCTCTCAGAAGAAGCCTCGCAGATGACAAGAGACTTTCCGCCGCTTAATGTTCCCTTGGCTCGCTTTACTCTTTCTCAAGACGCATCAGTATTGGCATACCAATACATCGGAGGGACGAAAAGTGAATATCCCTTGCTGTGCTTTTGCAACGGAACGGAGAAAAAATCGGGTGTCATCTGTGGCGAAAACATCTGGAAGTGGAGACTGCATAACTACCTTATCAATCAGAGCGACAAGGAGGCAAATGAGATTATCGAAAAGGCAGTTCGTTACCTTGTTGCGGCAAAGGAGAGCAACGCATTCAAGGTCAAGCATGACAATGTCTTTGCAAAGGGCGAACAGATGGTGTTTGATGCCTATCTGTACAACCGTTCGTATGAGCTGACCAACGCTCCCGAAGCACGCCTTGTGATACGCTCACAACAAGGCAAGGAGTTTGCCTACACATTCTCCAAACGAAACAACGCCTACACCCTGAGCGTCCCTTCTTTGGAACAAGGAGAATACACATACACCGCACAGACCTCTCTTGCAGGCACAAACTACAAGACAACAGGTACTTTTGTCGTATCGGACGCACATCTTGAAATGGTCGAACTCGTTGCCGACCATTCTCTTCTTGCCACAATGTCGAAGATAAGCGGCGGAGAGATGTTCCCTTGCGACAACTTCGACAGCCTTTTTGCCAAGATGAAACAAAATGACTACATCAAGCCCGTAATACACAGCCTTACAACCAACAAACGTATGAGTGAAAGTCCGTGGTATTGGGCATTGATTGTTGTCGTTATGGCTTCTGAATGGTTCTTACGCAAATATTGGGGCAGGATTTAACCAAGCTGCAACTTCCAAAAGGCGACAACGCAAAATATAACTTGCATAATACAAGTGAAATAATACTCCTACAAAACCCAAAACGCCGCTTTGAATTGTCAAAACAGCGTTTTGTATTTGGTGTTTCGTCAGATAAGGAATAGAAAACTCTTTTCTTATTGCTTTACAATCTTCTTTTCTATTGTGCCTTTGACTGTTTTAATCTTGAAAACATAGCTTCCAGGGGCAAGCGATTGCAAGTCTGTGTGCAACTCGTATGCCGAAACCTCTTCTCTTTTGACCATTCTGCCCGACACATCATAAATCTCGACAGCCTTAATCCTGAAATTGCTCAACACAACAGCCTCATTGTTTGCAGGATTTGGGTACACGCTGCAAGTAGAAGCTAACTCAGTTTCGCTCAAGCTGCTTGTTGAAGGCATTACCACTATGGGATTGAAGTTCAAGGTGGAGTTTTGAGCAAAATAATATACCGTATCGTCGCAAAAACGCCTCCACTGACCACCCTGTTTCAACCAAGGACTTTCACTATTTTGGCAACCAAAGATTGTATCGTTCCAAACAGTATCAAAAACACTGAATGTGGCATTATAATTCAACCAAGGTGCAGGCATAGGTGTTTCTCCCATATATCTTTTGTTTGTATCGCTGATATTGAAATAGGTCTCTCCGACAATGATAAAGTCTTGCAAGGTTACAGAAGTGTTAAAGAAATAATTGGCACGGCTGTCGCGAGTGTTGCCCGGGCGTAATTCGGCAGGAAAAACAGGAGCAGATGCAAGTTCTTTGAAGTCTGTAGTTTCTGATGTGATGTAAAATTTTTTATCCAAGCCGTAAATGTGACCTCTTACTTGGGCTGCAACTCCTATAACGGTAACAGGACTTTCAAAGTGGAAGGGTTGTCCGTATGCCTCGACAACATAATTATTCTTTCCGAAGAAACTACCGCCAAGACTAAACGGGTAATAGGTTATAGGCACCTGATGAATGGAATCATAACCTTCAACAGGTTCGTATAAATTCCGTGTCAAATCATAGTAATACTCTTCCATTGTGCCGAATTCAAAATGTGGGTCGTAAAAGGTGTAATTCCAAACGGTCATATTGCAACTCTCAAAATCCGGATGATGAAACACTACAACTGTATCGTAATAGGTAACAACCATTGTGTCTTCGCTTATTACATCAATAATTTGTGCTGTCTGCGACCATGCAGACACTGCCATAAATACAGCAGATAAAAACAAAATTGCTCTTTTCATAATCCAAAATGTTTTAGTTAAAGAATGATTTAACGGCACAAATATACGACAAAATAGTAAACCGACCAAGAAATTTGCAAAAAGATTTTGTCATTTGCAAAAGAAACTATCGCAAAAGCTTATTACACAACGCTCAAAAGTCGCAATGTTTCGCCTTTTAATCGATTGATTTTCAGCTATTGGGAAGCTGTCAAAATAAAACGCCGTTTTGGAAAAATAAATCGGCGTTTTATTTTGGCAAAACGGCGTTTTATCGGACTGAAACGCCGATTTATTTTTTCGATATGTAGACTTGCAGGCGGCGAACACACTTTTTGGGTTTGTTGGTTCGTTTTGAAATTATGAGTATCTTTGCAGTGCGTAAACAGAATAAAGTAACAAGAGAATGAAAATAATATCTTACAACCTCAATGGTATAAGGGCGGCGGTGAAGAAGGGCTTTTTGGAATGGCTTGAAGCCTCAGAAGCCGATGTTGTGTGCATTCAGGAAACCAAAGCTCACCAAGAGGATATTCCAATCTTGGAACTGAAAGCCGCAGGCTATGAATACTATGGTCTTTCTGCCAAGAAGAAAGGTTACAGCGGTGTTGCAATTTTGACCAAACGCACTCCCGACCGAGTGGTAAGGGGAATGGGTATAGAAAAATATGATAACGAGGGTCGCTTTATTCGTGCCGACTTCGGCAGTCTCAGTGTGGTGAGCGTCTATCACCCTTCGGGAACAAGCGGAGACGAACGTCAGGCGTTCAAGATGCAATGGCTTGACGATTTTCGGCACTATGTTCACGAATTACAGAAAGAGCGTCCGTTCCTTGTGCTGTGCGGCGACTACAATATTTGTCATCGTGCGATTGATATTCACGACCCGGTTCGCAATGCCAAGTCTTCGGGCTTTCTTCCCGAGGAACGCGAGTGGATTGACAGCTTTATCAAGAGCGGTTTCACCGACAGCTTCCGTTACATCAACAAAGATGTGCCGAATGCTTACTCTTGGTGGAGTTTCAGAGCCAATGCAAGAGCCAACAACAAGGGTTGGAGAATTGATTACTGCATGGTGAGCGATGCTTTCAAAGACCGCATTGTAGATGCTGCGATTATCCCTTCGGCAGTCCACTCTGACCATTGCCCTATAAGCCTTACAATTAGAGAAGAATAACATACCAAAAGACAAAATAGATGAAAAGAAGAATAGTTTGCCTTTCGATTTTTGCAGCAGTGATGCTTTCGAGTTGCGTAAGCTCAAAAAAGTATGCCGAACTCGAACAAACAAACAGCAGATGTGCAAAACAGCTCTCTCAAACCAAGATGAGCCTCAAAGAAGCCCAAAGCAACAATGAGGAACTCTCACGTCAGATAGAGCAGAAAACCAAACAACTGACAGATTTGCAGAGCGAAAGAGACAATTTGCTCTCGGATAGCGAGCGTTTGCAGAAAGCCAACACTGAGGCAGCCTCACGGATTGCCGCTCTCGAAAAGCAGCTGCAAGAGTCTCTCAAATCAAAGAGTTCCAACTTGCAATCGCTCAACGAAGAGTTGCTAAAAACAAGAGAGGAGCTTGCAGAGAGCAAAGAATTGCTCCTTGGCAAAGATGGCGAATTGAAGAGCCTGCAAGACAAGTACTCACAGAGCGAGAAGACACTCGGCGAGTTGCAAGACAAGCTCAAAGAGAAACAGGCAGAAATGGAAGCTCTGCACAAGAAAATCAGTCAGGCACTCTTGGGATTTGCCGACAAGGGACTGAATGTGCAGACAAAGGACGGCAAGGTGTATGTTTCGATGGAAGAGAAGTTGCTCTTTGCCTCGGGAAGCTGGAGTGTGAGCAGCGAAGGCGAGAAGGCACTCGGCGAACTTGCAGCCGTTTTGGCAGCCAATCCCGACATCAGCATAATGGTTGAGGGACATACGGACAATGTTCCTATGAAAGGCAAGAACCAAGTGAAAGACAACTGGGATTTGAGCGTGATGAGAGCAAGTGCAATCACCAAGATACTGCTAAACAACGAGAAGATAGCACCCGAAAGAGTAATTCCGTCGGGAAGGGGAGAGTATTGTCCGATTGTCGATAACAGCTCTGCAGAAGCAAGAGCGAAGAACCGCCGTAGCGAGATTATACTTGCACCAAAGACAGACGAGTTGTTGAAAATGTTGGAGTAGAAGAAAATATTCTATTTTTTATTTGTTAATACCAATTTCGTCGGTTTCGCAAAATGAGACCGACGATTTTTTTGTCAAATCGTTCTTGTGGGAAATTTGTTGCAGGTTTTCAGGTCTTGCGTTTCTCTTTTTTGGCTGCAGGAAAGAGAATATTGTTTAGTATCAGCCTGTATCCACAGGAGTTAGGGTGCAAATCGAGGTCGGTTACGGGGTCTCCGATGTAGTGAGAGTAGTCTTCGGGGTCGTGTCCTCCCAAAAAGCTCCACGTTCCCTTGCCATAAGTGCCGTGAATGTACCTTACCTCTTCGGCAGACTTGTTTTCACCCAACACGATGACCTCCGGTTTGAGATATTTCTTCATAAAGGCAGTGCTTTGCCCCATAAAGCCGTGAATAACCCTGCTGTGGTTTTGCGTAAGCATCGTAGGAATCCAGTCCCACTTGGCAGAAAAGTCAAAAAGTACGAAAAAGTCGTTCTTTTCGTTGAACTTCCTCGAGCGAGACGCAGGAACATCAATGTCGGACACCTCATAGGTGTATGGATCTGTAACTATGTGAAAGTCTTTGAATGCAAAGCAGTTGGCATAGTTCAATTTGGATTGTGCATCGGGGTCTATGGGGTCGCCGTCAAACATAGTCTCGCAAATATCCACCCCTTCGGCTGCAAGGGCTATGTCAAACGAATCGGGGGCAGAACACATTGCAAACATAAACCCTCCTCCCAAAACAAAATCTCTTATCTTTTTGACCACCGCAAGTTTGAGTTGGGATACTTTTTGGAAGCCGAGGCGGTGTGAAGTCTCGGTTTGGGTGCGTACATCGTCAATGTACCATTGCTGATTGCGATATTGAGACCAGAATTTGCCGAACTGTCCCGTGAAGTCTTCGTGGTGAAGGTGCAACCAGTCGTATAGCGGCAACACTCCCGAGAGAACTTCTTCGTCATAGACCACATCGTAGGGTATTTCGGCGTAGGTGAGAACCAAAGTAACGGCATCGTCCCACGGAAGTTTGTTTTTGGGTGAATAGACGGCAATTTTGGGTGCTTTTTGCAGCTTTACCACATCTTGATTGACCTCAGGAAGGGCTATTTGTTCGATTATGCCTTGGTATTGTCCTTCGCTCACAAGATAATAGCTCACTCCCCTGAGGCGGCAGAGGGTTTCGGTCGTTTGATCTGCCCTCATGGAGAAAGCACCGCCCTGAAAATTCAGCAGCCACTCCACTTCATATTCTTCACTCAGTACCTTGTATGCAACTCCGTAGGCTTTCAGGTGATTTTTCTGGCTTTCGTCCATAGGGATAATAAGATATGCTGCCCTGCAAGCTGTTATTGACAATACAAAAGCAAGGAATATCAACGTCTTTATTCGTTTTGCCAAACAAAAATGTGCTTTGGTCTGTCTCATTGTGTGGTATGATATGGTGATTGTTTGATTTTGGTGAGGAAGAAACGACCTTTGCTTAGAAAGGATTGTCGGTTTCTTCGTAGTTCATCTTCGATTCGACAAAGGTGCTGTCAAAAGAATTGTAACCAATGTCGTCCATTCGGTTCTCGAAACGCACATATTGGTTGATGAAGTTAAGGTCTGCCTCGCCTACTTCGCCTGCACGGTGCTTTGCAATGATGACTTTTGCAAGTCTTTCGTCGTCTTCGCCTCCTTCTCCGTAGTATGCAGGACGGTAGATGAACATTACAATGTCGGCATCTTGCTCAATGGCACCCGATTCTCTCAAATCGCTCAACACAGGCTTCTTGCTGCCGCCTCTTGTCTCCACTGCACGAGAGAGTTGCGACAGAGCAAGAATGGGAATGCTCAATTCCTTCGACAGAGCCTTCAACTGCCTTGAAATATATGAGATTTCCTGCTCACGATTGCCCCCTTTGACAGCATCGCCTCCCTGCATTAGTTGCAAATAGTCGATGAATACCATTTGTATGTCGTACTTTTGTTTCAACCTTCGGCACTTTGCTCTCAGTTCAAAGATAGTTAATCCCGGGTTATCGTCGATATAAATCGGTGCTTTGACAAGTGAGTTGGTTTTTTCTCTGATATATTCTTTTTCTGCTTCGGAAAGTTTGCCGTTTGCTTTGAATTTTCTGCCCTCTATGCTCGTTTCGGCACTGATAAGTCTCGAAGTAAGTTCGCTTGCCGTCATTTCGAGAGAGAAAATCGCCACAGGCTTGTTAAAATCGACCGCCATATTGCGGGCAATGTTGATTGCAAGAGCTGTTTTTCCCATTGCAGGACGCGCAGCAAGGATAATGAGTGTACCCTTTTGAAATCCTCCTATTTTGTTGTCAAGAGTTCTGAAACCGGTAAGCAGTCCCGAGGCATCTTCTGCAAGGGTTTGGTTCTTCTCTATGTCCATAATGGTGTTGCGAACCAAGGTATCCATGCCCAAAATGTCCGAATTGAAGTTGCTGTCGTTGATTTCCAAAAACTTGGTCTCGGTTTTGTCCAACAAATCCAACACATCGCTCGTCTCATCGTAAGCATCGCGAAGAGTTTCGGTCGAAACGCGTATGAGTTCTCGCTGAATGTATTTTTCGGAAAGCAGACGCACATGATATTCTATGTGAGCTGCCGAAGTAATGCGGGAAGTGAGGCTGACAAGTTTGTAGTTGCCTCCGACGGCTTCAAGACTTCCGTTTTTTTTCAGCCTTTCGCTCACTGTCAAAATATCGACCGGCTTTCCCTCGGCGAACAAAGAGCTTATCACTCTGAAGATTGTTGCATTCTCTTCCGAGTAAAAGTATTCCGGTCTTATGATGTCGATAGAATTACTCAAAGCGTCTTGGTCCAAAATCAAAGCTCCGAGAACCGATTCTTCTATTTCGGTAGCCTGAGGCGGCATATTGCCGTTAATGGCAAAGGCTTGTTCGTATGTCATTGCTGCCCTTGCCGCTCTGTTTGTTCTGTTTGTGGTGTTCATTGCAAGTGCAAAGATAAGATTTTTTTGACTTACAACAATAGTTTCTTATTCGTTGTGGTAGGGTTCTCCTTTCAAAATGGTGAATGCCCGATATATCTGTTCGACAACAAGAAGCCGTATCATCTGATGAGAAAAGGTCATCTTGCTTATTGCAATCCTTTCGCCAATTCGTTCATATACTTTTGGGGAAAAGCCGAACGCTCCGCCAACAACAAAAGCCAGCGTTCTCACCGAGGCATTCATTTGTTTTTCGAGGTACTTAGAGAACTCCATGCTTGTAAATTCTCTGCCTTTTTCGTCCAAGAGGACGACCTTGTCGGCTTTTTCGACCTGTCGGAGTATCATTTCGCCCTCTCGCTCTTTGAGTTCGGCAGTAGAAAGGTTCTTTGCATTCTTTACATCGGGCAGGGTAACAATCTCAAAGCCTGTGTAGTGCGACAATCTCTTGACATAGACCTCAACCCATGAGCGAAGATGCTCGCTTTCGCTCTTTCCGACAACAATAAGTTTGATATTCATTGCTCTAATCTCTGCTTTTTATCCTTTCAATCGCTTCAAGAAAGTGTATAGCTTGGAGTAGTGCTTTTCTATCATCATGTATGGCGTTTGTTCTGCACCGAAGTGTCTTATAAAAGTCTCGATAGATTTTATCACAGAGCCGTTAAAGTTGTATTCCTTGCAGCCTTGCGAGTGTGCATCTTCGAGTATATGCCACAAAAGCAGGGTTGCGGCGTTTGAAGAGCGACATTCGGGGTCTGAACCGGAGAAAATTCCCTGCCAAACCTCACCTTTGCCTACCACATAGCTCACAGAATGAACCTTACCCAAGCTGTCAGATATGGAATAACGCCTGCTCATTCCTCTGCTTGCGGCAGCTCTTTCGACAGCTTCAAACTCTGCAAAGGAAAAAGGGCATTGCATTCCCTGCCTTTGGTAAGTTTTGGCATTTATATCGTAAAATTCTTTAAGCGGAAGGTCTGTTCGTATTACAAATCCTTCCTTTTCCAATTTTCGTATGCGTTTTTTGACCGATGAATCGATTTGCGAAAAGGTGTAATCCAAGTCTTCTATGTGTGTAAAGCGATATGTGTAGCGTGTTGTCTGCTTATAGCCGTGCCAATAGAAGCCCAACCATGATGTGAAGCTGAAATGCAACATTGATTGGAAGTAGGCAGGTTTTAGTTTGTCAGTTTGCTCTGCAAAGAACTCCATTGCCTTAATCTCCAAGGAGTAACGGTTTATCCTTTTTTGATTTTCGGGATATGCAATCCATAGTCCTGTTGTGGGAGTGAGCTTTGGCTGCAAAATTGTGGTAAATCCATATTTTTTGTGCCTGCCGTAGGGCATTGCAGCAAGGATATTGTCTTTTTCTTTGTACAATAGTGCGTCCCAACCTTCGTGATACACAGCGTCCAACCACCATGGTTGCAGGAAAACGGGCATATCGGGGTTCTGCTCGCAAAATTGTCCGTACTCTTGCTTGTTTGCATTTGTCATCTGTTACAAGTATTCTTTTAGTTGCAAACGCAAATCGGACAAAACGTTCATATAGTTGATGTAAGCCTTGTATGGGCTGTCGTAATGGTTGAAGTATTTGTGTACATCGCCGTCCGAGAACCATTTTGTACACATATAATAGAAGTTGTCGGAGGTTTGCAGACGTCTCCAAGCGTTCAAAATGTTTTCATCGCCGCTTTTCATCACTGCCTCTTTGAGTGAGTAGAGTTGTGCGAAGCTGTCGTTTTGCAAATCGTTGCCGAGCCATGCCGTAAGGTCTCTTTCTTCGTCTGCCCAGCTCATAGGGCTGACAGAACTTACCTTGTCCCTTATGGGATAACGCTCTGCCACTTCGCTCGGAGTTGCAAAATCAAAATCACTTCGGTTCAATACCTCAAAAGGAAGGTGTTCCAAAAAGTCGAATATGCCGGTCTGCTGCCACTGATGCTCGCCAAAGGTTTCGTAATCCATAAAAAGGTTGATGCAGTCGGGGTTTTCTATATGCGAAAGCCACGAAACGAACTTTTCACTCGTAAGCGGAAATCCCTGCCACGACTGTTGGGAAAATCGAAAGGCAATATCATCGCTCAGTTGGAAGTTTTTCAGCAGCAAAGTAAGGTCTCCGTCGGGATAGTTGGCATAAACATAATTTGGACTTCTCCATGCAAGAACGTGTTTTGCTCCTTCGGCAAGCTGTGCTTTGAAGCCCATTTGTTTGACGCTCTTTGCAATCTCGTCGGAGTAGATAAGCTCAGTATTTCTGAACACTTCGGGCTGACAATCGAAGAGTTCGGCAATTTTTTTTCGGTGCATATCAACCTGAATGGCAAACTCCTCCTTGTCAATCAGGCTCGCAAGAGAGTGATAGTAGGTTTCGTTCAAAAATTCTACGCAACCTGTCTGTGCCAAAGCCTGAAAGCTCTCAATCACTTCGGGAGCGTAGAGACCGAATTGCTCCAAGGCTGTTCCCGAAATTGAATATGCCACCTTGAAACGACCTTCCGTCCGCTCAATGAGGCGTAGTATCAGTTTGTTCGCAGGAAGGTAGCACTTTTGTGCTACACGTTTGCAAATCCAATCGTTTTGAAAATCATCGAAATAGCTGTGTTGTCTGCCTATGTCGAAAAATTTGTATTGTCGAAGCCTGAAAGGCTGGTGTACCTGAAAGTAAAAACATATCGACTTCATATCTGAGGTGTTTTGTTTGCTATTTGGTTATATAATTCGCTCAATTTGTCTGCTGCCTTGTCCCATGTGAGGGCTGCAACTTCTGCCTTGCCTTTTTCGCAAAGCATATCCGAAAGGGCTTTGTGGCGACCTATCGAATAAATGGCATCACTCATTGCATCAATGTCCCAAAAATCGACCTTGATTGCATGGGTCAGCACTTCCGAAACGCCAGATTGTCGGCTGATAACGGCTGCCACTCCCGAACTCATGGCTTCCAAGGGAGCTATTCCGAAGGGTTCGGAAACGCTCGGCATGACAAAAACGCTTGTCTGTGCCAACAGCTGTTTCAACTCGTCGGGTTTCAAAAATCCGGTGAAAAAAAAGTTCTCGCTTATACGCTTTTTTGCAACCAAGGCAGTCATTTTGTCGAGCATATCGCCGTCTCCTGCCATTACAAAGACAAAATTGCGGTCTTTTTCGAGAACCTTGGCTGCCGCCTCCACAAAGTAGTCCGGTCCTTTTTGATAAGTAACTCTTCCGATGAAACTTACGATTGTTTTTCCGAAGATGTTGTCTTCTGTTCTCTTGTTGCAGTTTTGCGGTTCGACACCGTTGTGAATGCAGACGACCTTTGAGGAGGGTTGATTGTACTTTGAGATTACTGTTTGACGCGTAAACTCGCTTACGCAGACGATTGCGTCCGCTGCCTCCATGCCTTGGCATTCCAATTCATAGACTTGTCGATTTATATTCTCGCCGCTTCGGTCGTATTCGGTCGCATGGACGTGGACAATCAAAGGTTTGCCGCTTATTTTCTTTGCAACCTCGCCTGCTTTGTAGCAAAGCCAGTCGTGAGCGTGGATTACATCATAGTCTTTCTGCTTTGCAAGACTTCCTGCCACCATTGAATAACGCCTTACTTCATTAAACAAATTACCGCCATAGCCTCCCTGCAAACTAACTGAAAATGTGCGTTTTCCAAAACGGCGTTCTGCTTGACTGAAAGGGCGTTTTGTTTCGCTGAATCGCCCTTTTGGATTTTCAAAACGGCGTTTCATTCTATCGGCATAGTCTTGCTCGCTTTCGTAAGGTATCATTGTGCTTGCAATCGGCAGAAATGACAGGCTGTTTTCAATCTTTGATATATCTTCTCTGCAAGGCAATTCAAATTCTCCGCTTGCCTGACAGAGTTCTGCTCCGTTTTTCGGCTCGTCTCCGTAAAGACGCGGAACGACAAAGTCAATCTCTATACCTTTTCGGCTCAATGCTTTGGTCAAACCATGACAGGCTGTTCCCAAACCGCCCGAAATGTGCGGCGGATACTCCCAACCAAACATCAGTACTTTCATTCTTTGTCCTCCTTTGCCTTTTTGTATTTGTCAATCAAGTATTTCATTCTGCAAACCTCCGCAACGCTCCACGCTTGCGAAATACTGCCTCCGGGAGTGTAAGGAGGATTGCCGTCAAAGACCTCTGCAATGCTGCCCACACAATAATCTGTTAATATATTACCAAATTGTCGGTAAAGATGTTCAACATAATTGACAGCATTACTTCCATATACATTGAGATATGCCTCTGCAAAAGCTCCGATGAGCCAAGCCCATACAGTGCCGTTGTGATATGCTCTGTCCCTTTCGGGTTGCGAGCCTCTGTATTGAGGGTGGTAGTCGGCAGAAGTGGGAGAGAGTGTCCTAAGTCCGTAAGGGGTCAGAAGCTCTTGCTTTACCTTTTCGACAATGAGCTGTCTTATTTTGAGACTGAGGCAGGTGTATGGCATACTTACTGCAAATATCATGTTGCAACGAACAGAGAAATCTTTCTTCATTCCATATACACAATCGGCAAGGTAACCCTTTTCCTTGGACCAAAAAGTCTGTTTGAAATGTTCGGGAAACTCGGCGGCAAATTCGTCCCAGCGTGCAGTCTCTCCGTCTTGGCAGGCAAGGGTTGCAAGTTCGCGATAAAACATCACTGCATTGAACCAAAGAGCATTAAGTTCTACCGCATAGCCGTTGCGTCTTGTTACAGGCTCTCCGTCAATTATAGCGTCCATCCATGTAAGTGCCGCACCCTCTTGAGATTGCCACAAAAGGAAATTGCTGTCCATTCTCACATTGTTTGTTCCCTCCGAAAAGGTGTCAAGAATTTGTTTCATGACATCCTTATACAAGGCCCAGACTTGTTCTCTTGCATTGTTGGCGTAAGCATACTGTTGAATACACCAAAAGAACCATAAAGGGGCATCAACACTGTTGTAAGCAGATTGGCTTCCCGAACCGATATTTGGAAAAAAGCCGTTTTGGAAATCTTCCAATTCGCTGTCGATTGCCATTCTGAACATACGCCAATCTCCTATTGCCATACAAAGTCCGGGAAGCGAGATGAAAGTATCTCGTCCCCATCTTCCAAACCAAGGAAAGCCCGCAACAACATCTACCTTTGTCCCCTTTTGAGCAAAAAACATTCTTGCAGCACGTCTCAAAATATCCTCCATGCTTTCAATCGGAAAACGAAAACGAGTTTCCTTGACAAAGTCTCGGCTCAAAAGGAAAGGATTTGCCTCTTCCACTCCGCAGGAAACATAAAGACTTTCTCCGGGTCGGAGAGTTGTTGTAAATTTCCCCGGAGAGAGCAAATCTTCAAGGTAATCATATCCTCTTTCCTGCTCTCTTATGTATTCAAAGTTGTAGTACCAGTAGGGTAGATGTTGATATTCCACTTTTTTTGAGAACTGTATGTAGAGCGGAGTGTAGTTTTGGTACATTCGGAACTTAATTCCTTGTGAGGTATTCTCGTATGAGGTGTCGGCAGTGTCATTTGCAATGCTCAGACGGTGGATTTGTCTGAATGCAAGCAGAGGCATGAGTTCCAAAACCACATCTTCGTCGGCACTTTGCAGGGTATATTTTATCAAAAGCCGGTCTTGCTTTTCCTGAAAGAGCATTTGTTTGAGCAGAACGGTGTTTCCTACCTTGTAAGTGTGAGTTGGCAACAATCCAAGCTCATAGCTTTCCAAGTATTTGTGTCCTTTGGGGTTATAGACTCCGTCTTTGTAACGGTGAAGTGCAAGATGAAAAGCCTGATTGTTTTGAATGATTGTTTCATCAAGCGAAGACAGAAGAACATGGTTCTGATTATCGACCTTGGGTTGTGGAACTATCAAAAGTCCATGGTACTTCCGTGTGTTGCAACTTGGAAGAGTGGTACAAGAATAAGCGTTTGAGATATTGGCTCTTAATACCTCTCGTTGCAAAGAGTATTCCAAGTTTGAGATTTCGTTCTTCGTAAATACTATTTTGTCCATCTTACTTTTTTCTCTACTCTATAAGAGATTTTATGTCTTTGAGTGAAAGTATCCTTACGGGGAAAGCAGCCAACACAATCAGGCAAAGCGAAATTGCAATCTTCACAATCCACGAAACGCACAGCAGTTGGTGAACGCCGATTGCACATACTGCAACCAAAACAACGTAAGACAATACTTTCAAACAATATTTTATTTCAAATTTTATGCCGAAGGTTTTCAGTGCAAGCACAGCTTGCAGAATTGCAGTAACGCTTTGAGTTATCAAAGAGGTGATTGCAGCTCCGTTTTGTTCAAACGAAGGAATGAGAATAAAGTTCAAACATATATTCATGAGCATTCCTAATCCTGCAATGATGTTGAGGTGTTTCAAAGAGCCGTTTGCAGTCAGCAGAGTGCCGAAGATGTAGGTCATCGATATGGGAATGAAACAAAAACACAGCAGTCTGTAAACAGTGGCACTTTCTTCTATGTGTTTGGAATAAAGAAGCTCCATAAGCTCATGGGAATAGAGAAGCGACACTGCGACAAATCCGAGTGTTATAATCAGAAGCAGGCTGAACGATGCTCCGACAATTTCTTTTACGGGCTTGTTTTCCTTTATCATCTTGGCAAAAAGCGGCAGCAGAATGACCGAAAAAAGATATGAAACCATGTTTGCCGAATCTACAAGGCGAAACCCGGAGGCATAAATACCCGAACTTTTGCCGTTGTCATCAACAAGCGAAAGCAGCATTACCGAATCCATTCTGTTGTAACAAGCCATCAGAAGACCAAGTATTGCATACGGTAGTCCGTCTTTCAGAAGGAAAATTCCGAAACTTTTGTTGAGTTTCATTCTTACAAATCCTGTCTTGCTCAAACAGATGACAAGAGCAACCACAAAGGTGATGAACATAGTCAAAAATTGAGCATAGACCATTTGTTCTATCGTAAAGGAGGCTCTCAGACGCTTGTTCCAGAGTAAAAAGCTGCAAATAACAATCAGCAAAGCTCTATCTAATACCGACAGAATGCTGTCTGTCTTAAACATCATCAAGGCTGTGATATTGCTTCTGAAATATGAGATGAACGAACAGAGAACCTGCGTCAGGCACATCCAGAAAAGCATCTTTGTCTGCCAACTGTCGTATCCCAAAATCAAACCTGAAACAATCACCACAACGGTATATGCCACTGCAAGCAGAAGTTTGAGCGGTATAATGCGGGCAAAATATTTTCTCAGCAAGTTTGTGTGTTGTGCAATGGTACGATTGTTGTAGTTTATGATGCCAAAATCAAGCAGAATGTTAAACAGATAAGTGAAATTGAAGAGTGCATAATATACTCCGTAATCTTGGGCAGATACAGCGTTCTGAACACCTCGGTCGATGCCCAAAATCCAAAATGACTTTATCAATATATTCAAAGTCAATAGGAAGAATAGATTGGTAACAAAGAATTTCTTCATATTTCAATCGGCAAATTTACAAAAGAATTGTATCTTTGCCCTATCAAATCAACGTAAAAATACTACCAAAAATTGAGAATAGGAGTAAATACACGCCTCTTGATTGAGGATAAGCTCGAGGGAATTGGTTATTTTACCCTCAAAACGCTTGAAAGAATGACAGTTGCTCATCCGGAATGTGAGTTTGTTTTCTTTTTTGACCGACCGTATAATCCCAAGTTTGTTTTTGCACCAAATGTTAGGGCGGTCGTCATTCCGCTTCCTACACGCCACCCGCTTTTGTGGTATATTTATTTTGAGATACTGCTTCCTATCTATGTCAAACGCTACAAGATAGACCTCTTTCTCTCGCCTGACGGATACATTCCGACGTGGGGGAAAATCAAAACCCTGCCTGTCATTCACGACATCAACTATGAACACGATCCTTCCTTTATGGGACGAAAGTCTTACCTCAGATACTACAAATATTTCTTTCCGATTTTTGCAAAAAAAGCCACAAGAGTTGCAACAGTTTCGGAGTTTAGTCGCAGGGATATTGCATCGGTTTATCAGATTGCAGAAAACAAAATAGACGTTGTTTATTCTGCAGCGAAGGAAGAGTACAAACCATGCTCGAAAGAAGAGATTGTCACAACCAAAGCCCGATATACCGACTCGAAAGACTATTTCTATTTTGTGGGTTCGCTTCACAAGAGAAAAAATCTTGCAAACCTTTTCAGGGCTTTTGATTTGTTCAAAACAGAAACTCAAAGCGATGTAAAACTTGTTATTGTCGGCAGCAAAATGTGGTGGAAGGGTGAGGTGGCAGAGGCTTTTGAAGCAATGAAATACAAAGATGAGGTGATATTTACCTCTCGCCTTTCGACCGAAGAAGTAAACCGCATAGCTTCTGCAAGTATAGCTTGTATGTTTGTTTCTTTGTTTGAAGGCTTTGGAGTTCCCCCTTTGGAGGCTTTTCGTTCCGGAACGGCGGCAGTTGTTTCCGATGTAACGTCAATGCCGGAAATTTGCGGCGATGCAGCTTTGTATGCAGACCCTCTTGACCCCGATTCAATCAAACGAGCAATGATGCAACTATATTCCGACCCCGATTTGCGGCAAAGCTGCATCGACAAAGGAAGAGAACAAGCAAATAAATTCAGTTGGGATAAAACAGCAGACCTATTATGGAACAGCATAATCAAAACTATTCAACAGTAGAACAGATATACGATTTATATCTTCGCTACCCCCATATCAGCACCGATTCTCGCAACATAAAACAAGGCGATGTCTTTTTTGCTCTGAGAGGAGAAAATTTTGACGGCAACAATTTTGCTCTCCAAGCCTTGGAGCAAGGAGCTGCGGCAGTGGTTTCAGACAGTGTGCAAGTATTTGAAAAATACCAGGAAACAGAACGGCGTTCTGGCGAAACGAAACGCCGAGGTATTTTTTTCTTTTGCCGAGATAGTTTGCAGATGTTGCAGGAGCTTGCCAAATATCACCGTAACAGGCTCAAAACTACCATTATCGGCATAAGCGGAACAAATGGCAAGACAACCACGAAAGAATTGATTTATTCGGTTCTTTCTTCTGCTTTCAAAACTCGGGCAACCGCAGGCAATTTGAACAATCATATCGGAGTGCCTCTCACACTTCTTTCAATCACTGCCGATACCGAAGTAGCGATTGTTGAAATGGGAGCCAATCACCCGGGCGAAATAGCATTCCTTTGTTCGATTGCAAGTCCTGACATGGGCATTCTGACAAACATAGGCACAGCCCACATAGAGGGATTTAAGAGCAGGGAAAACATAATTACGACTAAGAAAGCCTTGTTCGAGAGTGTGAAAAATTCTCATTCTTCAAAGGCACACCTTTTTGTCAATCAGGACGACGAAGCACTGAAAGACTATGATTTTGAAGCCAAAACGACATATTCTCTTGTCAATCCTTCGGACTATAAGGGCAGAAGCATCGACTGCTCGGGCTATGCAAGCCTTTGGATTGAAGACACAGAGATACAATCGTCGCTTGTGGGAAGCTATAATTGTTATAATATGTTGGCAGCCTACGTAATAGGACGATATTTCGGCATTGCAAAAGACCAAATCCGCAAATCAATAGAACAATATAAGCCTGCAAATCAGCGTTCACAGATATTGAAGACCCGAAGTAACACTCTGATACTAGATTGCTACAATGCCAATCCTTCGTCCTGCCGTTCTGCCATTGAAGCTTTTGCAAACATGAAAGCGGAAAGAAAGATGGTCTTTATGGGAGCAATGAGAGAGCTTGGTGAGGTGTCGGAACAAGAACACAAAAATTGCGTTGACCTCTTGGCAGGCAAAGACTTTGAACAAGTAATCCTTGTCGGTAAAGAATACCGCGGTCTGCAAAGAGAAAAGATGAGGTGGTTTGAGACTTCGCAAGAGCTTGCAGACACCCTCAGTGCAGAGCCGAAGATTGAGGGTTGCACGATTTTAATCAAGGGTTCGAGAACAACAAGAATGGAGATAGTGCAAGATGTTTTATAAAGTGGTGGGATTGATGTCGGGAACATCGCTTGATGGTTTGGATATGGCATACTGCGAGTTTGAAAAGCAGCAGGAGGGCTGGAAGTTCTCTATTGTCAAAGCTGAAACAGCAACCTATTCGGACAAATTACGTAGGCAGATAATTTCTGCTGAAACAATGAGCGGACGAGAGCTTGCACTCTTTGACGTACAGTTGGGAGCACTCTTCGGACAGCTCGCAAGAGACTTCATAGACCGCAACGGATTATCGCCGGATTTCGTATGCTCCCACGGACAGACCATTTTTCACCAACCAAACAAAGGATACACGCTCCAAATCGGCAACCTTGCAGCACTTTGCAGCAAGGTGAGACTGACAACCATAGGAGATTTCAGAACAATGGACGTAGCTCTCGGAGGACAAGGAGCTCCTCTTGTCCCAATCGGAGACTTGCTTTTGTTCAAAGACTATGAAGACTGTCTCAACATAGGGGGATTTTCCAACATAAGCCACAAACAAAACGGCAATATCACTTCTTACGATATTTGTCCGGTAAATATAGTACTCAATTACCTCTGCCAAAAGATAGGATTGACGTTTGACGATGGCGGAAAGATAGCACAAAGCAACAGAGTTGATGAACTATTGCTTTCGCAGCTTGACAGCCTGCCGTACTATCAAGACCTGACAAGTGGAAACTCCCTCGGAAAAGAATGGGTTGAAGAAAATATCTTCCCGATTTTGGAAAACTCGTCAATAAGTGTGAAAGAACAAATTGCAACCTACACTCTTCATGCCGCCAAACAAATATCCCGCAATATCAAAGGCAGAACCCTTGCCACAGGAGGGGGAGCATACAACGATTATCTTATGAAACTGATACGTCAAAACACCACCTTTGCGATAGAAATTGCAGAGCGTACAATCACCGACTTCAAAGAGGCAATGATATTTGCTTTTCTCGGAGTATTGAGAGTAAGAAACGAAGCAAATTGTCTTCAAAGCGTTACGGGAGCAAGCCGTTCTTGCTGTTCGGGAACTATATTGCAATGGATATGATTGAAAAGACATTACGACCAAAAACGAAGATTTTTTAGCAGACATCAAGACTTTTTTGAAAACAACGAATAAAACAGAACATGAAACTCACACTCCGCATAAACCAAAACCCGGAAAGCGAAGAAGCACAAATCCTTTCGCTGATAAAGCACAAAGAGACCAAAGAACGAGGGTACGGTTTGCTGATAAAAAAGTACTCTCAGAGAGTTTATTGGCAGGTAAGACGCATGGTATATGACCATGATGATGCAAATGACTTGACACAAGACATTTTTATCAAGGTGTTTGAAAACATCGAAAACTTCAACAATTCTTCCAAACTCTCGACATGGATTTATCGAATAGCATACAATCACACTCTAAACTTTATCAAATCCAAAAACAGGAAGATTTCTGATGCCTCATGCAGCTTTGAACAAAAGGTATTGAGCAAATTGGCTTCAGATTCCTTATTTGAGGGTGACAGAGTGGAGCATTTGTTGCAGCAAGCCATACTTTCGCTACCGCCAAAGCAGAGAGCCGTTTTTCAGATGAGGTATTATGACGAGCTGTCCTTTGCCCAAATATCTCAAATCACCAAAACGACACAAGGAGGTCTCAAAGCCTCCTACCATATTGCAGCAAAAAAGATAGAAGAGTTCGTAAAAGCAAATTGCAACGAAGTCTGACCATAGTAAAAGTAACTTTTGAGTTTGTTCAAAAACAGTATCAAGAAACAAAAACGAACTTTCGATTAAACCAATCGAAAAACGAATTGTCAAATCGCATGAATAAGGAAAACAAAATGGATAAAAAACACAACCCGTTCAAAGTGCCGGAAGGCTATTTTGAACAATTAAACACCAAATTGTTGGAGAATGCAGAAAAGAAACACGTTTCAAGCCCCAAATTGTTCAGATATGTGGCAAGCATATCGGCAGTTGTAATTTTGGGACTTAGTGTGTGGATAGTGGCATTTCAAAACGACAACATAGACTTGAAACAAAACAACACCTTTTCCTTCCTTTTTAACGGCAAATCGGCACAAGAAAAGGCCGAACAAGAAGCTCTCAGAGCCGAAGAAGCCCAATGGCAGAGACACAAAGCCGAAATGAAACGCCAAGCAGAGCAGATTGTCTTTACCGAAGACGAACTGCAGTACTTGGAATACTTTGTTGAAGAAGACGAAAGAGAAGTGATATTAACAGAAACAGAAGATTGATATGAAAAAGACAATTCTACTGAGTTTGATTGTTGTTTTGTTCTCTGCAAATCTCTTTGCACAAGAGCAAGACAAGAAGATGAAGCCTCAACAAGTGAGAGAAAAAGTAATGAAGAAGAAGAAAGCACTCTATACCGAACGCTTGAACCTCACAAAGGAAGAATCAGACAAGTTTTGGGTCATCTACGAAGAATATGATGCAAAAATGTTCGCAATAAGAGACCATCAAATTGAACATTTGCATCGACTTAAAGGTAAAGATATACTCACTTGCGATGCTGCAACGGCAGAAGCATTCATCAAAACAGAAATGGAAACCGAAAGAGCCTTGCAACAAACAACTGCAAATTACGTCGAAAAATTTCAAGAGGTACTTCCGCCACAAAAAGTAGCCAAGTTACTCATGGAAGAGCGTAAGTTTATGAAAGAACTTACCAAAGATTGCAAGCAAAAGCATAAGTAAACCAAGGCACAACAGACATCATCAGCAGCAATGAGCCTTGTCATAGTCCTCACACTGCTTATTTCGGGACTGATTGTCGGATTTGTCAATACACTTTCGGCAGGAGGTACAGTCATATCCATTGCTCTCTATCTCGCCTTGGGCTTATCGCCTGTTGAAGCCAATGCAACAAACCGTATAGGCGTGCTTATGCAAAGCTCACTTTCGGCAATGCTTTTTGCACGAAAAGGGTATCTCAAACAGAAAAGAGTATTTATCCTTGCACTTGCGGCAATGTTCGGGGCATTGCTTGGAAGCGTTTTATCGCTCCTCATACCTATGCAAGCATTTTCTTACGCAATGGGAGTAAGTCTTATTGTCATGCTATTCTTTCTTTTTACAGCACCTAAAAACTTTGATACAGACAACGAAGAAAAGCTCTCTGCAAAGAACAAACCACTACACTACATCGTCTTTTTCCTCATAGGCATTTACGGAGGTTTTGTTCAAGTCGGCACAGGCTTCTTTCTTATGGCGGCAGGCTCTATGCTACTCGGAGCAAATATCATAAGAACCAATGCAATTAAAGCCATGGTGATGACACTCTACACAATAGTTGCCATAATCGTCTTTGTGCAAGGCGGAAACGTCCATTGGAATTTCGGGCTGTTGCACTCGGCAGGTACATTCATTGGTTCCTTTATCGCAACACGCATCGCCTTCAAAAAAGGAGCTAAATTCATTCGTTACATAGTAATAGTTGTCATCATCTTCACAGCTCTTTACCTTACAGGACTGATAGATATGCAAACTCTTTTCAAGAACTTATTGAGGTAAGAGCTTTGTAGGTGCAAATCAATTTTTACAACACTGAAGAAGAATCACTGTTTCACGAAAATAAAACGGCAAATTGTCATAATACACTCCTCTTTATTCTGCAGCAACGGCGAGTTTTTTGCAAAATTGTTATCTTTGCAGACGGGTTGGGGAGAGTTGTAAGGCTCTTCTCATACAACTTGCTACAATGAAGGATTTGAAAGAGGCTTATCTTGTCGGCTTTGAATGGACTAAGTCTTTGCAGCCTTATTCTGTTGAATCTAAGTCGTGCAACGATTGCTCGTCATATCAAGAGGCTCAGTGGCAGGGTGATTTGCCGCAAGGGTTCAGCCAAGAAGGGCTTTTGGGAGCTTGTCAAGTCTTGATTGTATGAAAAAAGATGTATCTTTGCAGTATGGTAAAGCCGTCGGAGTTGATTGAGAAGATTAAGGGAATAGATTTTAGGTCGTACTACAAGCGTTTTTATGTTTGGAGACGCAGACACCTCACTACTTATCAGTTTGTATTGATACTAAGTTTGTTGGTCGGTTTGGCAACAGGCTTGGCTTCGGTGGTGTTGAAGAATACTGTTCACTACACTTATGAATTGATAAGCGGATTTTCGTGGTTTTCTGCCGACAGAGGTAATATGCTTTTTTTGATGTATCCTGCCATTGGCATAAGTCTGACGGTCTTGATAGTCAAATATTTTATCAAAGATGATTTGTCTCATGGTGTGAGCAAGGTTATGTATGCTGTTTCGCGTAAGGGTGGCAGGTTGAAGCCACATCATTGTTGGAGTTCGATGCTTACATCTTCGATTACGGTGGCTTTTGGTGGCAGTGTGGGTTTGGAAGCCCCCATTGTTTTGACCGGCAGTGCCATTGCTTCAAATATTGCACGCTTTTTCCGTTTGAATACCAAATGGGTCATCATTCTCTTGGGCTGTGGTGCTGCAGGAGCTATTGCAGGAGCTTTCAAAGCTCCCATAGCCGGCATTTTGTTTGTTTTTGAGGTGCTGATGATTGACCTTAGCATGAATGTGGCAGTGCCTTTACTCATCTCTGCTGTAACTTCCTCCATTATATCATACTTTTTCTTCGGTCAGGGTGTACAGTTTTATTACAAGGTCGATGCTCCTTTTGAGTTGAACAAGATTTTGGCTTTTGTGTTGCTTGGAGTTGTTGCTGCGTTTGTGTCGCTTTACTTTTTGAAAATCAACAAATGGGTTTCCAAGACGTTTCGTCCTTGGAGTAGAACCAACAAGGTTATCGTAGGCGGCATTGCCCTTGGTGTGTTGGTGTATCTTTTCCCACCTTTGTTTGGCGAGGGTTACTCTGCATTGACCGATTTGTTGAACAACAATCCCGACAGTATGCTTCGAAACAGTTTTTTCTACTCTTATACCGATAACAAATGGCTTTTCCTTTTGATTTTGCTCGCAATCATTATTTTGAAAGCCTTTGCTACTTCTATAACTTGTGTTTCGGGAGGAGTGGGAGGAACGTTTGCTCCAAGTCTTTTCATTGGAGGCTTTTGCGGATTTTTTGTTGCAAAAATTGTAAACATGACCGGCATTATCACAGTTGCAGAAAGTAACTTTGCTTTAGTCGGAATGGCTGCCGTGATGACAGGTGTGATGCACTCTCCTCTGACTGCAACCTTCCTTATTGCCGAAATCACCGGTGGATATGCACTCTTTACGCCACTTTTGATTACAACAACAATCGCATACGTTGTTGTCAAACCGCTCACCAAGTATTCGATTTATGCTGAGAGCCTCGCAAAGCAGGGCGACTTGATGACACACAATAAGGACAAGACAGCTCTACATTTTATCGACAAGAGAGATTTGATTGAAACCAACTTTGTCATTCTCAGACCCGATTCTACTTTGAGGGACATCGTCCGTGCGGTTGAGAGAAGCAACAGAAACTTCTTCCCTGTGGTCGATAATGAAGGTGTCTTTAAGGGAGTGGTGGTTTTGGACGACGTTCGTTCGCTTCTTTTCCGCCCTGAGTTTTATGACAAGATTAAAGTCGAGAGCTATATGAGGTATTCGCCAATGTTTATTGCCGACATTGAAGAGCCGCTCGAAGACATTGTGCAGAAATTCATTGGTTCGGACCGATACAGCATTGTAATGGTCGATAAGGGTAAGTATCTGGGATTTATTTCTCGGGCAAATGTGTTTGCCACTTATCGCAGTTATATAAAGAAATATTCAAACGAATAACCAAAAATCGAAAGAACAAAATGAGAATAGCAGTTGTAGGAGCAACAGGACTTGTTGGCAGCGTGATGTTGCAGGTGTTGGAAGAAAGAGGATTTGCTGATTGTGAAATAATTGCGGCAGCTTCGCCAAAGAGCGTGGGCAAAAAGATTGATTTTGCAGGCAGGCAGCTGACGGTTGTGAGTGTCGAAAAAGCTATTGATAGCTGTTGCGATTTTGCAATCTTCTCTGCCGGTGGAAAGGCTTCAAAGCAGTATGCTCCTTTGTTTGCCCAAAAGGGTACAAGGGTGATTGACAACTCTTCGGCTTGGAGAATGGACGAGAAAGTGCCGCTTGTCGTTCCCGAAATCAATGCTGATGCAATCAAGGCAGAGGACAAAATCATTGCCAACCCAAATTGTTCCACCATTCAGATGGTTCTTGCACTCTCGAAGCTCCACAAGGCTTTTCGTATCAAGAGAATAGTTGTCTCGACCTACCAGAGTGTTACCGGAACAGGCGTCAAGGCAGTGCAACAGCTCTCTTGCGAACAGAGAAACGAACCCTGCCAAAAGGCATATCCTTATCAAATTCACGAAAACGTGCTTCCTCACGGAGGAGACTTCCTTTCGGACGGATATACTACCGAAGAGGAAAAACTACTTAACGAAACACGAAAGATTTTTGACGATTATTCGATAGGAGTGAGTGCAACGGTTGCCAGAGTGCCTGTATTGGGAGGACATAGTGAGAGCGTGAACGTGGAATTTTTTGAACCATTTACCCTTTCGGAGGTTTATTCTCTGTTGAATGCAACTCCGGGAGTTGTGGTAGAGGACAAGCCCGAAGCAAATCTTTATCCCATGCCAATCAATACCATAGGCAGAGACGAGGTATTTGTAGGCAGAGTGAGAAAAGACCCTTCGCAAGCCAACACTCTTAATATGTGGGTGGTGGCAGACAATTTGAGGAAAGGAGCTGCAACAAATGCAATACAGATAATGGAATATATTGCTGCAAATGTGAAATAGGAATGAAGAAAAATCTCTCATTGGTATTATTGACCCTGCTTTGCACAGTCTCGGTTGCACAAAACAGGGGAGAGTATTCCCTTGCGGCATTCGGGCAGTGGGGTTGGGTCATTCCCACAAATGGATTTCTCGGAGGAGACAACACTTCCAACACACCTATTTCTCAAATGTATGTTGCCTCTCTGAGGTTTGTCAAACAGACTTCGGGAGACAAGTATTGGCATCAGCTTTACGACTACCCCTCTTTCGGAGTGGGAGTGTCGGGTGCAGCCTTTAATGTGCCAAACCAGCTTGGCGAACCAACCACACTTTATGCTTTTTTGTCCAAACCAATTTTCCAAAAAGGGAAGTACTCTTTCCATGGAGACTATGCCGTAGGTATCACCTATGATTGGCTTCACTTTACAACAGAACACCCCGAGCGTACAGCAATGGGAGCGGCGGCATCGTGCTATCTTGATGCCTCCTTTGTCATGAAGCGACAGATGGGAAATAATTTTGATTTGGGCTTGGGCATTTCTTTTTCTCATTATTCCAACGGAGCAATCAAGCGACCCAATCATGGTGTCAATGTCCTTTCTGCCAAGCTGTCGGCAGATTATTTTCCCAAAGGAAAAGTTCAGCACACTATTTTGCCCATTCCCGACTTTGAAGGTCATATAATAGATTTGTGGAGCGGATTTGTGGGTTCTCACAATTTTCTCACGGTTCTTTCTCCTGCGGTTGTCGATGAACCATACATCAGCCGCTCTTACTTTGTGTGCGGAATAGACCGACGAGTTCTTTGGCGATTTAACCTCAAACACTCCTTGGGAGTCGGATTGGGAGTTGGATATGACCAATATGTGGGAACATCATACCGAGTGTTCAGCCGAAAACCATATTTCTACGAGATAAACCATGCAGACAGGCTGAACTTTTCGGCATACATAAGCTACGAATATCGTATCCATCGCCTCGGAATTGTTCTCGAACCCGGGATATACCTATATAAAAACAAGTTGGACGAAAGCAGGCTGATGTTTCAAAGGGTAGGCTTGCGATATTACATGAAAAACTCCTGCTTCTTCGGAGCTAACCTGCGTGCAGCCCAATTCAGCGTTGCCCAATACATCGAATGGACCTTCGGCTACGCAATCGAGAACTGACAAACAAACAGACGCACTTTTTGAAACACTACCTTTTCCGTATTAGAAGATTAAATAATAACTTCTTTCCATATTTTTCGACGATAAAAATCAAGGATTTTAAGCGAGAATTTTGAGTAAAATTTTCACCTGTTTTGAGGGCAAAATGAGGGTTTTTCAGAGTAAGGTTTGCTCTCCGAGAAACAACATAAGGGTTTTTGCTCACTAACACTTCGTCTTTTTGAAAAAAGACGAAGTGTTACGACTCAAAAGACGAAGAC